>NZ_JBSKHS010000005.1:0-260611 GCF_057128685.1 Pseudomonas artemisiae
GACCTAAGCCCTGTAGCGTACAGGGCCCAGGCTCAAACGGCTTAACGATCACTGTCCAGGTTTTGGGGCGCAGTTCACACTGTAGGAGCGAGCAAAGCTCGCGAAAGAGGTCCGCCTGGCCTCTCTGCCACACGTCATTACAAAAACGCGCAGATACGGTCAGCGGCGGTTTCCAGGTGTTGTTGATGGGTAAAACCTGAGGCCTTCAAGGGCTTTAGGTCGTGGTCCGCGGCGGTCAGCCAGTACAGCTCCACCGCCGAAGGCAGGCTATAACCTTCCACAGTGGCGAGGTTGCCCAGGGCGTCGCGCTCCCCTTGAATGATCAACGTTGGCACCTGCAGCTCAGCCAGGTGTTCAATCCGGGGCTTGTCCGGTTTACCGGCGGCATAGAACGGGTACCCCAGGCACACCAAGGCATCGGCGCCCAGCTCGTTGGCCAGCAAACTGGCCATGCGCCCGCCCATGGATTTACCACCGATAGCCAGGCGCCCGGGCACCACCATGCGGGCCAGGGCGTAGACTTCTCGCCACTTTTCCAACAACCGCGGGGTGGGATTGGGTGGTCGTTTGCTCCCCCCTTCTCGGCGCAAGGCCATGTAGGGAAACTCAAAACGCAACACGTCTACCCCGCCCTTGGCCAACAGCCCGGCCAGGGTGTTCATAAAGGGGCTATCCATGGGCGCGCCGGCACCGTGGGCGAGGATTAGGCAAATACGTTCGTCCTCACTGGCCTCGCTAATGGCGCTATCCCACAACCAGCCGTTTTCTTGAACCCGCTCAGCCCATTCTTCGTTCACTGGACATCCTCCGTAACAAAATTCCCACTGTGCCTGAGCCCGCCGCGCCGCGCCATGGCGCTTACGAGGCGCCTGGTCGCATTGCACGGTGAAACGCCTTCCCCCACACTGCCGCCCGCCGTTTCAGTTTGACGCCGGAACCCTTTATGAATCCCACGCAACACCCCGCGGTTTACAACTACCAGGTGGTGCGCCAGTTCACCGTGGCAACAGTGATTTGGGGCATCCTGGGCATGGCCGTGGGGGTATTTATCGCCGCGCAACTGGTGTGGCCAGGGTTGAACCTCGCCCTGCCCTGGACCACCTTCGGTCGCCTGCGGCCCTTGCATACCAACCTGGTGATCTTTGCCTTCGGCGGCTGTGCCTTGTTCGGTACCTCACTCTATGTGGTGCAGCGCACCTGCCAGGCGCGGCTGGTGTCCGACGCCCTGGCGCAATTCGTATTCTGGGGCTGGCAGGCGGTGCTGGTAGCGGCCGTGATCACCCTGCCTTTGGGCTATACCACCAGCAAAGAGTACGCAGAGGTAGAGTGGCCCATCGCCCTACTGCTGGCGGTGGTTTGGGCGGCCTATGCCTGGTTGTTCTTCGGCACCATCCTGGCGCGCAAGGTACGCCATATCTACGTGGCGAACTGGTTTTACGGGGCGTTCATTGTGGTGATGCTCATCTTGCATGTGGTCAATCACCTCGCCTTACCGGTCAACCTGTTCAAATCCTATTCCCTCTACGCCGGCGCCACCGACGCGATGATCCAGTGGTGGTACGGGCATAACGCTGTTGGGTTTTTCCTCACAACGGGTTTTTTGGGAATGATGTATTACTTCGTGCCCAAGCAGGCCGAGCGGCCAGTGTATTCCTACCGGTTGTCCATCGTGCACTTTTGGGCGTTGATCACCCTGTACATCTGGGCTGGGCCGCACCATTTGCACTACACCGCCCTGCCAGACTGGGCGCAAAGCCTTGGCATGGTGATGTCGGTGATCCTCTGGGTGCCCAGTTGGGGCGGCATGCTCAACGGTATGCTGACCCTGGCCGGGGCCTGGCATACGTTACGCACGGACCCGATCCTGCGCTTTCTAGTGGTTGCCCTGGCGTTCTATGGCATGTCCACCCTGGAGGGGCCGGTCATGGCCATCAAAACCGTGAACGCGCTGACCCACTACACCGACTGGACCATCGGTCATGTACATTCCGGGGCCTTGGGTTGGGTGGCCATGATCACCATCGGCGCCACCTACCACATGGCCCCACGGGTATTTGGCAAACCGGCCATGTACAGCGTAACGGCCATGCACGCGCACTTCTGGCTGGCCTGCGTGGGTACCGTGCTCTACGTAACCGCGCTGTGGGTCAATGGCTTGGCCCAGGGGCTGATGTGGCGCGCGGTCAATGATGACGGCACCCTGGCCTATACCTTCGCGCAAACTGTTCAAACCAGCAGCCTGGGTTATCAGGTACGGCTGTTGGGCGGGGCCTGTTTTGCCAGCGGCATGCTGGTGATGGCCTGGAACCTGTGGCGTACCGTACGCGCGGCGCCTGGGCAGGAGGCACGGGCGTGAACCACCAGCGGCTGGAAAAAAACATCGGCCTGATGGCCCTGATGATGGTGCTGGCGATCAGCGTGGGCGGGCTTACCCAGATCGTGCCGCTGTTTTTCCAAGACATCGCCACCCAGCCCATAACGGGCATGCAGCCGCGTAGCGCGTTGGAGGTTGAAGGCCGCGATGTATATATCGCCAATGGTTGCGTGGGTTGCCATTCGCAGATGGTCCGTACGCTGCGCGCGGACACCGAGCGCTATGGTGCCTACTCCGAGGCCGGAGAAAGCGCTTGGGACCATCCGTTTCTCTGGGGCTCCAAGCGCACCGGCCCGGACCTTGCCCGGGTAGGCGGTCGCTACTCCAATGCCTGGCACGTGGCGCACCTGGCAGCCCCCCGCAGCCTGGTACCTGAATCGGTGATGCCGGCGTATCCTTTCTTGGCGCAAACGCCCCTGGACCCTGGCCAAACACCAGGCAAGCTGCGCGCCTTACGGGCGTTGGGCGTGCCTTACACTGACGCCGACATTGCCGAGGCCAGTGCCGCGGTACAGGGCAAAACCGAGATGGACGCGCTAGTGGCCTACCTGCAAGGCTTGGGCACCGCCATTAAAGGCAGGCCCTGACCATGGACATCGGCACCTTGCGCGGCCTGGGTACGCTACTGGTAGGGGTGAGCTTTGTGGCCTTGTTGATCTGGGCGCTGAGCAACGCTCGGCAGCAGAGTTTCGACGAGGCGGCGCAGCTACCTTTCGCCGATGAGCCGCAGGGGCCTTGCCCCCATGAGTAGCGCCTGGAGCCTGTATATCAGCGTGCTGACGTTGACCACGTTATTGGCCATGGCTTGGTTGCTCCATGCCAGCGGCCGCCCCCCGCCACCCCAAGGCGACAGCACGCCTACCCAGCACAGGTTCGACGGCATCGAAGAGCACAACAACCCCCTGCCCCGCTGGTGGCGCTGGTTGTTCGTAGCAACGCTGGTGTTCGCTGTGGTGTACCTGGTGCTGTACCCAGGCCTAGGCAATTGGCGTGGATTGTGGCCCGCCACTAAGGGCAAGGCAGGTTGGAGCAGCGCCGAGCAGTGGGCACGGGAGCAGGCCCAGGCCGAGGCACGGTACGCCCCACTCTATGCGCGCTATGCGGCCCTGCCGGTAGAAGCGCTGGCCACGGACCCTCAAGCCCTGACCACAGGCGCACGGTTGTTCGCCAACCAGTGCGCAACCTGCCATGGGGCGGACGGTCGAGGCGCGCCAGGCGTTCCAAACCTTGCCGATAACGTATGGCGCTGGGGCGCGAGCGTGGCGGCCATCAAAGCCAGCATCGGCCAGGGGCGGTTCGGTGTGATGCCGCCTTGGGGCGCAGTGCTAGGCGAGCAAGGCAGCCGCGATGCGGCCGCTTATGTGCTGCAATTAAATGCTCGCGCCGCTAGCGGTCACAGTGCCGACGCCGCCAACGGCGAACGCCTGTACGCTCAGTTTTGTGTGGCCTGCCACGGCCCACAGGCCAAGGGCAACCCCCTTATGGGCGCGCCAGACCTTACCCAGGCCGCAGGCTTTATATACGGCGCAGGCTTCGAGCAGGTGCTGATGAGCATCCGCGACGGGCGCCAGGGCCAAATGCCCGCGCAGGCGCCGCTGATGGGTGATGATCGGGTTCACTTGCTTGCGGCCTATGTACTTAGCCTGAGCCTGACGCTCAGTGAGCCCACGCGAACGCCCTCTGACACCGGCGAACCTGCCCAATGAACCTGGTGCCTTTGAAGGACGTTACCCCCGCCGTGCCTCGGCACGTCAGTGGGCCTTATACACAGCTGCGCACCGCCCTGGGCCTGGGGCTGCTCGGGCTGTTTTTCACCCTGCCCTGGCTGCGTTGGGAAGGCGCCCCTCTACTATGGCTGGATGTACCTGGGCGGCAATTGCACTTGGCAGGGGCTAGGTTCTGGCCCGAAGACCTGGGGTTGCTGGCGGGTGTGTTATTGGTGGCGGCCTTCGGCCTGTTCTGGGTAACGGTATTGGCAGGCCGGGTGTGGTGCGGCTACGCCTGCCCGCAAACCCTGTGGACAGCACTGTTCGTGGCAGGCGAGCGCGCTGCCAAAGGGTGGTGGCCGGTCAAGCACCTACTATGGTTGGCCCTTAGCGCCCTCACCGCCTTTACCCTGGTGGCGCTGTTTATCCCTCGGCCAATGTTGTGGGGTCAATTACTCAGCGGTGCCTCAGGCAACGCCACCTGGGCCTGGCTGATAGGGTTAACCCTGGCGACCTATGGCAATGTCGGGTGGTTCCGGTCAAGGTTGTGTGTGTATGTGTGCCCCTATGGGCGCTTCCAGGCGGTGATGTTTGACCCACACACCCCTGTGGTGACCTACCACGCAGCGCGCGGCGAGCCGCGTGGCCGGTACCGTGCCGGGCGGCCCTCCAGTGAGCAGGGCGATTGCGTAGAATGCACCCTCTGTGTGCAGGTGTGCCCGACCGGCATCGATATTCGCCAAGGCTTGCAGATCGGTTGCATCGCCTGCGGCGCCTGTGTAGACGCCTGCAATGGCGTAATGGCAAAGCTACATCGCCCGCTGGGCCTGATCGCCTACGGCCAGCCGGGTCTTAAAAAGAGTGGCCTGCGACCACGGCTTATCGGTTATGGCCTGGTGTTGCTCGCCTGCGCGGCCTTCTTGGGCCATGGCTTGGCCACCCGCCCGCTGTTCTCGCTCAGCGTGAGCAAGGACCGCCAACTGTATCGAGCGCTTGGCGATGACAGGGTCGAAAATGTCTTTACCCTGACCCTCAAGAACAGAGATCGACACCCTCATACCTATACCCTTACCGCCACAGGCCCCGCTGAGCTGGCCTGGCAAGGCGCTAGCCACCTGCGCTTGGCCCCTTATGAAGAGCGCGCACAGGTTATTCGGCTGGCCCTTCCGGCAGCGCATGCCGCCCGCCATGCCTTGATATTCCAGGCCGCCAGTGACGATGCTCGCCACGTGTTGAACGTCGATAGTCAATTCACCGGGCCACTGCCATGAGCGTGCAGGCGTGCGTCACCGGTGGAGCACTGTGCTTCCACTGTCAGGGGCCTGTCGCCGAGGTACTGCTCGAGCGCTACGCCTTTGAGCTGCTAGGCGAGCGTCGGGTCTTTTGTTGCGCCGCCTGCCAATTGGTGGCCGACAGCATTGTCGAGGCTGGGCTGGGCCGGTATTACCAACACCGAGAAAGCTCGCCACCCCGGGTGCCCGCGCGAGGCATCCCGGTAAGCGATGCCCAGGAACTGCCCGCCGAAGTCCTTTATGGCAGTTTTATCAGCCAGGTGGCGGGCCTGGCCAGCATCGACCTGGCGGTTGAAGGCTTGCACTGCGCGGCCTGTGTTTGGCTGATCGAGCGGCGCTTGCACGCCCTGCCCGGCATCGAGCAGGTCCAGGTAAGCCTGGAAGCACGACGCTTGCACCTGGCTTGGCGGCCTGAGGCCTTGGCCTTGAGCGATGCCCTCGAACACCTGCGCCGCGTTGGCTACCGCGCACGGCCCTGGCAGGCCGATGAGGCCGCCCAAGCCCAAGCACACGAGGCCAAACAAGCACTCAAACGGTTGGGGGTCGCTGGCCTGCTGTGGTTCCAAACCATGATGGCGACCATGGCCACCTGGCCGGAATTCAACCTGGGCCTTACCGCCGAGCTGCATGAGATTCTGCGTTGGGCAGGGTTCTTTCTCACCACGCCTGTGGTGTTCTATAGCTGCGCGCCTATCTTCCAGGGCGCCAGCCGCGCCCTGCGCGCGGGCCAGGTTAGCCTGGATGTATCGGCCGGGCTGGCGATCGGCGGCGCTTACCTGGCGGGCATCTATACCACCCTTACTGGCCATGGCGAGTTGTATTTCGACGCTGTAAGCATGTTCGCGTTTTTCCTGCTAGCTGGCCGCTACCTCCAGGCCCGGGTGTGCCAGCGCGCGGCCCAGGGCAGCGCCGAATGGGAAGCGCGCCTGCCCACGACCTGCCTGAAACTGCAAGCCAACGGCCAGGCCACACCGATACTGGTGAGTGCGCTGGCCCTCGGCGATCAGGTGCTGATACCACCTGGCACGCGGGTGCCTGCTGACGGCGTGGTGGTCGAAGGCCAGTCGCGGCTAGACGAAGCATTGCTTACCGGCGAATTCAAACCTCGGCCGTGCGGCCCCGGCGGTTTGGTCAGCGCTGGCACGCTGAACCTGGATCAGCGCCTGCACCTGCAGGTTCAGGCGTTAGGCGGGCACACCAGCCTCTCGGCCATCACCCGCTTGCTACGCGGCGCCCAGCAGCATAAGCCGGCAGCGGCGCAGCTGGCCGACCGTATGGCCAAAGCGTTGCTGCTTGTCTCGCTGGTGGCAGCGCTGGTGGTGGGTGCTCTCTGGGGGTGGCTGGCGCCAGCCAAGGCCCCTTGGGTAGTGCTGGCCCTGCTGGTCAGTACCTGCCCCTGCGCCTTGGCGTTGGCCACGCCCATGGCCCTTACCGCCGCCCTCACCTGCCTGCAAGGGCGCGGGTTGTTGATCACGCGCGGCCATGTACTGGAGGCCCTGCCCCATATCGACACCCTACTGCTGGACAAGACCGGCACCCTCACCGAGGGCAGGCCCTACCTCACCGGTGTGCGCGCACTGGGCAAGCTCACCGAACAACAGTGCCTGACGCTGGCCTGTGCCCTGCAACAAGGCTCGGGGCACCCACTGAGCCATGCATTCAAGCCGGTTGCCCTGTTGGCAGAAGAGGTGCAAGCGCACCCAGGCCAGGGTTTGGAAGGCTTGGTCGATGATCGCCACCTGCGTCTGGGGAGCCCGGCATGGGCTTGCGGCCTGGCCACTGCCATTACCCCTCCCCAGCCCGATGATGAGCAACAATGGGTACTACTGGCCGATACCCAGGGCCCACTGGCTTGGTTCGGCTTGGAAGACCGCCCACGCGAGGATGCTGCAACGCTAGTTGCTCAGGCTAAGCGCCTGGGCTGGCAAGTGATCATGGCCTCCGGCGACCGCTCACCCGCTGTGGGGCGGCTGGGCCTGGCCCTGGGCATAGATAACGTTCATGCAGGCTTGCTGCCGGCACACAAGCTGCGCCTGCTGCAACAGCTGCAAGCCAAGGGTCGCACCGTGCTGGCCTTGGGCGATGGCAGCAACGATGCTCCACTGCTGGCCCAGGCCAACATAGGTATAGCCATGGGTCAGGGGACTGATCTCGCCCGCACCCAGGCCGATGGCGTGGTGCTGAACAATCAACTGACCATACTGCCATACGCGCTCGCCGTGGCGCTTCGCTGCCGACGCATCATCCGGCAAAACCTGGCCTGGGCTATGGCGTACAATGGCCTGATGCTGCCCCTGGCCGCCACTGCGCTGATCACTCCGGCTTGGGCAGCGCTGGGCATGTCTGTCAGTTCATTGCTGGTGGTACTCAACGCCATGCGCTTGCTGCCTGAGCGAGGGCGCCGATGACTGCCTTGTATTATTTGATCCCAGTGGCCCTGCTTATGGTAGCGTTGCTTATAGGATTGTTCTGCTGGGCCGTAAGCAGTGGCCAGTACGACGACCTGGACACCCCTGCCCGGCGCTTACTGCTGGATGACGATTACCTAGACGCGCCTAAAGAAGGTACACCTGGTGATTGAGTGGCTGCCGGGGCTGGTCAGCGCCTTTATGCTAGGCCTGCTAGGCAGTGGCCATTGCCTGGGCATGTGTGGAGGCCTGATGGGAGCATTGAGCCTGGCGGCGGCCCCTGGCCAGCGCGGCCGTTGGCCCCTGATGCTCGGTTACAGCCTGGGCCGGGTTTTGAGCTATGCCCTGGCCGGGCTGATCCTCGGGAGCCTTGGCCTGGTCGTAGCCCACACGCCCGTTATCGCCGCCTTACGAACCTTGGCCGCCCTGCTGCTCATTGCCATGGGGCTGTATCTGGCGGGCTGGTGGCATGGGCTGACTGCCATTGAGGCCTCGGGCCGAGGCCTGTGGCGTTACTTGCAACCCTTGGCGAAGCGATTACTCCCTGTACGTAACCTGGGCCAAGCGCTAGGGCTGGGTGCCATATGGGGCTGGTTGCCCTGTGGCCTGGGGTACAGCGCTTTACTGTGGAGCGCCGCACAGGGCAATGCCTTACAGAGCGCGGTCTTGATGCTGGCTTTCGGCTTGGGCACCTGCCCGCTGATGCTAGCAACCGGATACGCCAGCCAAGGCTTGCGCAACTGGCTAAGGCGCAAGGGGGTACGCCGGGGCGTGGGGCTACTCGTGCTGGGGTTTGGCCTATGGAGCCTGCCAGGTCCGCATCGGCATTGGCTAATGACACTGATGGGCTAAACCAGATGGTACGAATGTTAGCTAACTACCTCTAACAGTTCCCCTTTAGGGTCAGGCCGAGCCCTACCCCTGAAAAAATCGGTTACCCTTGCATTACTGTAAGTGATTCAAGGAATTTCCAAGATGACCGAGCCACTCAAGTTGGGTGCCAGCCATCAGGCTCACTGCAAGGATTGCAGCTTGGCACCGCTGTGCCTGCCGCTGTCCCTCGAACTGCAAGACATGGACGCCCTGGACGCTATCGTCAAGCGTGGTCGTCCCTTGAAAAAGGGGGATTTTCTGTTCCGCCAAGGGGACCCTTTCGGCCCGCTGTTCGCCGTGCGTTCCGGAGCCATCCGCACTTTCAGCCTCAGCGATACCGGCCAGGAGCAGGTCACCGGTTTTCACCTGCCCAGTGAACTGGTCGGGCTAGGGGCCCTGGATAGCGACCATTACCCGGTATCGGCCGTCGCGCTGGAAACCACGTCGGTGTGTGAAATCCCCTTCGAGCGGTTGGAGGAGTTGGCCTCACAGCTGCCTCAGCTGCGTCGGCAATTGCTGCGGTTAATGAGCCGTGAAATCCGCGAAGACCAGCAGATGATGCTGTTGCTCTCGAAGAAAAACGCCGACGAGCGTATCGCGACCTTTCTGGTTAACCTTTCGGCCCGCTTTAGCGCCCGGGGCTATTCACCCAATCAGTTCCGGCTAAGTATGTCTCGCAATGAAATCGGCAACTTTCTCGGGCTGGCGGTGGAAACCGTTTCGCGGGTTTTTACCCGCTTCCAGCAGGTGGGGCTAATTGCCGCACAAGGCAAGGAAGTGCGGATTCTCGACCCTGAACAGCTGTGCGCGCTGGCAGGCGGGTCGATGCAAGGGTAACCATGGCAATCTTAGGCTGGCTATAATGCGCGCCATTGTGCCTGCCGAGATGTACCAATGCCTTTTGACGATTCGTCCCTCAAAGCCTTGATCCGCCCCGTGGTGGACTTCCCCAAGCCTGGCGTGGTGTTCCGTGACATTACCCCACTGTTCCAGTCCCCCAAAGCGATGCGCACCATCATCGATCATTTCGTCGAGCGCTATGTAGAGCAGAACGTTACCCATATTGGCGCCATGGACGCCCGGGGTTTTCTAATCGGGGCGGTGGTTGCCCATGAGCTTAACAAGCCCCTGATCCTGTTCCGCAAACAGGGCAAGCTGCCTGCTGATGTCATCAGCGAGGGCTACCAGACCGAATACGGCGAAGCCTTCCTGGAAGTGCACGCCGACAGCCTGTGCGAGGGGGATTCCTTGGTGCTGTTTGATGACTTGATCGCTACGGGCGGCACGCTGCTGGCGGCGGTCAACCTTACTCGCCGCCTGGGTGCCCATGTGCATGAGGCCGCGGCAATCATCGATCTGCCCGAATTGCGCGGTGGTCAACGCCTGACCGAAGCCGGCGTACCGGTGTTCAGCCTGACCGCGTTTGCGTTGGACGAGCAGTAAGCCCTGATTTTAAATACCTGACCCAGGTTCCGGTCGCGTAGCAGCCTGGCCTGCCAGCGAACGGTTTCACCACCGCGCTGGATCGGGTCGCGGGCAAGCCCGGCTGCTACGGGGTTACTATAGCGTTACATCGCCATGGGCTTGCGCCCGGCGAAGGAGTGGGCCAGGGTGCCGCCATCGACCATCTCCAGCTCCCCGCCCAAAGGCACGCCGTGGGCGATGCGGGAGACCACCAGGCCCTTCTCGCCTAACAGCTGGGCAATGTAATGGGCGGTGGCCTCGCCTTCAACCGTGGGGTTGGTGGCGAGGATCACTTCGGCCAGGGCGCTTTGCTCGGCGATCCGCTCCATCAATTGTGGAATGCCGATGGCCTCGGGACCTAAGCCGTCGAGGGGTGACAAGTGCCCCTTGAGCACGAAATAGCGCCCTCGATAGCCCGTTTGCTCCACCGCATACACGTCCATGGGCCCTTCCACCACGCACAGTAGGCTATCGTCCCGGCGCGGGTCGGCGCACTGTGGGCATAGGGCTTGCTCAGTGAGCGTACGGCAGCGTTGGCAATGGCCTACACCTTCCATGGCCTGCGCCAATGCCTGAGAAAGCCGAGCGCCGCCGCCGCGGTCGCGCTCAAGCATTTGCAAGGCCATGCGTTGGGCGGTTTTCTGACCCACGCCTGGCAGTATGCGCAGCGCGTCAATCAGCTGGCGGATCAGTGGGCTAAAGCTCATCGGTAATAACCTGCAAAAAACAGCGAAGACGCGGGTTATACCCGCGCCCTGTTGGCCGGTCAACGGCCAGGGGTCAGTCGCTGACCTTCACCACCAGCTTGCCGAAGTTCTTACCTTCCAGCAGGCCAAAGAAGGCGTCTGGGGCGTTGTCCAAGCCTTCGACCACGTCCTCGCGGAATTTGATTTTGCCGTCACGTACCCAGGGCACCATGGCGGCAAAGAACTCCGAGTAACGGTCGCCAAAGTCGTCGAATACAATAAAGCCCTGCATGCGGGCACGCTTGGTGAGCAGCATGCGCGGCAGCAGGCTTAAACGGTCAGGGCCTTCGGGAAGCTCCTGGTCGTTGTAATGGGCAATCAAGCCGCACACCGGTATACGTGCGCTGGTATTGAGTAGCGGTAGCACGGCGTCGAACACCTTGCCGCCGACGTTTTCGAAGTACACATCAATCCCCTCCCCGCACGCGGCCTTAAGCTGCTCGGGGAAGTCCTCGGCACGGTGATCGACGCAGGCATCGAAGCCTAACTCGTCCACCACATAACGGCACTTGTCAGCGCCACCGGCTACGCCTACTACCTTGAGCCCTTTGAGCTTGGCGATCTGCCCTACCACGGAGCCCACCGCGCCGGACGCGGCAGCTACGACCAGCGTTTCCCCCGCTTTGGGTTCGCCGATGTAGGTCAGGCCGGTGAAGGCCGTCATCCCTGGCATGCCCAGCACGCCCAGGGCCATGGAAGGTTCGGGAATCCCGGCCGGCAACGGCATCAGGCCCGTGCCATCGGAAATAGAATGGGTTTGCCAGCCAGTGATGCCCACCACCAGGTCACCTTGCTGGAACTTAGGGTTGCGCGAAGCTTCAACGCGGCTGACGGCGCCGCCAGTCATTACCTCGTTGATCGCTACAGGCGCGGCATAGGACGGCGCGTCACTCATGCGCCCGCGCATGTAGGGGTCCAGGGAAAGCCATAGGGTACGCAGCAACACGTGGCCTTCTTGCAATGCTGGGAGGGTTTGGGTTTCAGTGCGCAAGTTATCGGCGCTTGGTTTGCCCTTGGGGCGAGAGGCTAAAACGATACGGCGGTTTTCAGTGGCAGCTGCGGCCATAAGTCAGTGCTCCTTCAATCAAGGGGGATTGAAGGAAGACCGCGCCTGGGCTAGAGCGTTCGGCGCGGTATCCGATGCAGTTAGAACGGCATCTTGAAGCCTGGCGGGAGCTGCATGCCGGAGGTCATGCCCGACATCTTGTCTTGGCTGTTGGCCTCGATCTTGCGCACCGCGTCGTTCACGGCCGCGGCGATCAGGTCTTCGAGTACGTCTTTGTCTTCCTGCATCAGGCTGTCGTCCAGGCTGATGCGCTTCACATCATGACGGCCCGTCATCACCACGCTTACCAAGCCCGCGCCCGATTGGCCGGTCACCTCGGCGTTGGCCAGCTCTTCCTGCATCTTGGCCATTTTTTCTTGCATCTGCTGGGCCTGCTTCATCAGGCCTGCCATGCCACCTTTCATCATGGTTCGGTTCTCCATTGGCGTGCTGTGTCATGTGCCCCGGTTGGCCGGGGCGCTCAAGGGTTCAGCTTAGGGGTTCAATAGTATCGTTGCGCACCGTGGCGCCAAACCGTTCCGCCAACTGGCGGATGAACGGGTCGGCGGCGATGGCGTGTTCTGCCTGCAGCTGGCGCTCGGCGCGTTGCCGGGCGGCGGCCTGGGCGGGGGTTTCCTGCTCAGGGCGAACCAATTCGATTTTGACGGTGAGGCTGCGGCCCAAATGCTGGTTCAGCGCGTCGTTCAGGCGGCGTTGCTGGGTAGCGTTGAACAGCGCGCCCTGTGCTGGGTCCAGGTGCAACAGCCAGGTGTCGCCCTCTACGGCGACCAGGCTGCAGTTGGCGGCGATGCTACCGGTAAGGCCAGAGATCGGCAGCTTGGGGAACAGCTCCAACCACTGCAGGGCCAGGCCCGTCGCGGGCTTGGACGCGGGCGCCGGCTCCGGTGGCAGTTCAGGCTCGGCGGCATGGCTGGCCAGTTCATCCAGGTAAGCGTAGCCGTTAGGGTCTGGCTCGGGCGGGTAATAGTCGTCGTCAAGCGGTGGCTCGTCGTCACGCTGCATGCCGGCAGGCTGATACTCGATGGGCGCCCCGGCGTTATCATCGCGCTCAGGGTGGTTATCCGGCGCTGGAGGCACCGCACTGGCCGGCGTGGGGGCAGGCATCGGTGGCAGATCGGGTGCCTGGGCGCGGGTATCGAGCAACGCCTGGGGTGGCGGCGCGGGGGCATCCATGGGCACTTCCGGCTCGTTCCAGGGCAGGCTAGGGTCGCTTGCCGCCAGGGTTGCCGGCTCGGAATCGGGTTCGAGTTCCGGCTTCGGTTCTACTTTAGCCTCCGGCACAGGCGCGCTCGAGGCTTTGGTCTCGGGCGCAGTGGCAGGTTGCTGCACAGCGGCATCGGCCACCGGCGTGGAGGAATCAGCCGTGGCCTGGCTGATCCCCGCCGGCTTTAGTTGCACCGGGGGTGCTGCCTCGCTGGCCGGGCGGAACGCCAACATGCGCAGCAGCACCATTTCGAAACCGGCGCGCGGCTCAGGGGCCAGAGGCAGGTCTCGCCGGCCAATCAGGCCCATCTGGTAATAAAACTGTACGTCTTCGGCGGGCATGGCCTGGGCCATGGCCAACACCCGTTCGCGATCCCCCTGGCCGTTGTCGACGGCCCCTGGCAAGGCTTGGGCGATAGCCACTCGGTGCAATACGTTGAGGATCTCGGCTAGCACCCCAGCCCAGTCCGGGCCTTGTTCGGCCAGGTGCGCGACGGCAGCCAACAAACCTTTAGCGTCACCCTCTAGCAACCCTTGGATGACCCCGAACACCTGCCCGTGGTCCAGCGTGCCCAGCATCGCGCGCACATCCTCGGCCAGCACCCGCCCTTCGCCAAAGGCAATGGCCTGGTCGGTCAGGCTCATGGCGTCACGCATGGAGCCGTCGGCGGCGCGGCCCAGCAACCAGAGCGCGTCTTGTTCGAAGGGGATGTTTTCGGCCTCCAACACATGGGCCAGGTGCTCCACCACCCGCTCAGGGGTCATGTTCTTCAGCGAGAACTGCAAGCAACGGGACAAAATGGTTGCCGGCAGTTTCTGCGGGTCTGTCGTAGCCAGGATGAACTTGACGTAGGGCGGCGGCTCCTCAAGGGTTTTAAGCAAGGCGTTGAACGAGTGCGTGGACAGCATGTGCACTTCGTCGATCAGGTACACCTTGAAGCGGCCCCGGCTGGGGGCGTACTGCACGTTGTCCAGCAGCTCCCGGGTGTCCTCCACCTTGGTTCGGCTGGCGGCGTCGATCTCGATCAGGTCTACGAAGCGGCCTTCGTCGATTTCCCGGCACACCGAGCAGGTGCCGCACGGCGTGGAGGTAATGCCGGTCTCGCAGTTCAGACACTTGGCGATGATGCGGGCAATGGTGGTTTTACCCACCCCACGCGTGCCGGTGAACAGGTAAGCGTGGTGCAGCCGTTGATTATCCAGCGCGTTGATCAGCGCTTTGAGCACATGGCCCTGCCCGACCATCTCGCGGAAGGAGCGCGGCCGCCATTTACGTGCAAGAACCTGATAACCCATGGAAACCATCATGACCTGAAGCGAGGGACCGCTAATCGTAGCCGAGCAGGGCCTAAAAAGCACTCGCTGGCGCACCTGGCAGTGGGCGGGCAATTTTTCCGGATTGGTCTGATTGTGCCGCTGCGGTTCGCTTAGCACCCTTTTTACCCGTTTAGGACAACCGCAATGACTGCAATTACCTTCAAGCGACGAACGCGCACTGACTGGCTGGTAGTGCACTGCTCCGCCACCCGCGCCAGTGCCGACATCGGCGCCGCCGACATCCGCCGCTGGCACCTTGCCCGGGGCTGGAGCGATATTGGCTACCACTATGTGATCCGCCGCGATGGCACCCTTGAAACAGGCCGTCCCGAAGGCACTGTCGGGGCCCATGTGAGGGGCTTCAACCAAGTGTCGGTTGGCATTTGCCTGGTAGGCGGGCTGAACCCTGATGGCCAGCCCGAGAACAACTTTACCCAGGGGCAGTTCGCTCGGCTGCGCACCCTGCTCGGTGAACTCCAGGGCCGCTACCCTGGCGTCGGGATGCGCGGCCACCGGGATTTTTCCCCGGACCTCAACGGCGACGGGGCGATTACCTCGAGCGAATTCATCAAGGCCTGCCCCTGCTTCGACTTGGCGCAGTGGCTAGTCAACCACCCGCTGGACGATGCTTAGTCGTGGCGTAGGCGCACCGTGTAGTGCGCCTCGATCCCGGTCATTTTCGGTTGAAAGTGCGTATTGGTGATCAGGTAACTCACAACCTTGCCATCCGGCTGGTGATACTCGAGGGTATCGCCGGCCCCGGCATTGAGGGTGACCTCCCAGATAAGCGCCTTGTTCGCTTCGAGCTGCGTCTCAAAAGGGCCAAGGCGGGTGCCGTCGATACGTACGATATAGACCGTATCCAAGGGCGGGCTGAGCGACTGTTCCACGTGCAGGTACTCCAAAACGATTGATCTTTTGCCGAGCGCAGGAATATGAAGCAGCCGCAGAGCCTTGTAAATGCGCGCTGTTACCCGGCCTTGCGGTATCGACGCAAGGCCACGGTAGCACCAAGTGGGCGATCATGGCCTTAGCCACGGCACCAGGCTTGTGAACGTTGGGCTCGCTGGCCAGCGGCCCGACCCATCAAAACTCAGGTACCCTTCCACATAGAACGTTTCATTAAGCTTCAAACGGCTGAGCAAGGCCTTGGGAATGACCAGGCTGCCGTCCAGGCCTATGCCCGTATCCAGCTCGGCGGCCTGTACCTTTCTACCCGCAACTACCGCTTCATCGAGCTCAGCGTTATTACGGTCAACTCCGACCACCCGAATCATCACGCACTGGTAGTCCGTCATCAGGTTCCAAGGGCGCAGCATCAGGGGCGCGCCGGTTTCAGGCACGCGATTCAATGCAAGCTCTACCCCCTGAACCAGAGGGCATTGCACCGTCGGAAAGTTCAAGCCCCGTGAGTCCGTCACTGCCAGTTGCAGGGTATCTGACTGATGGATCACGCCTTGCAGGTCAGTGGTTTCATAACGCACGGGCACTTGGCTATCGAGGTGGGCCGCTATATCGCGCTCGGCGATATCCACGGTAGCCCCCGCGCCGCTGGTGATCGGTACGCGCGCCCCGCCTACCTGCCCTGGCTCACCGAAGATCAATGCCGCTGTTTCGCCAGGCTTGATCACCGCAGTGGCGGGAATGCGTATCTGAATGCCCCCCTTGGCCTGGATTGCCTTCAACGTTTGGCTCGCCCCGCTGCCCGTCGCGCCCACAACCTGGGGCACCGGCAGCACCCGAGGGATCGGGGTGGCCTTCACGGCCAGCTGCACGGTGCCAGATTGAGCTGAATTGCCCGCGTAATCGGTGATCTGGTAGTGAATAAAGCGCGCGCCATCCCCTCGCTCGCGGAAGGTGTCGCCAGGGAATACCAGGGTCATGGGGGGCCGCAGACCAGCCACTGCTTCCTGGGCAACCCGTTCGTTGGCATTGAGGTTACGGTCCAGGTACCAGGTGACCTGGTCCCCCGGGGCCTGGCCCCCGTAGGCCGGCAGCGTGGCGAGAAGCTGGTCGCCATGGGCCTGAAGGTAATCATCGGTCACGTCGCTGCCCAGGTCTGCCGGGAGCAGCGGGCTGGCCGGCGGCGTACCCAGGTCTGGGGGCACCCGGTCCACAGTGACCGTGGCCGCTTCGCCCAGGCTTACGCTGCCGTTGCCCAGGGTCACGTCGTAACTGAGCTGATGTGGCCCATGCTCCAGGTTCAATCCCTGAAGCCCGAACGTTAGGTCGTCTTCATCAAAGTCGCGGTCCAGACGCTCGTCGGCAACCAAGGTGGCGTCCCAGTAGATCCGCACCCTTGGCCCGCTGAGCCCGCCACTTTCCGGCCACATGGGAAGCTTGACCTTTAGCGGAGCAGCGAGGGCTGTCACCGGCAGCAGGTTGATGGCGCTGCCCGGCAGGTCGGGCAGCACGGCCAGTACTTCGGCTGGCGGGAGGCTGGCTTGTTCGCGCGTGTCATTTTGCATGGTTAACCCTTCAGGTGTGCTTTACCAGTTATAACGAAGCCCCACGCTGATGCCCCAGGGTTGTTCGAGGGCATCGCCGTGGGCATAGTCGAAGTCTGCGTTGGCTTGCAAACGGCTCCCAGTGTTCACCGCCACGCCTACACCCAACTCGCCACGGGAGCCGGCCAGGTCATTGTTAAAGCGGTTGCCGTTTACCGAAACATCGTTGCGCTTGGCGAACTCGTGTGCCAGGGCGGCACGCAGGTATGGCTGTGCACTGCGTCCATCGCCCAGGTCCAGGGTACGGCCCACGGTAGCGCCGACCTTGCCCTGCAACGAGCGCGCGTGGTCGCCCTGGGCGGCCAGGCCATTGTCCAGGGTGAAGCTTTTGCCTTGGACGACCAGCGTTGACAGCTGTGTAAAGGGCTCCATATACCAGCCCTGGCTCAGTGCCAGATGACGGCCGAATTCCACCGAGCCACCCATGCCCAAGTTGCTGTAAGCGCCATTGGTGCGCGTGCCATCGCTCAGCGCCACGTCGGCATCGTTGCGAAGCCGATTGACCTTGGCCAATGCGTCGACGTAGTACCCACTGTTCTCGTCTAACCAGGTTGCATACAGCCCGGCGTAATAGCTTTTGACGGTACCGCTGGTGCCCCGCTGCAAGTCCAGGTCGGACTGGCTATACCCGGCCAATACGCCGGCAATCCATTGGCCGTCGCCCCAGGGCAAGGGCGCGTCCGCGCCTAGGGTCAGGCCCTGCTGCTGCTGGCGGTAGCCGATGCCGGAGCTGGCCTGTACGTTGAACTGGTTGCCATAGGCGCGCACCCAGCCGCCAGGGGCCGCGGAGCGCCAGCGCAACTCGCCCATGCGCCCGCGCAGGGCGGTCAGTTCGCCATACCAGACCGTCGGCGCGGTGTTGAACAGCGCCAGCGCCGACGCCGTGCCTGGGCTTACGGTTTTTTCGGAGCCGTCCAGGTACCAGCGCTTGCCGTCATCGGTCGCCAGCTGATAGGACCAGGTGCCCAGGTCTACCCGACCGTTGAGCAAAGCGAATTCGGCGCCGCCATCCGCCGTGCGGGCCAGGTCGATGCGGGTTTGGCTGGCGTCCCCGCCGCTACTGGTCACGTTCAGTAGGTGACTACCGCTGGACGTGCCTGTCACCTCTACAAAATCGGTGAGGCCCGTGGCAAAATCCGTGCGCAGGTTGAACTGGCCACCGATGCCGCCAAGGTTCTCCACGCTCAAGGTGCGGTAGCCGCCGCCCTCGCTCAAGCGCACCACACCCCTATCGAGCACGAGGTTTTTTTGTATCGTGTCGCCCATCAATGACCAGCTGGCACCACTGGCAATGCTCAAATCATGGACGTTTTCCAACTGGCCGGTAAAGCGGGCACCGTTGGCCAGGGCCAGGCTTGCCGTGGCGGTATCATTTGCCAAGAAGTCGCCGACCCAGCTGGCGCCCTGCCCCAGCGACACGGCAAAGGTGGCGCCTTGGCCCGCAAGTAAATTGCCTTCCAGGGCGGACCCGGTGACATTCAAGGTGGCCTGGGAACCGTCGGTGACATCCACAAGGCTGCCGTCAGCGCCTTTGAGCGTGGTGCCGTTGCTCAGGTCAATGTCGGCGACGGCGCTGTTGCCTGGGTAGCCTACCGAGATCGCCGGGCCTGCAAGGCCTTCAACGTCAGAGCCGCTAAGGCTTATGGTGGAGCGATCCGTTGGCGCCAGGCGCTCGGCCACGATGCCGTAGTCCTCGCCCACCAGGGAAGCACCCGTCGCTTCCAGAATCGCGCCGCCCATATAAACCGCCGCGACGCCGGTGCCGGCCACTTGCGTACCTGTGAGGGAAAGCTTAGTGCCGGTACCTATGATCGCACCGAAGTCGCCGCCCACCAGGCTGCCGCCGGTAATCTGGGCCGTGCTGCCCAACTGCAGCTCCAGCGCCGTGGCCTTGCCTTGGACGGCAACGTTGGTGAGCGTTGCCAAACTGTTATTGGTAAGGTCAATACCCGTGGTCGATACGTTCCCCAGAACACTGCCACCCTCTAGCAACAGCTTGCTGCCCTTGACCTGCGCCGAAAGCAAGGTTGCGTTTGTGCCACTAAGGGTAGCGCTGTTGATCACTACATAATGGTCTGCGGTACTGGACTGATCGATGTGCCTGTCTACAGGCACTTCCACGCCCAACGCCACGGGGCTGACACACCCCACCGCTATCACGGCGGCCAAGCGCATACGTGCAGCCAAGGGCTGCTGTCTGAAAATAGTCGGTGTCACAAGAGTACTCCTGAATGCCTCACGGCTTGAGGGCCGAAACAGGCGGCAAGCTTAGAGAAGCCTTGCACGCCCGTATTTCGGAAAACTCTTAAAGCGCTTTCAAGCGACAGTGTGCACAACCGCTGGTGACGGTGAAATCACAAGCGCCAGCGCCTGTATAGAAAGCGGCGATGATATTCTTGGGCGCGGTGGCCACCGCTTGCTTGCTCCCCGCCTTGATGCTGTAGCTCACCTGGATCATCCCTTCTGGCCCACCACTTGGGCCATATTTGTAAGTAACCGCACCGTGCGGGTCATAGGGCACCAACCAGATAAAACCCGTTGTCTGCTCAGCGGTAAGCTTGATGGTTTCCTCCAGCTCGCCACCGTCGTCTTTAGCAATCGGTGTCAGGCTGCCGCCTTCAAACGTCATGCCGCTAAAGCCTTTCCAACTCAGGCGGATCTCATCACCTTCCACCTGGTTATAGGGCGCCTGAGACAGGTCGGGTATCGCAACCGCTATGCAGGGCTCGCCATTGGCGTTCTCTTGCAAAGTGTCACACCCCAGTACCAGGTAGTCTCCAATCCCTATGTCAACTGCGTCCGGGAAGGTGACGGGCACAGCCACCAGAGGTAGCGCCGAAACGTCCACCGTGGTGTCTGGTGACTGCTGGTAATTCTCCACCGGCCCATTGGGCAGGCGAATGCGGTAAAACACCGCTACTGCCGTTTGCGCCAGGGTTTTTTCGATGCTTGACCATGGAACAGGGAATGTCAGCTCATTACCCGGGGTATCGGTATCCTTGACGGTATAGCTTTCCAGCAGCGCCGCCCCCCAGAACAGATCGACAATGTGGTTTTCCTCCGCTTCGGCGTAAAGGGTAAAGGTCAAGGTGGCGGCCTTGCCCAAGTCGGCCTCGGGGATTTGGTTCACCTGGCCGCTGTCACTGGTCACCTTCACCGGTGGCAACTGGTCATTGACCGGGTCCGGCCAGTCGGGGTTTTCAGGGCCTGCCTTGCTCAAGTCCAAGCGCACTGACTTGACAGGCGAAGCCGCCGACTTCCAATCCAACCGTGATACCGTATAACTCACGTCCACGTTCATTTCGCTGGTGGCCTTGCCAAAAACCTTCACCAATACACTCGCCGACACATCGATCAGAGCCTGGAATGCGCCTGGGTTGAGGGTATAAGGGGGCAGGGCCTGGCCACCGAAGGTGACGGCCACCTGGTCGCCGGGTTTCCAGTCGGAGAATTCAGGAATATCGACGTAGACCCCGGCCCACGCGTCGGCCCTGTCGATCACAGGGTCGGCCGCCGGCACCTCGGCGGCTTGCAAAGTACCAGGCAGCGCGCCCAGCACCAGCGTGACCTGAGCGGCCTGGGAAACCGCCGAGGTATTGCCGGCTTTATCAGCCAGCACATAGCCCATATAGAAGCGCCCGTCACCCTTGGCCTTTAGCTTGTCAGCTGGCACCGAGAGCGTGGTTGCGCCTGCTTGTGTCTGGGCAGCATCCAAAAGCAGCGGGGGCAGGTGGCCACCGGTGGGCGGCTCTTTTTCCAGCCATACGTAGACGATGTCCCCTGACGCGTAATCTGGGTAGCCCGGTATGGTCACTGAGAAGCCACCCGTCAGCTCCGCGTCGGTTACCAGGGTCGCGCTGGGCTGCGCGGCCGGTGGATGCTCGATACCCGAGCCTTCATAGGGGGCGATCCGATCCAAACGTACCCGCACAGGCGCGCTAGGCTGAACCGTGCCGCTGTTGATAACCACCGCGACCCGCAGGGATACATCGCCCTCCCAAGGCAACGTGTCGGTGGGGATTTTGTAAGTATGGGTGAGTGCCCCCCTGTCAAGGGTTTCGCGATGGATTTGCTGGTATTCGCTCTCGTCAGGTTTTTTACCAGGGGCGGCCTGCACGATGAAATCAGGCCCCCTCAGGCCACCGGACTCGGCCCACGTACCCGTGATCTCAAGCCCGCCGAGCCATTTGGCGCGGATCAGGGTGAAGTCATTGGTTGGATCGTCCAGGTCCGGGTTCACGAAATAGTCCGTGGCGATTGTCGCTACCGGGCCTGCCAGCGTTCCGAGGGATTCGAGCAAGCGCTGGTGACGGGCATGGCGGGTGGCTGGGGATACGTTCGGTTCGGTGATATTACTCATATGGGCATGCTCCTTTGAGCCCGAGCAGCCCCGATGGGCTGCCGGGGCTGGCAGTGTCAGAAAGAAAGGGTTGGGTCGCTTAGAATCGCCTGGCTGCGGGTGCCTTCGAGTACGCTTAGCGGGAGGGGAAGCAGCAGGTAGCCCGTGAATTTGAAGCCAGGCATAGGTTCGATCGCGCCCTGCACCACGATATATGGCTCATTCGGTAGGTCTTCTGACGTCACCACATTGCCGTTGATCTGCCCGCCGCCGGCCACCTTGGTAAAAGGTACTGGCACCTCGCTCCCCATCGACATGGCCTTCAAGGTCGCGGACCTGCCGTCAGCATTGAGCTGCGCGGTGATCTCGAGATTGCTGCCTTTGGTAACCAATACCTGGCTAGTGGTGATGTTGGAACCAACCTTTATATTGATGTTTTCGACGATAAAATCGGTGTCAAGGTCGGCCGGTGCCGGCGGTATGTATTGCATATCACCGGGCTCGAACTTATCACCCGGCTCCGGCACAGGTAGTTGAAGAGTGCCTTTAAGCCCGGTGGTATCCCATTCCCAATTGCCTGTCGCACCGCCCCGCACGAAATATCTTTCGCCAGCACCCGCGACCGCCAACTGAATGGCGGGCGATACTGCTGCCAGTTCTTTGACCACGGTGATCAAAGCTTGGCTAATTTGGCTATTGCGCGTTGCAGTCAGGCGCACCCGCGCATAGGCAGACGTCAGGGCAGGCGCCGAATACAAACCGCTGTTGGAGACCGTTCCCACACTTGCTGCCTCCCCGTCGACCAGCTCAACCGCCCACTTCACACCATCAGGTGCATTGGTAGAAAACTGAAAGGTATTGCCGGCACCAATCGTAACCTCCAAGGGGTTGAGCTCCAGGCCAGTGCGCTCATCGGAGACATTGCCGTACATCACCAGGTCGCCTGGAAGTTTGGCGCCTTTGAGGCGAATGGGGCGTTCACCTGCTAATACAATGTTTGAAAGTCGTGCGGCATCTACTGCCATAAGGTAGCTATCAACTTTCCGAGGCACCGACCTCCCTAAAATCCACCCTGCAGAGTTACTATCTTTAGCAAAGTATTTACTAAAAAACTCGGGGTCAACCTCAAGATACCCCTCACCAGATGCTTTAATATCTACCGAACCTGCATCACGCGCGCTGACGTCGACATACGCCCATATAGATAGGTAAGTCGGATGCACGTTCGCTCCTGCAGCATTCTCCCAACTAACATCTCCGCGCCCTACCCATTGTAGGTAAATTTGATTTGGACCAAATTCTGGATCAGTTCTTTCAACGGTAAAATCTAAGTTTCCACCCGGACTTTGACCCAGCTTTAGATACCCGCCAACACTAAGTTCCGCGATTCCTGTATCTTCTGCGCTTAAGAGCCAATGACAGTTATACCCGCCACTCGTCGCTTCCATCTTCCACCAGCCGTCCCTCTCAACCAGGCTGGCTTCTACGTCGCTCTCGATTTTAACGTTATCATCAACGATCTGGCCCAGTAGTGCCGGGGATATCAACTTCTCGACCATAAACCTCTGGCTCAACACCAATATCGCCGAATGTCCATCGGGACTCGGGTCCAGCAAGTATTTCCAGGTGGGATCGCCCGCGACCGGTCGATCACCCACGGTGCCGCCTTTCATGGCAACAAAAGCAAGTATCGCGCCGTCCCCGTAATGGGCGCTGTCGCGCTGGTTGCTTTTGGGCGCAGGTTGAGTGAGCAACAATATATGCTCCGGCTCGAACGGTGACCCTGCCTCGCCCTTTAGCTCGCTGAGTACATATTCCCGCACTTCGGGTGGCTGCAGCCCAAGCTTGCTGCTGATCCAGGCACCGGCTCTCTTTTTTTCGTTAAGTGTGGCGCCAAACTTCAGCTGTGCGTCGCGACCACTTGACGTGTCAATGACCACCTGATGCTCGCGCACCGAAACGCTTTTATCGTGAAGCATCACGGTAGATTCATGGACATCGCCATTGATCGGGGATTCGTAGGCGATGGATTTTAACTGCCGAGTGGCGCCGGAGGTACTCCAGGTAAACCGAGTGCCACCTAGCCCCTGAATACGCAAAGTAGCGGTAGGCGCATCAAGGTTTGCGTTCTCGAATGACAGCCGGGGTGTGTCGAATATATAGTTTCGAATTTCCGCCACCTGGCCGCTGCCCAAATCGATGATGCCGTTTACCGGTTCCAAGTAACTGCCGGTGTTAAAGCGCTCAATGTATTGCTGCAATAACAACGTATTGGTAGTAGCTTGGTCAAAGGCCAGCACCGCATCCCAGCGTTTTGTCCGTGGAGCTTCTCTAAACCAAGACAATAACTGATCGATACTCTCATAAGTACTGTTCATTGCTGTTCCCTCTTGGACAGATTTAGATGGTTGAAGCGACCCTGTTCGGCCAATAAATGCTCGCCGGCTCGCACGATCACCGTGGCATTGCCGCCCTCTTCAAGCAGCGTGTGCAACACGCCATCGCGATAGAAACGGCCTTCGCTGCTGCCATCGGCAACTTCGGTACGGGCGCTGATCACATCCAATGGGTCGTAGTGGTAGGTACTGGGGCTTTCCTCGGCCAGGGCGCTGACGTGAATAAGCCGCCCCAGCTCGTCATACTCGAAACGGCGCCCCCATTCGTCATTGAGCAGGTTGCCGTCAGCGTCATACTCCAGCGCCACGACTGGCGGATAGCCGCCATCGCCCTCGTTTTCGATGCCGGTGAGTTGAACCGGGTCTTCGGGGTTGTCGAACAGGTAGGTGGCCACGTTCATGCCTTCCCCTGCGACACCGGCCAGGGCCTTGGCGGTGCGCCCTTCGCGGTACGCCCGCTCGGCGCGGCCGTAGGCGCTTTCAGTCCAGGTGGTGAGCACCAGCGTGTGATTGTCGAGCGCGTCGCATTCGAAGAACTGCCCGCTGATTTTGTTGCCGTAAGGATCAAGCGGGCATTCGGGCCCCATGCAGCTATAGAGGCTCAAGTGCCCACGGGCGTCGTACTCGAATGTTTCTTCTCGCAATACGCCACCGTCGGCCGCGGTAAGCGTTTTGCAAATGATCCGGTCCAGCTCGTCATACACCTGGGTCAAGGTCTCGCGGTCGCCTTGGCCGAATTCGAAGCAACGCTCGATTTCGCGACCGTAGGCGTCGTAACGCAGGCTGGTGCTCAGTGAAGTACCTGCTTGGGTGTCAACCGTGACAACCTGGCTGTCCCGGCCCAACGCATCATATTCAAGAGTGCATTCCAGCCCGCTCAGCGTGCTGCCCAGCAAGCGCCCGCCGTGGGCGACGTCGTAGTGGTAGCACTGTTGCTGGCCGGTCACATCCGTATAGCTCAGCAAACGCTCTTGTACGCTGTAGGCATAGCGCATTTCGAGCGCCTGGCCCTGGTGCTGGCGCGTTTCGCTGAGCAACCGGCCATTGCTGTGATAGCTGCGCGTGAGCACTTCCTGCTGGGCGCGCAGGCAACGTACCAGGCGAGCATCCTTAGGGTCGTATTCATAACGCTCCTCGTTGCCCGCCAAGGGCCCTGCGCCCTCACCCACGCGCCGCAGAATAGGCTGGTCGCCCAACCTCGGCTGGTATTCATAGACCAAGGTGGCGCCCTTGGGGGTGATCACGGTTTCCGGGCGGGCCTGGTTGTGCTTGTAGTTGAACTGCCGCTTGCGCCCACCGGTCACCGCTTCAATCATTCGCCCCACGCCATCGAATGCCTGGGTACCCAGCACGTACTCCTGCCCGCCGCTATGAACAGCAATGTGGATGGGCAGGTCCTCTGTGGAATGCCGCGCATAGCGGCGCTCGACGACGGCGTTATCCGGCAGCTTGGTCTCCAGAATGCGATCAAACAGGTCGTAGGTGTACTTCGTTTGCTCCCGGCGCGGGTTGACCTCCGATACTTTGCGGCCGAGCCCGTCATAGGCGTAAGTGAATACGTGATTCGCTGGCGCGGCTTCGCTTTCGTGGCGCAGGGTTTTCACCACTTGGTCGAAGGCATTGACATGCGTCACCTCCCTGCCACTGACCACGCTGCCGTCCTGGCTTTCCAGCCAGCTCGTGCGCACCTGGGTAACGCCTTCACTAGGCACCCCCAGCGGGTCAGTGCATTCCACCCGGCGAACGCCATCGGCGCCCAGGGTGGCGTAGCGCTCGCCCCAGCTGTCGTACTGATAGTGTTCGCTCATTGCCACTGGGCTGCGTTGGGTACCGAAATCGTCCCATTCAGTGACTTGGACCAATTGCCCCAAGCCGTCGTAACGCGCGGCATAGGTTTGCATCTCGGCGCTAGCCTCGGGCTCGCGGCGATATTCGGCAGCGGCCCGCCCCAGGCCGTCCACCCGGGTACGCAGACGCAGGCCTTTGACGTCAGTGACGGTTTGCTCGGCCTGCTGACCCAGACCGTCGACCAGCCAATAGTTGAACAGGCGGGTCGCTTCCTGAGGCGTGCCAGGGGCAATGGTTTCTTCGACCACCCGCTGCAGCGCGTCGTAGCGGCGGCGAATGTCGACGTTTTCATCACCACCTTGGGCATCACGCTCCAGCAGCACCAACCCGGTCACGATCGACTGTTCCAGGTACTTCACCTGTTCGGTCTTATCGAAACCTACGGTGGTGATGTCGGTTTTCAGTACGGTGCCGTCGCCCGCCTCGCTGTCGCCCAGCCCATAGGCATAGTGATCCGTGGTAGCAGTGTTCGGGTCGTCCCACAGGGTGGTCTGCTGGGAAGCCAGACGGCCCAGGGTGAAGGCTTGACCCGGGTCGTTGTACCAGGTGTAGGCATCTACCCGGGCGGTTACGCCGGAGGTAGCATCGGCCGAAGTCTTGGTGTGCATCAAGACCGGCCCTGGCCAGGGGGAGGTGGGCAGTGCCGGTGACTGACGGTAGGTAGTAGTGGTAGTCAGCTCAGGCGCGCCGGGGTCGGCGAAGCGGGCACTGGGTACCACGGTGCGGGTTTTCTCGTAGCGGGTGAAGCCGTGCGGATCCTTGGGGCAGCCCTCGCTATCCTGGTCGCCAGGGTAGTAGGTATAGAGGGTCACCACGCCGGTTTCGGCGGTGTGCCGCTCCAGGTTGCCGTGGCTATCGTACTGGGTTTCGACCACCTCGTCGCGGACCGCATTCTGAGCCTCCAGTCGCCACTGGGTGGTGACCTTCTTCGGTAACTGGCATTGGTTCGGTTGCGCGGCAAAAGGCTCTCCCGGCCGCCAGTGGAACTCAGTGCTTACCGTATGCACATGGCCGTCTTGAACCGTTTGCTCCTCCTGCAGCAAATGCAGGCTGTTATAGGTGCGCTTTACGGTCCGCGCAGTGCCTGCATCGGTGTAGGTCACCTCGCTCCAATAGGTGAAATTCCAAGCGGCTTGGTAGAGGTTATCCTCCTCTTCGCGCCATGCGCCAACATTGGGATAGCCCAGGAAGTTTTCACCGGAATAGGTATAGCTGGCGATTTGCTCGGGCTGGTCGGCGCCAGGCGCTACCGTATGTTTGGCCACCCGCGGCAGGGCCGGTTTGGCATTCCCAGGTACGCTATGGCCGGTACTGTGGTAGTCGATGGTCTCGCGGGCGCCAGCAGGCGTTTGCACGTCAGCAAGGCAGGTATACCCGTTGAAATCTCGGTAGCTCAAGCGCCAGCTGGCGGCTTCTTCAGTGGGCAGTACCAAGCGCTCCAGCCGCCGGGCGGTGAGCTCGGCCCTGAAGGTAACCGGCGCTTGCTGGCCTTCGGCGGGGAACACAAAATCAAGGAAACTGCCGCCGATGGCGTCTATGCGCAGCAACAGGCGCCCGGTATCGTCGGTGATCTCTTTGAGTCGAGCGTTGCCCTCATGGTCGCTGTAGCTAAAGTGAAGCCGGTGCCCGGTCGGGGCCTGAATGGTTTTTGGCAACGCAAGGTCGCCTACTCCGGGTACCTCCAGTAGCTCGACGGTGCCGTCCCGGTGTACCAGGCGGTAACTGGCGCCATCCCTGAATAGGCGGCATACAGGCACCTTGCGCTCGACCATGGTGTATTCCCCGTCCTCACCCACCGCGTCGAGGACGTAGGCTTCGCCGGTGCTAAGCCGCAACCGGCCCCTGCCGTAGGTGTCGACCTGGCTCAGGTTCAGCCCCCAGCCCAGGCCGTAGCCGGCGTCCACGCTATTGAAGGGGTCAAAGCCTAGGCGCAGGGCCAACTCCGGCCCCGCCAACTGATTGGCTTGCACCGGAGGCAGTGCCAACTGCAGGGTGTACTGTCCAGTGCGCGGGTCAACGCCCCCTTCCAGGAAGCTCAGGAAATTGAACGCATTAGAGTGCAGAGCTGTGGCCGTCGCCTTTGGGGCGGGTGTGGCATGTGCTGCCGGGCGGGCGGCCGATCCCGGGCCCGTGTCTTCGCTGGTAGACAAGGTACCCGTCGGATAGACCATGCGTAGGTCGTTACGGCCACTGGATTGCTGGCTATCTGGACGGAACCCGACTTCCACGTAGTGAAGGTTGCCTACGTTATCGCGCAACCTCATACGCAAGGGGTGAGTCATTTCGCCCTGCCAGGCGCGCAGCCGGTCACCCGCGGCCTCATCGTCCCATTGGTAAGGCATGTCGCCACGGCGTTCGAGCATGATTGCCACAGCGCCTAGCGGTGCGGAATCGGCCAATTGGTTGAACAAGGGCACCGGGGCGGGCGGGTTTGGGTAAGGGCCATTGGCGGGTGGGCGAATTGGCAAGCCGGCCCGGCGCTGCTGCGCGTCCATCCGCCGAAGTGCAATGCCCAGCCCCACAAAATCGCTAGCTGGGCTACCGGCCAAGGGCGACATGGGGTTCAGTGCTGCCGCGGTATAACTGAAGCCACCCTCGCCCCAGAAGTCCGACTCCCAGCGAGCCTGGTTCACCATCACTTCGTCGGGCGCCGGCTGCGAGCCGCCCTGGCTACCGACCAGGCCCATGGATACGAAGAAGCGGCCAGCCTGGGCTAACGACAGTGGGTACCGGGTGGCGGTATCGCTTGCCATGCTGTACCACCGCTCCAGCTCGTTGTCGCTGCCGGTGTATTCCTGGCCACGCCAATAGGTCGGCTTGTCGATTCGGCCATTTCCCGCCTCGTCACCGCCGTCAGGGAAGCGATAGCTGCGCCGGTCGAAGGGTCGCACAGGCTGCGGGACGATTGTCAGCGAAGTGGGGCCTTCGTAAGCGGCGCCGTCAGAGTCGTAAACGCCGCCCTCGCCCCCCTGGGCATCGAAGGTGGCGACGATTTCAAATGCTTCAAGCACGCGGGTGTGCAGGTACAGCGTGCGAGTACGGGTGCGCTCCACATCACCGGCTGCCAGCGGCGAAATGTCCGGCGCGGTCTGAATGCCTTGGAACCGCTCATACCGGTTTGGCGCCGTGCTGGTCGCCCACGAGCTGCCCTCGGCCAGCCCTTCTTCAAAAAGCTCCAGCATCGGCACCAGCTGGCGCGAGGTTTTGGAGCGCAGTTTGATTGACGCCAACTCAACAGGCGAGATGGGCAGGTGCAGGGTACCCGCGATCGGGTCAATAACCGGTTTGGTCATGACCGTGATCTTGACGGGAACCTGCTGGCCACCGTTGGCGTAAACGGCGTTGCCGTAATCCACGGTCAGGGAAAACTTAGCAATCTCCGCCCAACGCGCGGCGGCGCTGATGGGTTGCGCGGTTTTGACCACTGCATAGCCTGCGGCGAACCCTGACAGGTTGAAATACACCACATCGAACGGCAGCGTGGGGTTGGCGGGCGGGCTATACACGCCCTGATCGGTGATGCTGCCCTCGCCGATAACTGACCAATAATTCTCGTCCGCCGCCATGACGTAAATTTGCCCATCTGGAAGGGTAATGCGGCCATTGCTTGCCCCTAGGACGCTGAACGTGCAGGTACCACCGGGCTTGACCTGACTCACCAAGGGCGGCTCAACGTTCAACGAATGTGGGTTGGCTAGCACGATCAAACCGGCCTTGCTCGCCGGCCCTGCCTGGGCCGCCTCGTTATGAGCCCCAACCCGCACCCAGCGCACCGACAACTGCTCAGGCAGTTGGGCGGGCGCGGTGTAGTGCGCCAATCGCGGCCGGGACGGGTCGGCCTGTACCGCTTCGCCGGGCAGAGGCGCGCCAACCAAGGCCCAGTCAAGATCGTCATCGCCCAAGCTCAGCGCGCCCAACACTTTGTTCTTCCCATCGTTGCGCCAAAGCTCCACCACCTGCATGGGCGCTTGCTGCATAAGTGCCTCGCGGCGGACATCGATCACCGTGGACACTTGCAGGGTTTGCCCATTGGCCGTGCGTTGGGCACTGAGCCTTACCTGGATCACATCTACTGGGAAGGTGTCTGCGGCAGGGGCCGTGTAATTACCCGCCGGGTCGATGGTGCCGGCCTGTGCCCGAGAGGTGACAGGTTGAGGCTGTAACCAGGTAACGCCGGTCAGCGGCGTGCCATCGGCGGCCTGCGCGCTGAACCGTAGGGTCTGCCCCGCCACTATCTGCGCATTACTCGGCACGATGGTCAGCGCGCTACCAGCGCCCGTCAGCTGCCCAAAGGTGGCCCAATCCCTGGGTACATGGCGCACGCGCTCGCGCAATACCTGACTGTCGCCAAAGGTGGTATGCCGAATGCAAGCTGGCAGCGGAGTCGAGGTTTCGCGGCCAAGCAGGCTGGCCAGTTCATCCTTGATCAGCCAGGTAACGTCGTAGAGTGGCTTGCCTGTGGTGTCTGTGTCGGAGGGGATTAGGTACGGGTAAGTGGCCCCTGGGAAGGTGCCAAGAGTGTCCGGGGCATTAAGCTGCATCAAGACCAGCAGCGCTCCGTCATCGGCATCGTCCGGGTTGGCCTGGAAGGTTACCCGCAGGTCCTTCACGCTGAAGCCATCGCGGACATCCAGGTCAATGGTGGCCAAGGGTACTTGGCTGTAGGCGCGGGGGGACGCCTTGACATGGGCAAGAAAGGTCGCGGCGATGCGCGTGGCACCGGCTTCATACGGCCAGAGGTTGGTGCTGGCACTGTCGGCGGTAGTCAGGTCCACGAAGAGGTGCGCGCGGTTGCCGAACGCGTCAATGGCCACTTTAACCTCGGCGGTAAGCTCAACGTGGTAACCGGCCTCGGCGCTGATCGATTGGGTGGTCAGCAATCTGCCGCTCCCGGCTGATTGGCTGGGAACGGTACGGTAAACGCCAGTGCCGCCCACCAGCGGCAAGCGTACCGCCACTCGTGGACCACCGCGCGACTGCCCCAACTTAAGCTGCGGTGCCCCCAGGGTGAGCTCGCTGGCTTCTAGGAATTCGCTGGCGTCTTGTATCAAATTGATCTTGCCGCTCAACGCTGGCAGCCGAGTGGCCGAGCCCGCGTAAGCATCGGTGAGTTGCGTATTGATCTGGCGTTGGCTTACAGCCATCACCGCGCCCCAGCCGAGCGTTTGGCTACGGGGCTCAAGTGCTTTGAGCAGTTCTGCAAGGGTCATGTTTTATCTCCCGCCTGTCAGGCGACTAACTGCAGCGAGGTGGATTTCTGCAGGATGAACGTTTTGGTGTCGAACGCGACAGCCACGGTAAGGGTAAATTGTTCATTCAGCCTTAGTTGCTCCAAGAAGCTAACTGGCAGCTGTGTTTCAACCTTTTCAACGCCGCGTGCAACGCCGTCTAGCAGTACTTGCGAAAGTTCAGCATTGGTCTTACTGGATACCCCAATGGCTTCGATTCGAATACGTTGCCCCTGAGCCATTAATGGCCATGCATCCTGTATTACATCGGCCTGACCATTATGTAAGTCCTTCAACTGTTTGATTGATAACGGGGCGCCACCGGGGGCCTGCGGGCAGACGATATTGTTTAGGGCCGTGGGCGACAGTTGTTTGACCCACAGTTGATAGGCCGGGGATTTCAATACAGTTCCGGTGGGGAGCGTGATGCTGTAATAAATCGGTGCGCGCTTGGCTTCACCACCCATGTTGGGCGCCAGGTACTGGGCCGGAATCAGGAAAGCGCGTTCCTGGCCGGCGATGGGCGTGCTTGTCTCGTAGCGCCCGCCGGACGGGTCCCCTTCATAGTGAAGGGTAAGCACTTCATCCGGCTGCAAGGTGAACCCTGAGGGCACCTCGACCCGCAGGCCGGCAGCAACAGAAGCCGCGGGCAAGTAGCCCTTATAGCCTTCAGGACCTTCGCCTTCCGCCGTGGCCTGGGGCACGTTCGGCCATGTGAGGGTGCGCGCGGACTGAACCTGAGCGATCAGCGGCTCGCCACTGAAGGTCGCGCCTATGCGGTCTAGCTGCCACTCCAGCGTAACGCCCTTGCCATCGTTGGCCAGCAGCCAGGTCTGGGGCAGCATGGCGCCAAAGTATCCGGTTTTTACCGTGGTCAAATCCGCGACCGCCTGGATTAGCAGGTCGTCGGTGCCGCTAGCGGCTGATACCCGCAGCAGAATAAGATCGCCTCGCTGTACCAGGCCGGCCAGCGGGACGCGCATCTCCAGCCCATTTGGGAATTCGGCAGGGTCGATGGCCAGGCCATGCCCGCGCCGCATTACCCCAGGCAGCTCGACGGGCGCCTCCCGCGCAGGCAACTCCTTTACAACCGCAAAGCGCTGCAGAGCAAACGCAGCGGGCACACCGGCAGCGCCTCCGAGTAACAACTCTATATGCAGGCCTACCGGCTTTTTCAGGGTTTGTGCGACGGTCAGAAAGCTTTTCTCTACCTGCCAGGTCAACGGCTGGCCCAGATGCTCAGCCTCCACGGTGAACTGGTAGCGCTTGGTGCTAGGCGTACCATCGGGATCGCGCACGGCCTGCAATATGGCCACGTCGCCTGCCCGCAAAGACGTAAAGGCCGGGCCTACCACTTCCACGGGACCCGAGTCCTGTGGGAGCAGTATTTGCAACTGGTGGGAATGGCGCACCTGCGGCACCGGGGCCAAGCGGCCTACGTGTAGTGCCAGCCGCTGGCTGGGTGCGTACGCTATGTCTCGCGCATGCTTGTGCACCCAGTTGAAGAACGCCTGGCCACCAACGGCTGAGGTAATCGCCGCCTTTGGCAAAACAAAGCTCAGGGTTTGGGTAGTGTGGTCGTAATCGGGTTCGGTAGGAATCAGTGCCCAGGTTTTTGACCAATCGCTGACACGGCCGTTGAGGTCGACCGAGTACCAGTACACTGTGACTTCGTCGTTGATTTCAAAGCCGCTATACACGACTTTTGCCGTCAACCCTTGCGCTGGTACCTGGTCGGCGTCCAGATAGCCGTCTTCAACCAGATCGGCGCTCACGGGCGGTAAAGTAGAATCTTGTGCCAACATGGCATGCACTCCGTGGTAACTGTTCTACCACTTTGGCAAACCACTTGCGCGCTGCCTACCTAGCAACTAGCCAGGTAAACAATGCCCGACTTTTATTGTCGCTCTCGGTAGATCAGAGCCTTAAGCGCTATTGGCTACCCGACCCTAGCAAAGCTACCAGGTCTTAATTCGAGAACAAGCACCGCATACTTTCCGGGAAGTCAGCATACGATTACTGGCTATTTTCAATTGCCTATAACCTACGGAAAAACCGTCATGGCCAATGAAAGCATTCATACTAACGCGCAGAACTTCCCCAGTTTCGCCAGCGGCGGGGTTGACCCACGTACGGGCCTGTATACCTTCACCCTTTCACTACCCAGTATCACGTCAGGAGACCTGGCCGGGCCCGAATTTTCCCTGGCACTGACATTCAACCCTATCGGCGGCGATGACTGGGCATTAGGCACGGGCTGGTCCACCAACTTGTCCCATGTTCGAATGCGCGAGCCGCGCCTACTCAAGCTCAGCACCGGTGAACAATTCAAGGTGGACGGCAGCGGTTCGGAGCCTGGCATCAGCGAGCGCAAGCTGCCTAGCTTTCGTTACCTGCAACACAGCGAGTCAAGCGCGCAGATCATTTACCGCACCGGTGCCGTGGAGCACCTGCACCATCCTGGCGTGGGCGATTACCTGCTGCCGCACATGCTGCAAGGCCCTACCGGCCATGCGCTACACCTGACCTACGAGGCCGATGAAGGCCGGCCGCGGTTGGCAACCATAAGCGATGACCATGGCACGCTGCTGCTCCAACTGATCAAGGTCGGGGCCAACCTGATCCAGATCATCACCCCCAGCGGCCAGTTTGCCTTGAACTTCGATAGCGGCCGCCTGCGCAGCCTCGATCTGCCCAAGGACGTAGGTGGTACCTGGGCCTTCGAGTACACCGGCGATGGCGTGCCCTACGCCAACATTACCCAGGTAACGCAGCCCTTTGGTGCTGTCGAGCGTTTGACCTACGACGATCACCACCTGGTGCCTGGCAACGGCATGCCGAACGTGCCTCGGGTAAGCCGTCACGAAGTGGACGGTGGGCCCGATACAGCTGTGATCGTCAATGAGTACCGGTATGGCGACGACAACCACAACTTCCTTGGCTTTGGCGGAATAGGTAATTGGCAAGACGACGGCACTGACAACCTCTACCGGGCGTCCCCTGGCTACACCTACAGCGTGGCTCAGGTGCAGAAGAACGGCGACCAAGCACGTACAACCACCCGGGTGTACAACGGCTTCCACCTCTTGACCTGCGAAACGACCCAGGAAGGTGACTGCATCGTCGAGCGAACAACCCAATACCACCTGGTAGAAGGCGCACCCTTCGAGGCGCAGCCGCCGCAATTCCAGTTGCCCAAGGCCGTGACCACCCAGTGGCGGGTGCAAGGCCAGGCCCTGGCACGCAGCGAAACCACCACGACCGAGTTCGACGTTCACGGCAACCTCACTTACCAACGACAGCCCAGCGGCCAGGAAACCCTGTTCACCTACTATCCGGCAGCTGGGGAAACCGATGATGAAGGCGTAGCCTGCCCGCCTGACCCATGGGGGTTCGCGCGGCACTACCGCACCATTACCCAACGCCCGGCACGTAAAAAAGGGGATGCTTGGTTTGACGACATAACCGTGACTACCTACCGACACGGGCGGGTGGAATGTGTCACCGCCGCCCCCGGAAGACCGGAGCCAGTGGGCTGTGCGATCCAGGCCGTTCATATACACACTCAAAGCACCCGAAGCGGGCAGACGGCGCATCATCAGGTAGCCATCGAGTACTACCAGTCCCCTGACAACGAAGGGCGCCATCAGCACGGGCGAGTGCAATGCCGCCGGGAAGCCTTGTCGCAAGCCCAAGGGCCTGAACAAGGCGCCACCGTTGAGCGGCACCATTTTGAAATAGTCCCGCCAACCGGAAAGCAGGCAGCTGGTCGGCTGCGTACCACGGTGCACTTCACCTCCAGTGATGGCTGCGAACACAGTGCCGTGCGCGAACAGTGCCTGACCAGCGGCCTTACCCTGGCGAGCCGCGATACCGAGGGTACCGAGGTAGCGTATGGGTACGACGCCTTGCAAAGACTGATCAGCGCCCGGGTACAAGACCCAAGCGCGCCGGCCGAGCGCAGCTTCCGCTACCATCGGCGCGGCGCCAGTGGCCTGCCCGAAGCCGAGCAGGTCAGTGCCACCGGCGTAACCACCCGAACCCAGTACGACCGCTTGGGCAGAGAGATAGCCCGCTACCGCGTCGAGGGCTGGCAGGCCACGCTACCAAGCAGTGAAGAGGGGCTTTTCTGGGAGGGGCGCTACGATGCCTTCAGCCGACTGGTAAAAGAAACCGAGTACGACGATTGCGGTAACAGGGCGGCGGTAGTTCCGCTTACGTCTACCTACGAGTACGACAACTGGGGGCGGGTCAAGGCCACCTTGCTGCCCGATGGTACTCGCCAGGTAAGCGAAACCTCACCCTTTGGCAAGGCGGGGCCCGTTACCACAAGCTGGCTGGAGGGCACCCTTGGCGAAGATGGAGCGCGTGCCTGCCAAGGCAAAACGCGTACTGAGATCGGCGAGTTCGGCAAGCCTGTGCTGACCGAAGTGATGCTTGTCGACGGCGGCGTTGAGCAACGCATCACCTACACCTACGACGGCTGGGGCCAATGCACGGAGCAAAGCGAGCAGTTCCGCCAGGGCGCGGCCTTGGGCACCGCGCAGCGTACCCACATGAGTTACGACCCCTGGGGCCGACTGTGGAGCACCACACAGTCTAACAATGACGTGTTTACCCAAGCATTTGCCCCCCACAGCCGCGAGGCCTGGGTCACGCAAATCAGCTATGCGCAATACGGCGCGCTCGACCCAAGCCCTAAACCGTTGGCGCAACGGTGCTTCGACGGCTTGGGGCGGGTTACCGAGCAAACCCAGGGCGGGCGTACCTTGCGTTACTCTTATACCGGTGCCAGCGCCTCGCCCAGCCAGGCCCACCAAGCCGATGGCCAGGTGATCACCTACACCTACAAGCCTTCACTGACCAGCAGCCCGCTGACCGCCCAGGGTGGCGGCTTGAATTTCCGCTACGGCTACCACCCTACCACCGCGCAGTTGCTGGAGGCTGAGCCTACCGACCCTCAAGGGCAGCCGTTGGTACAAGGTTCGGCGGCAATCACCAATGCCTATCGCTACGCCAAGACCGGCGAATTGCTCGAAGACACCCGGATCGACCAGGGTCAGCGCTATACCACCCTTTACCAGCAGAGCTTTGCCGGCCGGCGAGTGAAGCGCACCGACAGTGGTACAGGCACCAGTGTGTATGGCTACGACAATGCCGGGCGGCTATGCGAACAGCGGGCTATTGGGGAGAACGGCACCGCTATTGAAAGCGCTACCCTGAGCTACGATGCTTTCGGCCAAGTGCGCATGCGCCAATGCGGCGAACTGGTGAGCGAATACAGCTACGACAGCCTGGGCCGTGAAACCGAGCGCCGCACGCTGCGCGACGGCCGCCTGCTGCGCAGATACACCCACGCGTACCAAGGCAATGGCAACCTGGCCCAGCGCTGCACCTTCGATGAAAGCGACCAACAGGTGCTGTGCGAGACCTTTGACTACGACACGCGCGGCCGTCTGGTCCAGCAGGCCAACGACGGCTTGCCTGCTGATTTGCCACGCGACAGCACGGGGCAGCCCCTGAGCAGTCAGATCTTCGAGTTTGACGCGCTGGATAACCTGACACTGGTGTTATCGAGCTACCCAAGCGGCGACAGCCGCGTGACCCGGGCGTACTTCGCTGAAAATGACCCTTGCCAGCTCAGCTGCCTGGTGCATACACAGATAGCCAAGAGCAGCGCCACCAAAACCATAGAGAAGGAAACTTTCACCTACGACGCCAATGGCCGCCTCGAATCGCGCAGCAGCGGATGGCGATTGAGCTACGATGCCTTCGGCCGCCTGGCCAGCCTGCATCAGCCTGAGGGTAGCGCTCGCACTTACCGCTACGACCCGCAGGGCACCTTGTGCGCGGTGAATGACGGCACCGATGACCAACAGCGCTTCTACGATGGCCTAAGCGTGAACCACCTACGCCGTGGCAACAGGGTTCAGCGCTACCTCACCGCAGCCGGTACGCCCCTGGCCATGCTCGAAGCTGGCGGGGCCAAGGCAACCCCCCTGATCACGGATCGCAACGGCAGCGTGACCGGGGAATGGCGCGAGAATGCCTTGCATGCCGCCGTATACGATGCCTATGGCAACAGCCAAGGCGCTGCGCCACTGGTCTGTGAGCTGGGCTTTAACGGCGAGCTGCGCGAAGGGCCAGGCAGTGACCTGTACCTACTGGGGCGTGGCTACCGCTTGTATGACGCGGCGCTGATGCGCTTTCTCGCCCCGGACGACGCCAGCCCGTTCGACGAAGGCGGCTTGAACCCCTATGCCTACTGCCGTGGCAACCCGGTGATGTTCCACGACCCTACTGGGCACATGCCGCAATGGACAGCCGCTAACCTGCCGTACTATGTGGCGCCACCTGAGATGCAACAACAGGAAGAAAGCGGGGGCTGGTTCGGTGGGCTGTGGAAGATGATAGGTTGGGCGGGTATCGGCTGGGAAGCCATTTCCCTGGTCCAGCTTACCGCTGCGGTCATCGCCACTGGCGGGTTGATGACCCTGGGCGCCGCAGCCGCCGGGGTGGCGGCGGTTGCCCTCGGATTGGGGGTGGCCTCGATGATCGAGGAGGACAACGAGGCGCTGATATATGCCGCGATTGGCGTGGGCGCCTTTAGCTTGGGGTTGACGAAGATGGCGAGCAAGGCGTTTAAGGCGGGGCGGAGGGTTGAGGATCTAGCCAAGGGGTTTGTCCCCAATCGGTTCAAAAGGCCTCAACCTCTCAGCGCCGCCCCCGCAACAACTATGGATTCAGTACCTTCGCAGGTGTCAAGGACGGCCCCGCCAGCTCCGCCTTTACCGCCAACGCCTCAAACGTCGCCTCTGCTTCAACCTCGACGCTCACCCAATGCGCGAGTTCTGCAAAATGAGACTAGGTACGTTCCTAAAATAGAAGAGCTCACCGAGATGAGGCAAAGGCTTCGGCCCGCTACCGCTAGAACACAAGCAAGCCGACCCAGCGCAAGATCGGGAACTGAAATCTCAGGTGGCGGCGGACTTCCGGAATGGATGTTTGATCCGCATGTGAGCGGTAGCACCACTACCGTAACCGGCAGCGTAGAGTTCGGCCTGGGTTTGCCGGGAAAGCTAATCCGCACATACTACTAATTAGGTACTCACTGAAGCGTTTCAGAAAACCCCCAATTTCCTTGAAGAGCCGTCCTGATTAACCTCCTGCCCTGCCAGAGCCCCGCTTTGGCGGGGCGTTTTGCTTTTTTGACCCACCGCCCGCCCCACTCACGAAAGGATTCCCCCATGAAATGCTACTTGCTCGCCGTGCCGCTATTGGCACTAAGCGCCCCGACACTGGCCAACACCGGCACCATCAACTTCACCGGCAGCATCAATGCAGGTACTTGCCCCATTGTGATCCGCGACCCGGCCGGCGGCACTGGCGGCGAGGTGAAGATGGGGGAGGCCATGGCCGGCAACTTCAGCCAGGCCGGCATCGAAACCAACCACCGATCCTTCGCCATCGAAGTAGCCGATGCCTCCCAATGCGCCGGCTGGGACGGCAGCAGTGGCGCCACCAACGTGGCCAAGGTTCGCTTCAGTGGCATGCAGGGCGCGGCCGATAACGGCACCCTGTTTGCCCTCAAGACCGGCAGCAGTGCCGCCACCGGGCTGGCCCTGGGCCTGCGCGACAAAGACAAGACCCAGGTCGGCCATGGCGCGCTGTCCGGCGACTACCCGCTCAACAGCGGCAGCCAGAGCGATCTCACCTTCACCGCGTTTTACAAGTCCACCGCCGCCGCGGTGATCGCGGGCACTGCCGATGCCGACGTAGCCCTGGAACTGATCATCAATTGATCGATGCCGGCCCAAGCTGGGCTGGCTCCATTTTTGACAAGGAGTTCATTCATGAAACGCTTTCTCTTCGCTTTGCCCCTACTTGCAATGGGGGCCCCGGCGCTGGCCAACACCGCTGTCATCAACTTTACCGGCACGGTAGTGGCCGGCAGTTGCCCCATCGTTATCAAGGACCCCGCCGGCGGCAGCACCGGCGCCATCAACATGGGTGAGGCCATGGCTGGCAACTTCGACCGTGCCGGCCTTGAAGTGAACCACCGTGATTTCGCCATCGAAATCGACGATGCCACCACCTGCCCTGGCTGGAGCAGCGGCGGCAACAATGTAGGCAGCGTCCGCTTCTTCGGCCTGGCTGGCGGCGCTGACAACAACAAACTGTTCGCCCTCAATGCCAGTGGCACCCCGGCCACCGGCGTGGCGCTGGGTATCAAGGACAACAGCGGCACGGCCGTCGGTCATGGCGGGCAGTCGAAGGACTACCCCCTGGCAGGCAACGGGCCGGACAGGCTTGCCTTCACTGCCTTCTACCAATCTACCGCCTCCACGGTAGTGGCCGGGGCCGCTGATGCCGACGTGTCGGTAGAGCTGACCATCAATTGACCCCGCACGGGCCGTGCAAGGCGGCCCGCTCCTGAAGGTATGCACCCATGGTATTTCGCATCTCTGCCGCGCTGCGCGTCGCGGGCATGGCGGGGCTGGCATTTGCCTGCCTGCTGGCCCGCCCCGCTGACGCCGCGCTCACCCTCAGCGCCACCCGCCTGGTGATCACCGATGATAAACGCAGTGTGTCGGTGGTGGCCCGTAACCCTGGCACCAGCACCTATGCCGCTCAGGTATGGGTCAATACCGACGCCGACGACACCACCACCGAGGTACCGCTGATGCCGGCTCCAGGGCTGTTTCGTCTGGGCCCTGGGCAGGAGCAACTGGTGACGGTCAATCGGCTGCCCAACGACCTGCCCACCGACCGGGAATCGCTGTTCTACTTCAATCTGCAGGAAATCCCGCAGAAAACCGAAGGGCCGAGCAACACGCTGCGCATTGCCCTGCGCACGCGCATCAAGGTGTTTCACCGCCCCAGCCAGTTCAAGGGTGACCCAACCCTGCGCCTGAAAGAACTACGCTGGCACCGTGAGCGGGCGGGCGGGCGCGATTACCTGGTGGTGGATAACCCTACGCCTTTTCATTTTTCCTTCGTCACCCTGCGCGCGCAAAGTGCTGGCAAAGAGCATGCGCTGACCGTGGCGCCCATGGTCGCGCCCTTGTCGCGGCAACGCTACCCGGTGGATATCCCCTTGGGCGAGGACGCCCGCCTGAGCGTGGCGGCTATCAACGATTACGGCGGCTTTACCGACCCCTTGGACCTTCCCCTGCCTTTGAAGCGCTGATCGCCACCGCTGGAGTTAACCATGACGTGCATCACCCCGCGGCGCTGTCGGCCGGTGCTTCGCGCTGCCTGGCTGGCACCGGTCGGCGCCCTGGCCTGCCTGGCACAGGCTGACGAATTCGAGACCGGCTTTTTACGCACCGAGGCGGCAGCCAGCGCCCTCGCGGCCTTGAGTGAAAACGTAGACCTTCCGCCAGGCGAGTATGACTTCCAGGTGCTGCTCAATGGCCAGGCCCTGGGCCAACATCGGCTTGGTTTGCAAAGGGCCGGGCAACGGTGGCAAGTGTGCCTGCCGCTGTACTTGCTGGAAGAGAAAGGAGTCAACCCTGCGGCATTGCAACTGCCTGACACTGCGCCAGGCCCTTGTATCGACCTTGAAGAGGCACTCGAAGGCAGCCAGGTCACCGTGGATACGCGGCGTTTCAAGATAGCCGTTTCAGTACCTCAGGTCGCCCTGCGGCGCCGGCTGATCGGTGCCATCGACCCTGCCGACTGGGACAGCGGCATCACCGCAGGCTATGTGAATTACCAGGCCTCGGCGCGGCAAGGCCATAGCCGCTATGGCGGCGCCGATGGCCAGCGCGACCTGTACCTCAACGCCGGCCTGAACCTGGGTGAATGGCGCTTGCGCACCACCCAGTCGTTGACCGACAACAACCGCATGGGGCGCCAGTGGCAGCGCCTGGACACCTACGCCCAGCGTGATATCCCGGCAATACGGGGCAACGTAACGGTTGGCGAGCTCTTCACCCAGGGCGAGGTGTTTCGAAGCGTGCCGCTGCTGGGGGTTCAGGTTGCCTCGGACATGGAGATGCTGCCGGACGTACTGCAGGCCTATTCGCCGGTGATCCGAGGCGTGGCCCAGAGCCGCGCCAAGGTCGAGGTTCGCCGCGACGGCTACCTGCTCTACACGACGTACGTGTCACCGGGCGCGTTCGAACTCGACGACTTATCGGTGAGCGGCAGTGGCGAACTGGAGATCTCCGTCATCGAAGACGACGGTCAGGTCACTCAGTTCACCCAGCCCTATTCCACCTTGGGCAACTTGCTGCGCGACGGCGTATGGCGCTATAGCGCAGCCGTGGGCCGCTACGACCCGGCCTATGCGACCACACATCGCCCGCTATTGGCACAGGCCAGCCTGGCCCGCGGCTTGCCAGGCAACTGGACGGTTTACGGCGGTGCCATGGGGGCCGGCTTCTATCAAGCAGGGCAACTGGGGTTGTCGCGGGACTTCGGTGCCTGGGGCGCCCTGGCCTTCGATGCCACCCACGCGGCCACCAACAGCAACGGCGCGCGCCCCGCAAGCCAAGGCATGAGTTATGCGGCGCGCTACGGCAAAGCATTTGGCACCGGTACCCAGCTGCGTTTCGCCGGCTATCGCTATTCCACCGAAGGTTATCGGGATTTCGACGAGGCCGTGGCCGAACGAGGTGGCGGCTGGTTGCGCCATGGTTCGCGCCGCAGCCGCCTGGAAGGCGCGCTGTACCAAAACCTGGGGGCTCGCACCAGCCTGAGCCTTGCCCTTTCTCAAGAAGACTATTGGGGGTCCGGCTACCAGCGCAAGCAGGTACAGACCAACCTCAGTACGGTGTGGCATGGGGTGGGCGCAAACCTTTATGCCAGCCAGGCGTTCGATGAACGTAATCGCCAATACCGCCAGTGGGGCTTGAGCGTGAGCGTGGCACTGGGCAGCAGCCGCTCCAGCGCCACCCTCAACGCGCAGCGCAGCGGCGAGCGGATGAGCCAGCGCGCTTCGCTGTCCGGTTACCATGACGACCTGAGGCTCAGCTACCGCGCCACCCTTGCCCAGGACAGCCAGCAGGAGCGCAGCGGATCGTTTTCCGCGAACTGGCAAGGCGCGGCCGGGAACCTCGGCGCAACGGTAAGCAAGAGCGGCAACTATAGCAGCGCCTCGGTCAATGCCAGCGGCTCGCTGGTGTTCCACCCTGGCGGAGTGATCGCCTCGCCCCAGGTCAGCGATACGTTCGCCATCGTCGAGGTACCTGGCATTGAAAACGTAGGCATCCGCAACGGCGCCGGGCGCACCAACGCGCAAGGCCATGGGGTTTCCAGTCCGCTGCGGCCCTACCGCGTCAATACCGTAAGCCTGGACACCAGTGACCTGGGCCCGGACGTGCTGATCGACAACGGTACTCAGAGCGTCATACCGCGCCGTGGAGCTGTGGTGAAAGCCACGTTCAGTGGCCGCCAGGTAACCCGGATTCTCCTGACAGCACGCCTGCCAAACGGCGAAAAGCTCGCCTTTGGCGCAGAGCTGTTGGATAAAAAGGGGGACTGGGTGGCAACGGTAGGCCAAGGCGGCCAGGCCCTGCTCGAAGGTACCGCTCAGCCGCAAACACTGATGGCGCGCTGGGGCGAGGATGGCGAGAAGCGCTGCCAACTGCGTATAGACCCGCAAGCCGCCCGCGCCGAGCAGGGCTATCACCTGGTCGATGCCGTATGCACACGCTGACCATGCCCATTTTCGAACCTCTCTTATTGCCGCGGGGCACGCTCTGTGCGATGCCCTGCCCTTACTGCCGAGGCACCCATGAAGCACCGCACCGCAGCGACCGCCCTGCTATTGATCGCCCTCGCCGGCCCTCCTTCAAGCCATGCCACGCTCGCCACTCTGCCGGCCAACGGCTGCCATTGGGACCCGAAATGGCCCGGCCCCCTGGAAATTGAGTTTCCCATTCCCCCGACCCTGCATATCGCTCAGGACGCCCCCGTAGGTACCCTGGTTGGCGGACAGGAGTTCAGGGGCCGGGGGACGTGGCGCAGACAAGCCGCATTCGATTGCCAGAATAGTAACGCGGGTGGCAGCGTGGTAGCGGCGACCTACCACGCGAACATCGTGCCGCCCATTGCGAACCTGGCCGGCGGCCTGCCAAGGATCGCCATGCCAGTGCCGGAAGACAGCATCATAGAGACCAATATCCCCGGGTTGGGTGTTAGCGTACGGCTGTCAGGTGCGGTGGATGGGAAAAGTCAGAGCGAAGGGAAGTTCGTGCTGCAAAAATCAGAAGCCCGGGTACCCTTCACATCTGCCTGGGACTACGCCCATGCCACGATTTTGCGGGTAGCAGGTCACGAGTTTTTCGTTACACTGGTCAAGACCGGCCCCATTCCGGCAGGGCTGCACACGCTTGATCCCGGTTTTGAAATAGTACAGGCGCACGTCACCCAGCCAGTAACGGGTGTAGACACCGTGCTGAACTTTCGCCTGTCCGGCAGCCTGGTGTCAGCCGGGTGTGGTACCGCCGCCGACCCGGTTACCCCTGACCCGGTGGACCTTGGAGAGTTCGAAGCCAAGGATTTCCAGCAAGCCGGCGCTGCCAGCGCCCCGGTTCGCTTCGAATTGAACCTGGTCAACTGCCAGCCTCCGGCCCAAGGCACGGTGCCTCGGGTACACCTGCAACTCGACCCAACCAATGGCTCGACCGAGATTGACGCAGCCAACGGCCTGTTCAGTACTGGGGCTGGGTCAACGGGTGGGGGCGTGGCTTTCCAGCTGTTCAGGCAGGATGCTATCCAGCCTATGCCATTGGGCATCAAAGTGCCCATCATGACCCTGCCCACCGGGGACATGAAAATGCCGCTTAATGTAAAGCTGGTCAAGCATACCGGGGCAGTCACGCCAGGTACGCTAACAGGTGCGCTGAATTTTTTGCTGACCTATGAATGACACCCTCGCCCGGCCAATGGCCGGGCGCAGGCCGGGGTTTGCAAGAAGCTGGCTGCGACTGCCCAGTTTACGTGCATACCCTGACGCTGGCGCAGGATAACTGGGCCAGAAAATTCGAAGACGGGAAAGGTAGGTGGCAACCCCACCAGCCACACCCCGGCACACGATGTTCCCGCCATGGCTGCTCCCTTCCGGGCCTGACCAGGTTAACGGGTAATCATTGCGAGGGGACCGATGGGGCCGCCATAACGCACGCTTGCCGGGTTGCCCGGTAAGCGGGGGCTATTGTACAGGCTTGGCGGGCGGATACAACCGCGCGGATAAAAAAACATTACAGCTCAACGGGTTGAACGCATCCCACCGGGCCCACCGAGCGAACAGTGAAAGCCCTAGCAGGGTTGCTAGGTACCCGCTCTACAGCGTTCAGTTTAACTTGAACCCCTCCAGTTCACTCTAAAGAGGTTCATATGAACATCAAGGCAATGTACTTATACGCGGCCTATTTATCTTTCTTACCCTTTGGGTTCTCCACGCCCGCGCGCGCCGCCGACCCGGTTTACCAGGTCATGATCAGCGATGTTGATAATGCAGGGTGCACAATGAATATCAGCGGTAACGGCACCATGAAATTTATGCATGCCTGCCATAATGGCGATATGAGTTTCCTCACCGTTTTGAAGTTACCCTCCACCGCAACCCTGTTAGTCAGTTCCGGTTACTGTACTGAGTCCACGGAGCGCGAAAAATGGTGGGTCAAGCTTGAATCGACCACACGGGACCTATCCACCGATAAACTCAACATTTCCAATCTGATCACGCTTGCGGGCGCATGGACAGGCCCGGAATCTAACGTTTATGTAGCGCCTTATTTGAAAGTTGTGGGTTTCGGCCAGTCCGAGGCACCGACCCCGGATGCCCAGGCGCGATGTGTGGCCGTCACGCTACCGACCAGTGTCGAGGGAAGGGAAGACACTTTCAAGCTGAGCATGGAGCCTTCCAGTGATGGTTATGGCGACCCTATATCGAAATATTTTTGTTATCAAGGCCCTATGATTGCCGAATACCACGCCCCCACTTTCGATCCACAACGCCATAAAGTTACGTGCCTTGAGATTCGAGACTTTGACGGAAATATCTATCAGCCCCAGAACCTCAGGGAACATACCGTCAAGACTGACGACTTTCCGTTTACTTGCAATCAGGGCCAGGCCTTGGTTCGTACCGAGATGCACATCGTGCCCTTCCTGGATAGGCGCGTCATCTGCGCTACCTTAGTCAACAGCAAAACCAAGGAGGCGCTCAAGCTATCCGCTCCAGAACCTAGCAGACAGGGACCCGTATGGGACGGTTTGACCCTGTGTGATGACCCAAAAGTTGGGGAGAAACAAAGAGCTTGGAACCCCAATCACATCCCCACCGGAATCGACTTAGGAAAGGGTTTCGTTCAATACTGGTGTTCCACTTTTTCGAAATAAGAAAGCGGTACATTTGACCTGATACCTCCTAGCGCCCCTGTAACCGGCCCTGATTGGGCCTGTTACAGGGGTGAAGTCAGTCATGAGCAATCCAGCCTGACCCGGCTGGGCTGTAAGGATGTGATTGGTGCCAGCTCGCGCATCCTGGCCGACGCTTAGCTGATTACGTCCAATATCTCATCGGCCCTGACCCACACATCCGCACCCTTTCCCAATGGGCGTCGTCTGCTTCTTTGATATACAGCGTCCCTAGACCATTGGCATGGCTTGTGGTGGGCGGTGTACTGCTTGGGTCTTCGCCGATAAAGTCAAAGGCAAGGCCTGTAGCTTCGTTTTCGACCTTGGCCACCAAAGGCAGGCCGAGGTTAAGCAACTGGGCAACCAGCCGCCGCTTGGCGGTTTCGACCTTGAGCCAATAGCTTAAATTGTCCCAAGGCGCCGCAGTTCCTGGCATAAGCCAGGCGGCACGGCGCCTGGATCAAACGCTTTGGTCAGCCAGCATGCTTGAGAATTGTGCCTCATCCATCACCGCCACCCCCAACTGCTGCGCCTTGGCCAGCTTGCTCCCCGCCCCCGGCCCCGCCACCACGGTGTGGGTCTTGGCGGATACCGACCCGGACACCTTGGCCCCCAGCGCCTCTAGCTTGTCCTTGGCTTCGTCCCGGCTCATGCGTTCCAGGGTGCCGGTCAGTACCCAGGTCTGCCCTGCCAGTGGCAGCCCTTGCACCACCTTCTTGATGCTGGCCCAGTGCATGCCAAAGTCACGCAGCTGGGCTTCAACGGCCAGTGCCTCGGTACGGCGCGGCTCGTCGTCGAAGTAATCCCGTACCGCCTTGGCGGTGCGTTCGGCCACCACCTGGCGCAGGTCCAGCCAGTCGGCGTGGGCCAGTGCTTCCAGCGAACCAAAGCGGTGCGCGAGCTTTTGTGCAGCGCCTGGCCCCACATAAGGGATGTCCAGCTTGGCTACCAAGCCTTCGAAGGTGGTAGCGGCGGCGAATTCGGCATGCACATCGCCCTCCCCTTGCAGCTGAACCCCGCGCTCCAGCAGTTGGGCGATTACCGTGCGGTTGTGTGCTTCCTCGAAGAAATGGCCAATCTCGTAGGCCACTTCGTTGCCGATGTCCGGCAGGTAGGTGAGTACCAGGGGCTTGGCGGCCATGATGCGCTCAAGGCTACCCAATGAGCGGGCCAGCACCTTGGCGGTTTCCTCGCCCACTTCCGGGATGCCCAGTGCGAAAATAAAACGCGCCAGGGCCGGGGTACGGCTGTGCTCGATGGCGTTGACCAGGTTGCGACTGGAGATTTGTGCAAAGCCTTCCAGGCCCAGCACCTGTTCTTGGGTGAGGGTGTAAAGGTCCGCCGGTGAAGCCACCAGGCTTTTATCGACCAACTGCTCGACGATCTTGTCGCCCAGGCCGTCGATGTCCATGGCGCGGCGGGAAACGAAATGGATGATCGCCTGCTTGAGCTGGGCATGACAGGCCAGACGGCCCACGCAGCGGTACACCGCGCCCTCGCTGACAACCTGGCGGCCTTTGCTGCGCTTGATCAATTGAGTACGCTCCACCTCCGAGCCGCATACTGGGCAATGGGTCGGGATAGGCACAGGGCGCGCATCGGCGGGCCGGCGCTCGGTGACCACTTGCATCACTTGGGGGATCACGTCCCCGGCGCGGCGGATGATCACCGTGTCGCCAATCATCAGGCCCAGGCGGGCCACTTCGTCCATATTGTGCAGGGTGGCATTGGCCACGGTCACGCCTGCCACCTTCACCGGTTTAAGCCGGGCCACGGGGGTAACCGCGCCGGTGCGGCCGACTTGGAATTCCACATCCAGCAGCTCGGTAAGTTCTTCAGACGCAGGGAATTTATGCGCAATGGCCCAGCGCGGTTCGCGGGAGCGGAAGCCTAGCTCGCGCTGGGCGCCAATGGCATTGACCTTGAACACCACGCCGTCGATTTCGTAGGTCAGGGCCTGGCGGCGGGTGCCGATGTCCTGGTAGTACTCAAAGCACTGCTGGGCGCTGGTGGCCACCTTTAGCTCGCGGCTGATGGGCAGGCCCCATTGCTGCAACTGCTTGAGGTTACCAATATGGGTGTCGGCGATGTCGTGGCTGATTTGGCCGATGCCATAGCAGCAGAATTCCAGCGGGCGGCTGGCGGTGATCTTAGAATCCAGCTGCCGCAGGCTGCCAGCAGCAGCATTGCGGGGGTTGGCGAAGGTTTTACCGCCTATTTCCGCTTGGGCGGCATTAAGCCGCTCGAAGCCCGCTTTGCTCATGAACACTTCGCCGCGCACTTCCAGGGTAGCGGGCCAGCCGCTGCCCTTGAGCTTGAGGGGCACATTGCGAATGGTGCGCACGTTCACGCTGATGTCTTCGCCGGTGGTGCCGTCGCCGCGGGTGGCGCCGCGCACCAGTTGCCCGTCCTGGTACAGCAGGCTGACCGCCAGGCCATCCAGCTTTGGCTCGCAGCTGTACTCCACCGTTTGGGCTTCCAGCCCGTCGCGCACACGCCGGTCGAAGTCCAGCAGGTCCTGTTCTTCGAAGGCATTGCCCAGGCTGAGCATCGGGATTTCATGACGCACTTGGCTAAAAGTGGCCTGGGCCGCGCCGCCCACCCGCTGGGTGGGAGAATCTGGTGTTACCAGGTGCGGGTTGGCTTCTTCCAACGCCTTGAGTTCACGGAACAGGCGGTCGTATTCGGCGTCGGGGATGCTGGGTTCGTCGAGCACGTAATAACGGTAATTATGCTCGTCCAGTTCATGGCGTAGTTCGAGGATGCGGGTGTCGGCGTTATTCATCTGGCGTCTGTCCGGCCGGGGCAAGTTAAATCGCTGTTCAAAGCGTTAAAACGAAAACGCCAGCCTGTGCCTGCTAAAGCAATAACGCTTCGCAAGCAAGGCTGGCGCTTCAACCTACTAAGGTTAGCGCTTGTGAGTGAGCGCGCGACGCTCGAATTCCACGATACGCTGGCGATAGTGCTCGATGGTTTGCGCGGTCAACACGCTGCGCTGGTCATCCTTGAGTTCCCCATCCAGTTCATGGGCCAGTTTACGGGCTGCCGCGACCATGACTTCAAAGGCGGGTTTCGGGTGGCGCGGGCCTGGCAAGCCCATAAAGAAACTTACCGCGCGGGTAGTGAAGTGATCGATGTCATCCAGGTCGAACACCCCTGGCTTGACTGCGTTGGCCATGGAGAATAGCACCTCGCCATTGCCTGCCATGCTCTCGTGACGGTGGAAGATGTCCATGTCACCGAAGCGCAGGCCACTTTCCAGAATATTCTGCAGCAGCGCCGGGCCCTTGAAACCGTTGGGGTCGCGGGAAATCACATTGATCACCAGCACTTCTTCTACCGGCGCGGCATCGTCACCCAGGCCTGGGCCGTCGTCCAACGCATAGTCATCACGGGCCTCGCGAGCGGACATGCGCGGCTCCTCCACCGCCACCTCGGCCGCCCGGGGCGCTTCCTGGCGCCTGCGTCGACCCTCGCGGGTGGGTGCGGTCATGGACGGCAGATCGGCTTCATCCAGTTGGGGTTCCTGATGGTCTAACACCCTGGGGGGGCCCAGTACCTCGTTGTTGGCGCCTTCTTCGTCGGGCAAGTTAGATAAGCTACGGTCCAGCCTGAATTTAAGCTTGCCCTTCTTACCACCGCGCATACGGCGCCAGCCATCGAAAAGAATGCCGGCGATCACGATGATGCCGATGAGGATCAGCCACTCGCGCAGACCGATTTCCATGTAGTCCTGTGCCTCGATAAAAAGGGTGAACTGAAATAGGGTTAAAAACCCTTTAAAACGTGGTGCCAAGCCGCTGTTCTGGTTGGTGTTTTCCCACGCGCACTAAAATATGAACAATAAACTATCACGACCAAAGGCAACTTTACACCGTTGACTGCATGTGTTTATGCAGCCGCGCCTAGGCATCCACCAGGGCCAATGCTTCTTCTACGTCTACAGCCACCAGCCTTGAGCAGCCGGGCTCATGCATCGTGACCCCCATCAGGTGATCGGCCATTTCCATGGCGATCTTGTTGTGCGTGATATAGATGAACTGCACGGTTTGAGACATCTCCTTGACCAGCCGCGCATAACGCCCCACGTTGGCGTCGTCCAAGGGCGCGTCCACCTCGTCCAACATACAAAACGGCGCGGGGTTGAGTTGGAAGATAGAAAATACCAGGGCCAAGGCGGTAAGGGCTTTTTCGCCACCTGACAGCAGGTGGATGGTGCTGTTTTTCTTCCCCGGCGGCCGAGCCATGATTGTGACCCCAGTATCGAGTAAATCTTCGCCGGTCAGTTCCAAATAAGCACTGCCGCCACCGAACACTTTGGGGAACAACGCCTGCAAGCCGGCATTGATTTGGTCGAAGGTGTCTTTGAAGCGATTGCGGGTTTCCCGGTCGATTTTACCGATTACGCTTTGCAAGGTTTCCAGGGCTTCGACCAGGTCGGCGTCCTGGGCGTCCAGGTAACGTTTGCGCTCGGACTGCTGGCGGTATTCTTCGATCGCCGCCAGGTTGATCGCGCCCAGGCGGTCGATCCGCGCGGCCAGGCTTTGCAAGGCTTGCTCGGTGGCAGCCTCGCTGGCGTCGGCTTCCAGGGTTTGCAGTACCCCGTGAAGGTCGTAGCCATCCTGTTGCAGCTGCTCGTGCAGGGCCTTGCGGCGCTCGTTGAGGGCTTGCCATTGCAAGCGGTGCTGTTCCATTTGCCCGCGCAGCAGTTGGGATTGTTGCTCGGCCTGGGTACGGCGCTTTTCGGCCTCGCGCAGCTCGTGATTGGCGTCGTCCAGGGCGGCCCGAGCCAAGCGCATGTCTTCATCGGCGGCCAGCCGTTGTTCCAACAAGGCTTCCAAGTGGAGCCGGAAGTCTTCCAAGGGGGCTTCGCCCTCCTCCAGGCTCAGGGTCAGTTGCTCCTGGCGCTCGGCCAAGCGCGCCGATTGCAGCTCAAGACGCTCCAAGGCCTGGCGGGTGGAGGTGTGCTGGGCCCGCAACGAACCAAGCCGCAGCGCCAATTGGTGAGCGCTGTCTTTGTGCTGGCGGGCGTCTTGGCGCACGCGCTCCAGTTGCTCGCGCAGTTGTTCGCGCGCCGCGGCCAGGGTTTCGCGCTGGCCGCTGTCGTCGGCCATGGCGTCCAGGGCCTCTTGCAGCAATAGCCTGGCTTCGCCAATGGCTTCGGTTTCCATGGCCCGTTGTTCGGCCAGCTCCAAGGTTTCTTCATCCAGCCGGCGCTTGCGCAACGCCAGTTGTTCAGCACGGGCCTGGCTGGCCGAGCGTTTGGCTTTGAGCTCGCCCAGTTGGCGGGCTTCATCTTGCAGGCGGCGGCGCAAGTGCTCACGGGCAAGCTCGGCAGCGCGCTGGCGCTCCCGGCCCTCGGCCAAGCGAGCGTCCAGCGTGGCCTGCGCGGCTTCGGCGGCTTCACGGGTGGCCTGTAGCTGGTCCAGCTCCTGAGCACGGGCCAGCACGCCGCCTTGGGTATCGCTGCCGCGGCTGACCCGTACGAAGTGCCGGCCTACCCAGAACCCATCGCGGGTCGCCAGGCTTTCGCCCGGTGCCAAGTGGTGCCGAACGGCCAGGGCTTCATCCAGGCTGGCCATGGGGCGCACCTGCCCCAGCCATGCAGAGAGGTCTACCGGGCCACTGACTTTATCCAGCAGGCTGCTGCCCATGGCGGGGGTGGCCAGCGGCTGTGCCACACGCAGCTCGCCTTGGGCAAAACCTGCCAGGCTATCGGCGCTGAGGGCATCCACCAGCACCGCTTGCAGGTCCGCGCCCAGCACCGCCTCTACGGCCTGCTCCCAGCCCGCTTCCACCCGCAGCCCATCGGCCAGGCGCGGCAATGCCTGCCAGCCCTGCTCGGCCAGCCAGTCGCTTACGCCACCACCGGGGTTGAGCGCGGCCTGTTGCAAGGCGTCGAGGGATGCCAGGCGGCCGCCCAGGCGTTGCAGCTCACCCTGCCCTGACTGCTGCGTGTCGCTCAAGCCTTGCAGCTCGGCCCGCAGGGTTTCCAGTAGCTCGGCCTGCGCGTGCTCTTGGGCTTGCAGGTCGTCGATCAGCAGCTCGCTTTCGGCCAACTGTTCGTTAAGCTCCACCAAGGCGGCGTCTTCAGGGTCCGCCGCCAAACCGGCCAGTTCTTCGGCCAGGCGGCGCTGGCGCTCGGCCAGGCGCTCCAGCGTTTGCTCCAACTGCTGCAAGCGCGCCTGCTGCACTTCGGCCTGACGGCGCGGCTCGGCGGAGCGGGTGTTGAAGGCATCCCACTGTTCTTGCCAGCTGTGCATGGCCGCCTCGGCGGTTTCCAGCGCGGCGCTGCTATCTTCAGCGGTCGCGGCCGCCATGGCGTGCTCGGGTTCGAGCATGGCCAGCTCTTCACCCAAGGTGGCCAGCAAGGTTTGGTCGTGGCCTAGGTGCGAAGCGGTCTCTTGTCGGGCGCGTTCGGCTTCGCGCAGGTCGTCTTGCAATTGGCGCAAGCGTTGCTGACCATGGGTAATGCTCTGCTCTACCCGGGCGATGTCGCCACCTACCGAGTAAAAGCGCGCCTGTACCTGGTTGAAGCGCTCCGACAACTCATGGTGGCCGTCACGCAGCCGCTCGATGCTGGCATCGGCGCTGCGCTGGTCGGCCACCAAGGCCTCGAAGCCCACTTCCTGCTCCCCGATCAGGCCTTCGCGCTGAGCCACCTGCTCGTCCAAGGCGCGCCAGCGCAGGGCCGTCAGTTGGGCCTTGAGCTGGCGCTCCTCGCCTTTGTACTGCTGGTATTTTTCCGCGGCCTGGGCCTGGCGGTGCAGGCGTTCCAACTGGCGGTCGAGCTCTTCGCGCAGGTCGGTAAGGCGCTCCAGGTTCTCCTGAGTACGGCGGATGCGGCTTTCGGTTTCCCGACGGCGCTCCTTGTACTTGGAAATGCCTGCGGCTTCTTCGATGAAATTGCGTAGTTCCTCCGGGCGGGCCTCGATCAGCCGCGAGATCATCCCCTGCTCGATGATCGAATAGCTGCGCGCGCCCAGGCCGGTGCCTAGAAAGATGTCAGTGATGTCTCGCCGCCGGCACTTGGTGCCGTTGAGAAAATAGGTGTTCTGGCCCTCTCGGGTCACCTTGCGGCGGATGGAAATTTCCGCGTACGCGGCGTATTCCCCAATCAGCGTGGTTTCGCTGTTATCGAACACCAGTTCGATGCTGGCCTGGCTGACCGGTTTACGGCTGGTGGAACCGTTGAAAATCACATCGGTCATGGACTCGCCGCGCAGGTTCTTGGCCGAACTTTCGCCCATGACCCAGCGCACCGCATCAATGATGTTGGACTTACCGCAACCATTGGGCCCTACCACGGCCGCCATATTGCTGGGGAAGTTCACCGTGGTGGGGTCTACGAAGGATTTGAACCCGGCCAAGCGTATGCATTTAAGGCGCATGGTCAGGGCTTACCCAAGGCGGCCAGCACCAGTTGGCAACTTAATTGGCCATAGGCCTGCAATTGCGTGCGGATGCTGGGCAGGTCGCGGGCGCGCACGGCAGCCAGAAGCGCTTCGAACAGCGCCAGGTAATCAGCCATGGCAGCTTTGCGTTGCTCCAGGGCCAGGTAATAATTGCGGTTCATGGCCGGCTGCAAATTCTCCACGGTGTCGCGCAGGTAAGGGTTATTGGCGAAAGGGTACGCGGCGCGCATCACATTGAAGCTGTCATCCACGAAGGCCTGTATGGCACCGGTCTCGGCGCTGGCGGTGAGCCGTTGCTGCACGGCCAGGAAGGGCGCCAGGTCTGCTTCGGTACGCCAGTGTTCGGCCACCGCATAGCCCAACAGCATGTACAGCTCGCTCATCAGGGCACATAGACTACGCGCATGGTGGGCATTGAGCTCACTGACCTGCGCGCCCCGCCGCGCAAGGATCACCACCAAGTGACGGCGCTCCAGTATCAGCAGTGCTTCGCGCACCGACCCTCGGCTGACGTTCAGCGCCTGGGTCACTTTCTGTTCCTGGATACGCTCACCCGGGCGCAGCTCGCCGCGCACGATGCGGTCGGCCAAGTGGCGGGCTATCTGCTCGGCGAGGCTGTCCGAAGCCTTGAACGTCATGGGGGTCTCTACAGGCTGTGGTCTATACGCAAGGCGGCGATTGTATAGCAAATGTTGCCCGACCGAACCGGTGCAGCAGTCAGCGCTAGCGCGCGCGTAAGCCTGGGCGTAAAGCTGACTCCAAGGTCAGAAAGCCATTGACCCGCCCGCGCTTCGGCTACTACATTCGGCCCATGCCCCTCGAACCGGGTTTGCCCACTGCCGCAACACGCGCCGTGTGCCCCTTCGGTACTACAGAGATTTCCATGAGCCATACCCGTACAGCCTACCGCGCCAGCCTGCTGCACAGCTTGGGCGACCCTACCGAGGTCGGCGTCAACGCCTCCTATGAGTATTTCAGCGACGGCTTGCTGGTGGTAGAAGACGGTCGAATCCTTGCAAAGGGCGATGCGCAGGCCCTGCTGCCAACCCTGCCCGCGGGCACGCCGGTGGAGCATCTGGCGCACGCGCTCATTACCCCAGGCTTTATCGACACCCACATTCACCTGCCGCAAACCGGCATGATCGGCGCCTACGGTGAGCAGCTGCTGGATTGGCTCAACACCTATACCTTCCCCTGTGAGCGGCAGTTCGAAAACAAGGCCCATGCCGATGAAGTGGCTGGGCGCTTCCTGGCCGAGTTGCTGCGCAATGGCACTACCACGGCCCTGGTGTTCGGCAGCGTGCACCCTGAATCCGTCGACGCTTTGTTCGAAGCCGCGCTGGGGCTGAACCTGCGGCTGATCGCTGGCAAGGTAATGATGGACCGCAACGCCCCAGGCTACCTTACTGATACCGCCGAAAGCAGTTATGCCCAGAGCAAGGCTTTGATCGAACGCTGGCACGGCAAGGGCCGCTTGCATTACGCGGTTACCCCGCGCTTCGCCCCTACCAGCACCCCGGCGCAATTAACCCTGGCCGGCCGCTTGCTGAGCGAGCATGACGGCCTGTACCTGCAAACCCACTTGAGCGAGAACCTCAAGGAAATCGAATGGGTAAAGGCGCTGTTCCCTGAGCGCCAGGGCTACCTGGACGTCTACGACCATTACCAGCTACTGGGCGAGCGCTCGGTGTTCGCTCACGGCGTGCACCTGTGTGAAGCCGAATGCGCGCGCCTGGCCGAAACCGGCTCGGCAGTTGCGTTCTGCCCCACCTCCAACCTGTTCCTGGGCAGCGGCCTGTTCAACCTGCCCATGGCCGAGCGATATAAGGTCAAGGTGGGCCTAGGTACGGACGTGGGCGCCGGCACGAGTTTTTCCATCCTGCAAACCCTTAACGAGGCGTACAAGGTGATGCAATTGCAAGGCGCGCCTCTGAGCCCATTCAAGTCCCTGTACCTGGCGACCCTTGGTGGCGCGCGGGCATTGGCCCTCGAAGGCCAGGTCGGCAGCCTGGACGTAGGCTGTGAGGCAGACTTTCTTGTATTGGACCTCAAAGCCACGCCCCTGCTGGACTACCGCCTGGCCCAGTGTAAAAGCATTGAAGAAACCTTGTTCGTGCTGATGACCCTGGGGGATGACCGCGCGATACAGCGTACCTATGCCTATGGGGAGTTGGTGCACCAGCGCTGAGGCGACCGTAAGGTTTTCGAGCGCGGACCGAGTTTTTATAGCCTGCTTAGGCCTAGGGCGTTGCCTTTCAGAATGCACCTCATTATGCTGCGCGCCCTTTGCCAGCCGCCTTAGGCACGGCTGGTGCCATCACCGCCTTTCGCGCCGCCGCCATTACTGGGAGTTTCTGAATGAACCGTACGTTTTCCGGCCTTGTGGTTGCGGGCGGCCTGCTCGCGGCAGGCAATGATGCCCAGGCGGCGGGGGATTGGTTGCAATGGCAGAGCAACAGCCTGACGTACCTCAACGGCAGGGATTTTACGGTTGACCCGCATATCCAGCAGACCTTTACCTTCGAGCACGCCGATGCGTGGAAGTACGGTGATAATTTCCTGTTTGTGGACAAGATCTTCTACAACGGCAAGCCTTCGGCCAGCGCCGGCACCAACACCTACTACGGTGAGTTCAGTCCACGCCTGTCCGCCAGCAAGATCTTCAACCGGCCGGTGAGTTTCGGCCCGGTGAAAGATGTACTGCTGGCCCTGACCTATGAGTTTGGCGAAGGCGACACCGAGGCCTACCTGTTCGGCCCAGGTTTCGACCTAAACGTACCGGGCTTCGATTTCTTCCAGCTCAACGTCTATAAGCGTGTCATTGATGGCCCGAGGGCCGGGGATAACGTTTGGCAGATCACGCCGGTATGGTCTTACACCCTGCCGGTGGGCAAGTCGGATGTATTGATCGACGGCTTTATGGACTGGGTAGTGGGCAACGACAGCAACCGCCACGGTGACTATCACGCCAACCTGCACTTTAACCCCCAAATCAAGTATGACCTGGGCAAAGCCCTGAACATGACCGAGCGTCAGCTGTATGTGGGGATCGAATATGATTACTGGAGCGATAAATACGGCATCAAGGACACCCCTTACTTCGATACCGACCAGAACACCGCAAGCCTGCTAGTCAAGGTGTTCTTCTAAAAACCATCACGCTGATGGGCAATCCCCGCGCTGCCCCGCACACTAACGCCCATGACCGATAACGCCGCTCTACCTAACTGCTGCACCCCCCTGATTGAGCACTGCCCGCTGCCCTTCCCGGTAGCGGGCAGTACCTTTGCCAGTTGCGGCTTTGCGCCTTCGCACTTTGTGCCGGGCGACTTTCTTGCTTGCGGCGTGGACTACCCCCCCAGCATCCAGCGCTCGGTGGCCAAGCGGCAGGCAGAATTTCTCGCAGGGCGCCTGTGCGCGCGTCGGGCGTTGGCGCTACTGGGCCTGGCAGGTCAAAACCTGGCCATCGGCGAGGACCGGGCGCCGCAATGGCCTGCTGGCCTGGTGGGCGCCATTACCCATGGCGACGGTTGGGCCGCCGCTATCGCCGCCCCGGCGCGCAGCCAGCGGGGCCTAGGGCTAGACGTTGAAACCCTGCTGGCGCCCGAGCGCGCGCAGCGCCTGGCGGGGGAAATTCTCACCCCCGCCGAGCTGGCCCGATTGCCTGACAGGCCTGACCGTGCAGCCCTGGGCGTTACCCTGACCTTTTCGTTGAAAGAAAGCCTGTTCAAGGCGCTGTATCCGCTGGTGAGGCAACGCTTTTATTTCGAGGCCGCCGAAGTGCTGGCGTGGTCCATGGACGGTCGCGCTCGCATGAGGTTGCTCCATGACCTAGGGTCGGATTGGCCTGCGGGTACGGAACTCGATGGCCAGTTTTGCGTCCTTGAGCAACAGGTGCTGACTCTGGTTTCTGTCCCTGCCCTACATGACGAATGGCGAAATTCCTAAGGGGTTTCCTACAACCCAGTGGTGGCGCGGCTCTCAGCCATGCGAAGGGTTTTACCCCACATTTTGCCCACACCTTATCCACATTTCTCGATGTTGCAATGGCCCGTCAACCGCATTATCGTGTAGCCCGTTGGCGCAAAACCCACTACATGTAGTGGTTAGCCGTTTCGCTTGAGCACTAGTCCCGTAAATATTTCAAGCCCTTTTCGCAGCCGGTTTACGGCAGCGAAACGGGTGGCTGATACGCCAACGCGCGCGTCGACCAGCCGAACCCTGCTATGCCAAGGAGGCGTGTTTGGCACCTCCTTTTTTTACTTGAAGTCGCGGCATACCGGCCAAGCTGGCTGCTGGCCTTTATGGCCGGTCGTTTGGTTGCGGGTAGCGCAGCGCATGGAACGGCAGTGACCCGCCGGGCCTATATTTCACATTGAGATCGTGGAGAACCTATGCATACCGACACCACTCGCGAGCACCCGCAAGGCCACGCGCCCCAGGGCGTGGGCTCCGCTCAGGAGCTGAGCGCCACCGCGCCCGGCCAACTGCGCGTGATCAAGCGCAACGGTACTGTCGTTCCCTATACCGACGACAAAATCACCGTGGCCATCACCAAGGCGTTCCTCGCAGTGGAAGGCGGCACCGCTGCCGCGTCGTCTCGCATCCATGACACCGTGGCGCGCCTGACCGAGCAGGTCACCGCCACTTTCCGTCGACGCATGCCGTCCGGCGGCACCATTCATATCGAAGAAATCCAGGACCAGGTCGAACTGGCCCTGATGCGCGCCGGTGAGCAAAAGGTCGCGCGCGACTACGTGATTTACCGCGACCAGCGGGCCAAGGAGCGCGCCAGCCGCAGCAGCGCCGGCCTGCCGGCCCAGCCGCACCCGAGCATCCGCGTGACCCGCGCCGACGGCACCCTGGAGCCGCTGGACATGGGCCGCATGAACACCATCATCACCGAGGCCTGCGAAGGCCTGGCGGAAGTCGATGGCGAGCTGATCCAGCGCGAAACCTTGAAAAACCTGTACGACGGCGTTGCCCAGAAGGACGTCAACACCGCGCTGGTGATGACCGCCCGTACCCTGGTGGAGCGTGAGCCGAACTACTCGTTCGTGACCGCCCGCCTGCTGATGGATACCCTGCGCGCCGAAGGCCTGAGCTTCCTGGGCGTGGCCGACAGCGCCACCCACCATGAAATGGCCGATTTGTACGCCAAGGCCTTACCGGCCTATGTGGCCAAGGGCGTGGAATTCGAACTGCTCAACCCGGAGCTGGCCAAGTACGACCTGGTCAAGCTGGGCGCGGCCATCGATCACGAGCGCGACCAGCAGTTCACCTACCTGGGCTTGCAAACCCTCTACGACCGTTACTTCATCCACAAGGATGGCGTGCGCTTCGAGCTGCCCCAGGTGTTCTTCATGCGCGTGGCCATGGGCCTGGCCATCGAAGAAAGCAACCGTGACGAACGTGCCATCGAGTTCTATCGCCTGCTGTCATCCTTCGACTACATGGCCTCCACCCCTACCCTGTTCAACGCCGGCACCCTGCGCCCGCAATTGTCCAGCTGCTACCTGACCACCGTGCCGGATGACCTGTCTGGCATCTACGGCGCCATCCACGATAACGCCATGCTGTCCAAGTTCGCCGGCGGCCTGGGTAACGACTGGACCCCCGTGCGGGCGCTGGGCTCCTATATCAAGGGCACCAACGGCAAATCCCAAGGCGTTGTACCCTTCCTGAAAGTGGTCAACGACACCGCGGTGGCGGTGAACCAGGGCGGCAAGCGCAAGGGCGCGGTCTGCGCCTACCTGGAAACCTGGCACCTGGACATCGAAGAGTTCCTGGAGCTGCGCAAGAACACCGGTGACGACCGTCGCCGCACCCACGACATGAACACCGCCAACTGGATTCCAGACCTGTTCATGAAGCGCGTGTTCGAAGACGGTAAGTGGACCTTGTTCTCGCCGTCGGAAACCCCAGACCTGCACGACCTGACCGGCAAGGCCTTCGAAGAACGCTACGAGTACTACGAAGCGCTGATCGAGTACGGCAAGATCAAGGTCTACAAAACCCTGCAAGCCAAGGACCTGTGGCGCAAGATGCTCTCGATGCTGTTCGAGACCGGCCACCCCTGGTTGACCTTCAAAGACCCGTGCAACCTGCGCAGCCCGCAGCAGCACGTGGGCGTGGTCCATAGCTCCAACCTGTGCACCGAGATCACCTTGAACACCAACAAGGACGAAATCGCGGTCTGCAACCTGGGCTCGATCAACCTGCCGAACCATATCGTCGACGGCAAGCTGGACACCGCCAAGCTGGCACGCACGGTGAAAACCGCCGTGCGCATGCTCGATAACGTGATCGACATCAACTACTACTCGGTGCCGCAGGCGCGCAACTCCAACCTCAAGCACCGGCCCGTGGGCCTGGGTATCATGGGCTTCCAGGATGCGCTGTACCTGCAGCACATCGCCTATGGTTCGGACGCTGCCGTGGACTTCGCCGACAAATCCATGGAGGCGGTCAGCTACTACGCCATCCAGGCCTCCTGTGACCTGGCCGACGAGCGCGGTGCCTATCAGACGTTCGAAGGTTCGCTGTGGTCCAAGGGCGTGCTGCCGCTGGATTCCCAGCAGATCCTGATCGAGGCACGTGGCGCCAAGTACATCGACGTAAACATGGACGAGACCCTGGACTGGGCCCCGATCCGCGAGCGCGTGAAAAAAGGCATCCGCAACTCCAACATCATGGCCATCGCGCCGACCGCGACCATTGCCAACATCACTGGCGTTTCGCAGTCCATCGAGCCGACCTACCAAAACCTGTATGTGAAGTCGAACCTCTCGGGCGAATTCACCGTGATCAACCCCTACCTGGTGCGTGACCTCAAGGCACGGGACCTATGGGACTCGGTGATGATCAACGACCTCAAGTACTACGACGGTTCGGTGCAGCAGATCGAACGCATTCCGCAGGCGCTCAAAGACCTGTACGCCACCGCGTTCGAAGTGGACACCAAGTGGATCGTGGAAGCGGCCAGCCGCCGTCAGAAGTGGATCGACCAGGCGCAGTCGCTGAACCTGTACATCGCTGGCGCCTCAGGCAAGAAGCTGGACGTCACCTACCGCATGGCGTGGTTCCGTGGCTTGAAAACCACCTACTACCTCCGTGCCCTGGCCGCCACCAGCACCGAGAAGTCCACCGTGACCACCGGCAAGCTCAACGCTGTAAGCAGCGGCGGCGACACCGCCCTCCAAGCCGCCCCGGCCGCATCCGCGGGCCCGGCACCGGTGCCCAAGGCCTGCGCCATTGACGAGCCGGATTGCGAGGCGTGTCAGTGACCGCGAGCCACGCATGACCTTCAGGGCGCCTTCGGGCGCCTTGTTTGTTTGTGAGCAGTCGCAAACGGGACCCTGTTCTTTTCCCAGGCTTAGCCTAGCTCTACAAAACCAGGCGTCTTTAAGCTTACGTAAGCTTGGGATCCGGCATATTGCAGCCAAACGGTAATATTTAGTAAAGGCTTACAAACGCTTTCTTTCGGCTAAGAGGCGTGACCGGTTAGCATAGGTGCATTCCGTCCCCATTTTCACGAGACGACCATGAAGCTGACCTCCATACACCTCAGTAACTATCGCGCCCATGAAGATTTGCAGGTCCAATTCAACGATGCGTTTAATGTGGTTGCGGGTATCAATGGTAGCGGAAAAACCTCACTACTGAGGGGAATCAGCGAGGCATTGGGGGCCTCGCTTGTGGGGGTTCCAAATGTCTATGAGTCGCCGCTTGGGGACACCACTTGTATTCACGTTAGTACGCGCTCCATCGAGGGGCGCTACCGTTTTGAATCTCGATTTCCTGTAGCAGTGGTCGCCCTCGGCCAAGCGGCCGACAGTACATTTCGTATCAAAGTACAAAAAAACAATGATGTTTCGTACCCCGCTTTTGAAGGCGAGCCTCCCCTCCATGGATTAGTACATGCGGGGCAGCCTGGCCAACTATCCCAGGCTCAGGTGACGCTGCCTGTCGTTGCATTCTATAGAGCGAATCGTCAATGGATTGGCCAACCTAATCATGTAATGACCGCAGCTACTGAAAAGCCTGCTCGTTACGATGGCTACCAGCAGTGGGGGGACGCTGCCGTTAACGTGTCGGCCTTGCAACACTGGGCAATCGCAAAATGCCTGGAGCGCTATCAGCGTTCATCTGAAACGGGAAAACGCTTCCATGAAATCGACGATGATGAATTGGCATTGGTCAATGCTGCCCTACGCGCTGCTATTGAAGGAATAGGCTACTTACGCTACGACATGCAGCAGAAAAGCTTGTTAGTGGAATGGCGGCAGAATGAGAGCGAAGTAGCTAAGACCGTATCATTTGATAACTTGAGTGACGGCCAGCGCGCCTTGATCTGTTTGATAGCCGATATAGCCCGGCGTATCTGCCTGCTCAACCCGCACCTAGGCAAGAATGTGATTGATCAGACACCCGGAGTGGTGTTGATCGACGAGCTGGATGTGCACCTTCACCCCCGCTGGCAACGCAATATCGTAAAGGGTCTAAAAGCTGCATTTCCTGCGGTTCAGTTTATCGCCACCAGTCACTCTCCCCAGATCCTCGGGGAACTGCACCCAGAGGAGATAATCCTTCTACGCGAACAGGGTACGACGCAGCCAAACGTGAGCTATGGCCTGGACTCTAGCCAGGTACTAGAAGAAATTATGGGCGCCTCTTCTCGTAATGTTGATATAGAGCACTCGCTCAAGCTGCTATTTGTAGACATTGAAAATAACCAGTTAGTTATAGCCAAACGGCGACTCGCCGAACTCGCTAAACAGGCACCACAAATCCCAGAGCTGAGTAGGGCCGAAGCTTTAATTCGACGCAAGGAGATGATCGGAAGATGAAGCATGTAGTTAAACACGAGGCTCCCACCAGCTTCTAACGCTGGAAATTACAGGCTAGTGATGAGTGGCAACCTACATATAATGACTTGCGCGACCCTGAAAAGGCCGACCTCCATCGGGCGCTGTTAGCTTAACAAGGTTGGGTGTGCTGCTACTGCGGCCGGCGAATTGAGCAGGCTTACAGCCATATAGAGCATTTCCGTCCTCAAGCACACTACCCGGAAACAGCACTCGACCATAACAACCTGCATGCGTCCTGCATTCGGCAATGTAGTGCCAGCACACCGAAGCATTGTGGCCACGCTAAGGCAAATGATTTTAATGAGGCCTTTGCACTGTCTCCAACCTCGGCAGACTGTGAAAGCCGCTTCAGTTATACCTTAGATGGGCAGATCCTCCCGAAAGACGAAAAATCAGCCTATATGCAGCGCTTGCTTAAGCTTGATATCGCCTTCCTAAGTGACCGCCGTAGCGCGGCTTTGCAGGGCGTGTTTGATAATGGCTTTCTAGAAAGCGCTACTGACGAAGAGCTGAATCGCTTGAAGGACAGCTACGGACAGCCAGATGGCGAGGGGCGCCTACCGGATTTTGGGCATGTGGTAGCACGCTATGCCGAGCAACAGATGCGAAAAGCTGATGCATAGTGGGACTATCAGATTTTGTGTTCGGGCTATCAACGGCCTGCCGTTAGGCGGGCCTAGTAGGTAGGCGTTGCTCTGAGGACAGAATCGCGGATTGATTCATCGCACTCTTCGCGTCATAGGCCGCTGAGCCCCGCTTGGCCGTGATATTGCGCAAGCCAGGCCAGATCAGTTTGGTGGCAGCACCCTCGGTCGGGGGTCGAGCTGAAGCGCCCGGTCTCTACCTTGGATAACTCCCTGAACTTCTAGCCCTGGCATCTTTCGCATTTCGGGTACGTTTCTTTTATTGCTCGCCAACCCAAACCGGCCTGTAACGGCCAGCCTGAAGGAGCCTACCGATGACCACCCAACGCCCACAACCGCCCCAGCCTGAACAAAAGCAAGCTTGGCCCGGTACTGGCATGGCCATGCAGCCTAAGCCCGATCACGGCGAAACCAGCTACACAGGCTCGAACCGTCTGGCAGGCAAGAAGGCAATTATCACCGGTGGCGATTCCGGCATCGGCCGCGCCGTAGCCATCGCCTATGCGCGTGAAGGCGCGGACGTGCTGATCTCCTACCTCGATGAGCATGAAGAAGCCCAAGACACCGCGCGGCTGGTGGAAGAAGCCGGCCGCAAGGCGGTGCTGGTGGCCGGTGACATCACCGAGGCAAGCCACTGCCGACATATCGTCGAGCAGGCGGTGCAAGCCTTTGGCCGTATCGACGTTTTGGTCAACAACGCGGCTTTCCAGATGAGCCGGGACGGCCTCGACGAGATATCCGATGAGGAATTCGACCGCACCATCAAAACCAATATCTATGCCATGTTCCACCTGTGCAAGGCGGCGGTGCCCCATATGCAGCCCGGCGCCTCCGTGATAGGCACCTCCTCGGTAAACGCCGACCAGCCCAAGCCGAAACTGTTGGCGTATTCCGCCACCAAAGCCGCCATTCAAAACTTCTCCGGTGGCCTGGCCGCGCTCTTGGCAGAGAAAGGCATCCGCTCCAACGTGGTGGCCCCAGGGCCGATCTGGACCCCGCTGATCCCCGCCACCATGCCAGTTGAGCAAGTGAAAAGCTTTGGTTCCGAAGTACCCCTACAGCGTGCCGGCCAGCCCGCGGAATTGGCCTCGACCTATGTAATGTTGGCCAGTGATGAGGCCAGTTATATCTCTGGCGCCACTATCGCGGTGACCGGCGGCGTGGCGATCATTTAAGGCGCGTTAGTCAAGGAAAATTACACAAAAACCACTCAAAAAAGGCCCCGACGAATGGCAAATACGGCTCCCCGCCCGTGTTTGCCGGGGCTGCGGCTCGATCCATTAGCGGCGGCTCCACCCTGTGCGACCAACTGCCTTGAAAGCAGGCCAATACGCTATATCCTGTGTTCACAGCCAGCGCACACCACCACATGTAGCTAATGAGGCAGTGCGACCAATGGAAGCGGACAGGTGTTTTGTTGATCCAGGCCCGCGCATTCAGGGATGCTTTTCCGTATACTTGCGCCCTCAAATGAACGAAGCGGCCCGCCTATCATGGCGTGGCCCCAGCCAGGCCTGGTAAGTGAGCGCTGTGCTCGCTAAAGCAACCCGATTCGCCGCTGGCCCTTGAACGTTCGAACCGTTTTTTACCCTCGTAGGCGCGCCCCTTTGGGGCAGGCGTTGACGCGCTAATTTTAATCTCAATGAGGCCACCAGGCGGCCTCGTGGACAGGAGACAACCATGCTCAGTTGGGACGAATTCGACAAAGACGACGAGGCCGTGGCCACCCTTGGCGCCGGGGCAGCTGCCACCGCCATGGACAAGCTCGATAACGCCGGTAGCGAGGCCGCTCACCGGGCCCGCGAAGTGAGCGCTGCCGACAGCGCGGCAGTCGCCCGCGCCAAGGCTGCCCTCAATAGCCTGGATATTGCCGAAGGCTTGGCTGAGCTCGAAGGCTCCGCTGCCCGCGTGGCCGTCGACGAAAAGCGCATGATCAACTGCCGCGCCGACCTTAACCAATTGGTGCCTTTCAAGTACGACTGGGCTTGGCAGAAGTACCTGGACGGCTGCGCTAACCACTGGATGCCGCAAGAGGTCAACATGACCGCCGACATCGCCTTGTGGAAGAGCCCTGAAGGCCTGACCGACGACGAGCGCCGCATCGTCATGCGCAACCTGGGCTTTTTCTCTACCGCCGATTCCTTGGTCGCCAACAACCTGGCGTTGGCGGTGTACCGCCTGATCACCAACCCCGAATGCCGCCAGTACATCCTGCGCCAGGCCTTCGAAGAGGCGATCCACACCCATGCCTACCAGTACTGCATTGAATCGCTGGGCATGGATGAAGGCGAGATCTTCAACATGTACCACGAGATCCCATCGGTCGCCAAAAAAGCCGCCTGGGGCCTGAAGTACACCCGCGCCATTTCCGATCCGCAGTTCAACACCGGCACCGTGGAAACCGATAAAGAGCTGCTGCGCAACCTGATCGCCTACTACTGCGTACTTGAAGGTATTTTCTTCTATTGCGGCTTCACCCAGATCCTCTCCATGGGCCGACGCAACAAGATGACCGGCGTGGCCGAGCAGTTCCAATACATTCTGCGCGATGAATCCATGCACCTGAACTTCGGTATCGACGTGATCAACCAGATCAAGATCGAGAACCCGCACCTGTGGGATGCCGACCTCAAGGAAGAGGCCACCCAGATGATCCTTCAGGGCACCCAGCTGGAAATCGAATACGCGCGAGACACCATGCCCCGCGGCGTGTTGGGCATGAACGCGGCCATGATGGAGGACTACCTCAAGTTCATCGCCAACCGCCGCCTGTCCCAGATCGGCCTGAAGGAAGAGTACCCAGGCACCACCAACCCCTTCCCTTGGATGAGCGAGATCATGGACTTGAAAAAAGAGAAAAACTTCTTCGAAACCCGCGTGATCGAGTACCAAACCGGTGGGGCGTTGAGCTGGGATTGAGCAAGAGAGCGTCATGCTTGATTCACAGCACCGTCACTCCCCTTACCCTACAAACTAAATCGAGATACCAAGCGGTTAAGGTCTGCGGCCAGCCGCGCCAGCTCATGGCTGGACGCGCTGGTTTCGTGGGCACCGGCGGCTGTCTGTACCGAGAGGTCGCGGATGTTGACCAGGTTGCGGTCAACTTCCCGCGCCACTTGGGCCTGTTGCTCGGCGGCGCTGGCGATCACCAGGTTGCGTTCGTACATCTCGCTGATTCCCGACGTGATCGCCTCAAGCGCGGTGCCAGCGCTCTTGGCCATTTCCTGAGTTTGCTGGGCGCGGGCGGTGCTGCTTTCGATAGACATCAGGGCCTGGCTAGCACCGCTGCGCATGCTGGTGACCATTTGCTCGATTTCCTGGGTCGAATTCTGGGTGCGATGCGCCAATGCCCGCACCTCGTCCGCCACCACTGCGAAGCCTCGGCCAGACTCCCCCGCCCGAGCTGCCTCGATAGCCGCGTTCAAGGCCAACAGGTTGGTTTGCTCAGCGATTGCCCGAATCACATCTAACACCTTGCCGATGTCTTGGGACTGCCTGGCCAGTGCCTGCACCAGCGTGGAGGTGCTTTCCACTCCGGTGGACAACTGCGCGATCGCATCAATGGTTGATGACACCTTGGTTTGCCCCATTTGGGCGGCCTGATTAGAGGCCTTGGAGGCTTCCGACGTGGAGACCGCGTTGCGGGCGACTTCGTCTACCGCGGCGCTCATCTCGTTTACCGCCGTGGCGGCCTGTTCGATTTCATCGTTCTGTCGCTGTAACCCTTGCCCGGCTTGCTCGGTTACCGCGTTGAGTTCCTCTGCGGCGGCGGCAAGCTGGGTCGAGGAGCCGGATATCTCGCCCAGGGTTTCGCGCAGCCTTTGCTGCATCTGGGCGAGGGACAGTTGCAATTGGCTTACTTCATCGCGCCCCTGCACTTCGATGCTTTTGGTCAGGTCGCCCTCAGCCACATTGCAGGCAGTTTGCACGGCGCTTCTAAGTGGCAACACAATGCTGCGGGTCAGCAACCAGGCCAGGACAATAGTGACCACGGCGGCCAGGGCGATCACCAGGCTTACTACCCACTGAGAGCGGGCATACTGCTCGGTGGACGCTTTACCCTCACCCTCAATGCCTTTTCCGTATAGCTCGCCCATGGCCGCCAACTGCGCGCCGGTGCCATCGACCACGGGTTTCATATCTACCAGCAGCAGCTTGTTGAGCGCGTCTCTATCGCCGGTACGGGCTAGCACGAACGAGTCGGCCATGCCCTTTTGGTAGGCGTGAAAATCGTTGCTGAACTGACGATACAGGGTCTGTTCTTCAGGCGTGTCGATAAACGCCTCAAAGGCCTTGAGGTTTTCCATCAACGCCTTGTTACGTACCTCGTACTGGCTCATGTAGGTGTCGATGTTCTTCAGATCAGGATCCAGCGCCATGCGCAGGGAAATGGTGCGAACCCGCAGCATGTTTTCCCGGATGGTATCGACCAGGCGAATACTCGGCACCCAATTGGTTTCGATGATCACCGCCCGCTCGCGGATACTGGCCATCTTGTTCAATGAAAACAGGCCCAGGAAACCTACCATCAATGCGATCAAGCCAAAGCCGAAGGCAGCGCGTGGAGCCACTTTCCAGTTACGTAAAAGCATAATGACCTCGTGAGCCAGTACGGGTAGGGTTGTCCGCTCAAACAAGCGTATCGACCACTTATCCCTTAGCTTGAGTCAGCGGCGCCTATCGCTGGCCTCTGCCAGGGCAAAAAAGTATCGGCCCTAGGCCAGCACCGTGCTGGTCAGGCACTTGGCCGCTGGGTATGCTGCGCCTCAACGTGACCTTTACACGGGCCGCTTGTTGCCCGCGCCAGTGCTGCCCTACGTACCCTCTAACAATAAGGATTTTCTGCATGCCCCTGCCCCGTGTCGTGGTATTCGGCGAAGCGCTAACGGATATCGTGCAAACCACCCCTGGCCACTGGCGGGGCTATCCAGGGGGCGCGCCTTGGAACGTTGCGCGTACCCTTAGCCAACTTGGGGTATCAAGCGCATTCGGCGGCGCTATCAGCCAGGACTCATTGGGTGAAGAAATCGCCGAGAAATCCAGGGCTGCTGGCCTGGACATTCGGTTTATACAACGCGTAAACGCCGACCCTCTAGTGGCTATCGTGCCGTCCAGCGCGCCACCGCGGTATTTCTTCGCGGGGGAAGCGGACCTGGGTTTCGACCTCGGGCAATTACCCGAAGGCTGGTTAAACGAGGTGGAGCTGTGCCATTTCAGCTGTATCAGCCTGGCCCGGGAGCCTTTAGCTTCCCTGTTGGTAGACACCGCGAAACACGCCAAGGCCGCAGGCAAGGCCATCAGCTACGACCCTAACTGGCGTAACCTGATGACCGACCATTACCGGGAACACACCTTCCCTACCCTCGCCAGGCTCGCCACCACCATCAAGCTGTCCGACGAAGACCTTCGGCATATCTACCCCGGCCTGGATGAGCAGCAGGCCCTGAAGGAACTGCGCTACCTCAACCCGCAGGCAGACATACTGTTCACCCAGGGCGAGCGCGGGCTGGTGCTCTATACGCCACAGGCCACCTTCGAGCAACCTGCGATTCCGGTCACAGTGGCGGATACCGTAGGCGCGGGCGATGCCAGCATGGCGGGCTGGCTGGCCTCCGCGCTGTTGGGCATCACCGACCCACACCACCGCTTGAGGTTCGCGGCGGCCTGCGCGTCAGTGTCCTGTAGCCACCCTGGCGCCTATTCCCCTACCCGCAACGAAGTACAAGCGCTGATGGCTCAGGCGATGGATTAAGCGGCCTTACCCATGGACGCTGTAACTGACGGCATCGACCGGCATGGGTAGCGCGTCGATTCTGTGAATCAGGCCCGCGCTCTGGGCCTGACCAGGGTCTAGGATACGCGGCGCGGCGATCAAGCACTGGGACACATCCAAGGGAGCCCTGGCACCCTGGGTGCGCTCCTCCACGATGCGCGAATACAACTCCAGGTCGTAATCCAGGCTCATGGCGTATTCGGACATCCGCGCGTGGTCCACGGAGCCGTGCAGGTTCCAGTGAAACGGGTGGAACAAGAACTTACTGTGCTTGCAGGCCGTACGCTGCTCGCCGGCCAGGAAAATAATATTGCCCATGGACTCTACGGTGCCCAGGTTATGGGTATGTACGGGCACCGGCAGGGCGGTCAGGAAGTTATAGAGCGAGAATCCGTAGCTGCACTCCCCACCCATGGTCGCGATCTTGATAACGATCTTAGAGGCGCCCTTTTGGGTGGCCAGTGAGCACTTTTCGATAAGCTCGCCGGTGGAAGTGGCGTTGATGGACGCGGTAAAGTGAATGATATGGGCCGTCATGGGTAACTGCTCTCCATGGGTTGAAGTGAAGTGAACCCAGCGCCCAAGTGGCAAGCCTGCCAAGGGCGAGCGTCATGAACTGTTGAGCCGGGCCGAGGCAGGCAGTTCAGGCCATACATCGGAAGGATAAGCGGCAGTCCCGCAGCCGGTTAAGCACAAGCCAGGCTTACTTCCACACACCTTGATGGCATCCAACGCGCCTAGGTTGGGCGGCATCTTTCTATTGTTATAGGACGGTTATCTAATGCTCGTGCCCCGCTCGCTCACTTGGCCGCTGTGCGTGATTGCCCTGTGCGCGCCTGTGCCGGTCGCCCAGGCGGCCACGCCTGCCAAACACGCCCCGACCAAGCATCAGCCCGCCCAAGGCGTTGCAGTGTCCTTGCTCAAGGGCGCGCTGCGCTTCACGCTACCCACAGGCTATAAGAGCGAGCCTTTGCCGCCGGGGAATGCCAGCACCGGTACCGCGGGCGCCAAGGGCACGCTGTATATGAACGATGCGCACAAGCGCATTGTGGTCACGACTGAACTACCCATCCAAGGCGATGCGCCGGTTGCAGGAGACCAGCGCTTCCTGGCCGGTGCCAGCGCAGGCTTTATCAGCAAACAGGCACAGGCGTTGCCGAACTTTCACTCAACCAAGGAGCAACGGGTGACCCTGCACGGCTTGCCCGCGCAACGGATAGACGCCACGGCCACGGTGGGCGGTGGCAACACCCTCACTACGTACTTCATTGCCGCGCAAGGCCAGCAACTGGCGGTGGTTCAGGTAATTTCTCGCATCAACGACAAAGTCGGGCATGAAGCCGCCGTAAAGCGGATGCTCACGGAGCAACGCTGAGGCTGAGGCAAACAAAAAGGGCGACCCTTGCGGATCGCCCCTACGTGCCCGGTATGCCGGGGCTCCAAACTGGTAGGCACAATTGGACTCGAACCAACGACCCCCACCATGTCAAGGTGGTGCTCTAACCAACTGAGCTATGTGCCTGCTGTGGCGCGGCATTCTACGGATATTCCAAGCCCTGTCAACGGTTATCCCGAGCTGCTACGGTCCTAGCCTTCACCGCGCAATAGGACCCTACATCTCATAGCAGCAGGGCTCGCCCGCGACCAGATCCAGTACGGTGGCACCACCGGTCGCGGTAACGCGGTTGGCGCCAAGGCCTGCTGCTACGGTGTGGCCTGTATGTTCCCGTAGCAGCCGAGCTTGCTCGCGACCAGATTCAATACGATGCCGAGACGGTCGCGGCCAAGGCCAGCTGCTACGAGAGGTATGGCTCCACTTGCGAGGTGGCGGAGACGGTATCTACGGGGCCCAATCCGCCTTGCGTAGCAGCAGGCCCTGGGAACTGTCATAAAGCCATCATCTTGGCTTGATACAAGGCAGGCTGTTTATCCCGCCCGAGCTTGCCATTGTGTTTAAATTTCGCCGTGCCCGCCCCACTACGCCACGCCCCCTTTTGCGGAAGGTCCGCATTGGCCCACGGCTGTTTGCCGGGTTCGCGCTCTGTGCGCTGTTACTGCTGGGGCTGGGATTGTTTTGCCTAGGAGAGATCCGCACTGTACGCCACCAGGCCGAGGTGATCGAACGCGGGCCGCTGTCGAGCATCGCTCAGGCCGACGCGGTTGCATTGGACCTGGCCAAACTACGCACCGAGGCGGCCCTGTTGCTTAGCTCCGCGGCAGACCCGGCCGAAATGGTCAACCGGCGCATTGCCCTGGAAGAATTGGCCAACAGCCTGGACCGGGGCTTTACCGGCTATTTGCAAACCCTGGCGCCTGGCACCGAACGCGAAGCCGTTGAAGTGCTGCAAGGGGCGTACCTTCCGTTTATGGCGGCCCTTAAAGAAGCCGTAGCGCTGATTGACCAACAGCGCCCGGCTGAGGGTGTGCAAAAGGTGAGCGAAGCACTGGGGTTGCAGGCCGGGCTGATGGACATGCAAGTACAACTGTTGCGTGAACTCAACAAACAAACCTCGGCGCAGGCGCTGGAACAGGCCGCCAACGCGGCCGAGCGAACCGTACGGGTAGTACCTGCGGTCACCGCCGTGGCACTGGTAATCATGCTGATACTGGCCTGGCGAATGACCTTGAGCATTACCGCGCCCTTACGCCAAGCGGTACAGGTCGCACGGGCGATTGCCAATGGGGACCTGCGGGTAACCATCGATGCCAATGGCGCAGACGAAAGCACCCAGTTGCTCGCCATGCTGGGCCATATGCGCGACCAGCTCCATGGCCTACTCAGCCAACTGGGCGCCAGTGTCGACCGGCTCAATACCCAAGCCTTGAACATGGGGGCAGTGATGCGCAACAGCGCGGAGGATTTGCGCCTGCAATACGTAGAAATCGAGCAAGCCGCCACCGCGGTGAATCAAATGAGCACGGCTGTGGAAGCGGTAGCGGCCAATGCCCTGGCCAGCTCCGACGCCTCCCGCACCTCGGCCAGCGCCGCCTTCGACGGCCAGGCCCAGTTGAACGCTGCCATGGGCGATATCGACCTGTTGGCTAATCAGGTGGGCAGCGCCGCCGCCCAAGCCCAAAGCCTGGCCGGGCAAACCCGGCATATCCATAAAGTACTGGATGTGATCCGCAACGTAGCCGAGCAAACCAACCTGTTGGCCCTCAACGCCGCCATCGAAGCGGCCCGCGCGGGGGAAGTGGGCCGTGGTTTTGCGGTGGTTGCTGATGAAGTACGGGGGTTGGCCCACCGCACGGGCGCCTCCACCCGCGAGATCGAGCAGATGATGAGCGAGATCCACCAGGGTACCGAGTTAGCGGTGCAAGCTTTGGGCGAAAGCGCCGCCCAGGCAGACCGTACCCGGGCACGTGCCGTCACCGCCCGAGATACCCTGGGCAATATCTGTGACGCAGTCAAAGGCATCGACGACCGCAACCAGGTGATCGCAGGCGCCGCCGAGCAACAGGCCCAGGTGTCGAGAGAGGTGGACGGCAAACTGCTGCGGATTCGCGACCTGTCGCTGCAAACCGCCACCGGCGCTACGGACACCCAAGGCGCTACCCAGGCGCTGGGCAACCTGGCCGTAGAGCTAAAGCAGATGATGGGACGGTTCGTGCTCTAAACCCCAAGCCAAACGAGCGATAAGCGAGCCTAAGCCATTGCGGTGCAACACCGTTCCAGCGGCGTAGTCTGAACCTCAGTCGCCCGCCTTATCGGTAATCGCAATGGCCGTGTTTCCCTCCTTTCGTAACCGCCGCTGGCTTGCCCTGGCGGCCCTGGGGCTTTTCCTGGCGGTGGGCATGCCCTATGGCTGCTCTCGCCTGGCGTATAAAGAGCGCGAGCTGATCTTTAACATCGAGCCGGGCCCGGCCAGCTGGTTCAGTGGCCTGCCTGCTGGCGTGGTGGAGATGAACATCCCTGTTAAAGGCAAGCTGGCCACCTCAGAGCAGTATGTGCATGCCTGGTGGTGGCCCGCTCAAGCCCAGGGCGCGCCTGCGGCGCTGTACCTGCATGGCACCCGTTGGGACCTGACCGCCCAGTTGCGACGTATCGGGCAATTGCGGGCGATGGGCTTTTCGGTATTGGCCATCGACTACCGGGGCTTTGGTCAAAGCCCTGGGACCTTGCCATCGGAAAGTAGCGTCTATGAAGATGCCGAAGCGGCTTGGGCACGTCTGGTCACGCTACAGCCCAATGCCGACCAGCGCTTTATTTACGGGCACTCCCTAGGTGGGGCGATTGCGGTGGAGCTGGCCGAACGTATTGGCCAGGGCGATGCGCCCCAGGCAGCCGGGCTAATGATTGAATCCACCTTCACCAATATGGGCGATGCGGCCCAGGCCGTGATCAATACCTCGCTGCCGGTGCGCTGGCTGCTCTCGGAAAAATTCGACTCGGTAGACAAAATCGGCAAGGTGAAGATGCCAGTGCTGATCGTTCATGGCACCGATGACAAGTACGTGCCATCGCGCTTCAGTCAGGCGTTGTTTGCTGCCGCCGAGCCGCCCAAGCGATTGTTGCTGGTGCCTGGCGGTACCCATAACAACAGTATGGGCGTGGGCGCTCATGAGTACGTCATGGCCGTTAAAGAACTGTTTGGCATTCAGGCCACGCGCACGCCATCGAAATAACATTTTCTTCAGAACCTTACGCGGCGGCGCGCAGTCTGTAGCTCAATCCTGGAGCCCCCGCTATGAAAGAACCTATACGCCCGCAAGATCGCCCTGAAGAACCCATCCAAGAAGAAGAAACCCCTGGGCTGTCCCAAGACGAGAAACAAGAAGTCGATGAGAGCAAAGCCCCTCGCCCAGCAGTGCTGCACGAGATCATCCGCAGTGAAGGCGACCATGAATTGGAGCGCAGTGTGGCGGCCCTGTTCTGGTCCGCCCTGGCGGCGGGGTTGACCATGGGCCTGTCGCTGATGGCCATGGGGCTGCTCAACGCGCGCTTGCCAGAAGGTGACCCTAGCCATGTGATCGCAAGCTTCGGTTACTCGGCGGGCTTTTTGGCAGTGATTCTCGCCCGCCAGCAGCTGTTTACCGAAAACACCCTGACCGCCGTGCTGCCAGTGATGACCAACCCGACCTTGGCCAACTTTGGCCGCCTGCTGCGGCTATGGGGCGTGGTATTGGCGGGCAACCTGGCGGGCACGTTGCTGGTGTCCTGGGTGATGTTGCGCTTGCCTATCTTCGACCCGGCAACGGATGCAGCCTTTTTAGACATCGGCCATAAGGTGATGGAGAACTCCATTGGGCAGATGTTCGCCAAGGGGATTATCTCTGGCTGGATGATCGCCACGCTGGTCTGGATGATCGCGGCCCTGGATAACGCCCGGATCTGGATGATCATCATGGTCACCTACCTGATGGCCCTGGGCGACTTCACCCATATCGTGGTCGGCGCCGCCGAGGTGTCCTACCTGGTATGGGCAGGCGAGTTGCCTTGGAGCGAGTTCTGGATGAGCTTTGCCGGCCCTACCCTGGCTGGCAATATCATCGGCGGCAGCCTGATCTTTGGGCTGATCAGCCATGCGCAGATCCGCAGTGATGCCTCTACCGGCTCCGGCGCTCGTCAGGGCCGTTGAGCCACCTCACCATTGGCCGCGGCGGCATCGGGGGCCGCGACCTCTCGCCACCAAGGCTGACCAGGCTGGGGGGCGAGCAGGTCCAGGCGCTCCCCAAGGCGCGGGGTGGCCAGGGGCATGTCAGCCGCCGCGGCCAGCCCCGTGATGCGCTCGAAGGGTTCCTGCCAGGCATGGCTGGACAGGTCGAAGGTGCTGTTATGAATAGGCACCATCCAGCGTGCGTTGACATCCTGCGCCGCCTTTAAGCTTTCTTCGGGCTGCATGTGAACGCTAGGCCAGGCCACGTTATAGGCGCCGGTTTCCACCAACGCCAGGTCGAAGGGCCCATAGCGCTCGCCAATGCGCTTGAAGCCGTCGAAGTAGCCAGAATCCCCTGTGAAGAACACGCGCCAGGCCGGGGCGATCATCACCCAGGACGCCCACAGCGTTTCATTACTGTCGGTCAGGCCCCGGCCGGAGAAATGCTGCGCGGGGGTGGCCACGAAGCGGATACCGGCTACATCGGTATGTTGCCACCAGTCCAACTGGCGGATTTTACTGGCGGGCACACCCCATTCGGCCAAGGTGTCGCCCACGCCCAGCGGCGTCAGAAAATGCTCGGTGGTAGCCGCCAGCGCCTGAATACTGTGGTAGTCCAGGTGATCATAGTGGTTATGGGACAGCACGATGGCGGTCAATGGCGGAAGCTGAGCCAAGTCAATGGGTGGGGCGTGGAAGCGCTTGGGCCCCGCCCATTGCACAGGCGAGGCCCGCTCGGAAAATACCGGGTCAGTGAGGATGAACTGCCCATGCACCTTAATCAGCACCGTGGAGTGGCCCAGCCGCCACAGACTGTTGTCCGGAGCGGCCAGCAATGCTTGGCGTGACAGTGCCTGCATCGGTAAGGCCGCCGCGGGGCGGGTATAGGGTGGCTTGCGCAGCAGCAGGTATTTAAAGCCGATACGCAGTTTTTTCAAAAAGCCCTGCTGGGGCGAGACAGTCAGGTTTTGATAGCGGCCGTCCACCTGGCGCGAACCTGGCAGCGCGGTGTCTTGTTCACTGGCATTCACTAGGGGCAAAGCCATCAGCAACAGCACTCCCATGGCAACGATCGATCTCATTGAATGGCCTCCCCGGCCTGTCAGCTTTCAGCATACAGAGGCCAGGGCCTAGGTGCATGGCCCAACCAGCCCGTTCGCCAGGCGGTGGTCTACACTTGCAAGAATCTCTACTGGCCTGGCCTGTCGAGACAAGCGTTGGCCCGGCAGTAAGCAGGGCTGTCCAGCGCCGCAAAGATGATCGAGTACCACCGTCGATCAAGGCGCTCCGAACGGTAAGGTGTCTGCATAAGGAAACGGCCGAACCATGAACATGATCGCGCCTGCGCCCTCCCTGCCCCCTTCATTCATGCGTACCCAGCGTTTCTTGCTGATCATGGCAACCGCGTGCCTGCTGGTGTTCGCCATCGCCCTGGCGACCGTATTCACCCTTGCCAACCGCCTGGACGCCGCCGAAGGCGAAAATACTCGGTTTCTTATCGAAAAAGCCCTGGACGCGCGCATTGCCGGCAATACCGCCATTTTGCTCAACAATGCCATTTGGGATGAGGCCTACCAAGCCCTCGCCAATGGCCCGGTGAACCGCCAGTGGGCATTGACCGACGGTAACCTGGGCGACACGTTGTACAGCACCTCGGGCTACGAAGCGGTCTTTGTGATCGACCGCAGGCTCACTCGTTACGCGCTTTACAAGGGCAAGCTCAGCGAGGCGCCCTTCAGCGCGTTCATTGACGTGAGCCAGGATGGCATTGTCGATGCCGCGCGCGCCGCCGCGCTGGGCCATAGAGGCATCGCTCAATATGTGTTGCTCAACGGATGGCCTGCCCTGCTGGTCGCCGCGGCCATCCAACCTGTCACCTCCCCTCCGGCAATAGACCCTCAACAGCTACCAGTGATGGTGTTCGTGGATCAGCTCACCCCTGAAAAACTGGCCTTGCTAGGAGAAAGTTTTGGCCTGAAAAAACTCGGTGTGGATCGCCAACCCGGCGCTCGGGCGCACATGCCGTTGGACCATACCGGCTTTTATATGAGCTGGGCATTGGCCCGGCCAGGGGCTGAGTTGCTGTGGAGCGTGCTACCAGGCTTGTTGACCATTGCGGCGATTCTTAGCCTGGTGTTTGGGTACTTTTTCTACTTCGCCACGCGCGCCTCTCGACAACTGAACGAACAGATGCAGGTTTTGCGAGCCAGTCATCGCGCCTTGGAGGCCAGTGAGCAGCGCTTTCGAGCCGTAGCCGAAGCCGCCTCCGACTGGATCTGGGAGGTAGATAGCCGGGGGCGGCTTACGTATTTGTCCAACCGCTTCAGCGAAGTGACCGGCTACCGCCTGGAGAGCTGGCTGGGCGTGCCCATCGATCAATTGCTCAACTGCGAGACCACCCCCATCGCGCCTTGGCTGGCCTCGCTGCCGGAACACCCCACCGCCTCCTCCACCTTGCGCTGCGTCTACCGGGATGACAAAGGTGAACGGCGCTTCTGTAAGGTGTCGGCGCGGCCCATTTTCGACGGTGGCTTGGTAGTAGGCTTTCGTGGCATCGCAAACGACATCACCGACGAAGTCGCCGCTCACGCGCAAATTCAGCACCTGTCCATGCACGACGCCCTCACGGGCTTGCCTAACCGCAACCTGCTGGCCGGTTACTTGGAAGACGCCCTGGCCCCGCGCGAGGATGCACCGCCGTTAAGCCTGATTCTTATCGATCTGGACAACTTCAAGCACATTAACGACAGCCTGGGCCACCCTGCTGGGGATGCTGTACTACGAGAAGCCGCCAAGCGCCTCAAAGCCTACACCCGAGACCTGGACCTCGTCGCGCGGCTGGGCGGTGACGAATTCGTGCTCATCTTGTGTGGTCTGGAAAAGCGCGTGGAGATCGACCGGTTTTGCCAGCGCTTGATAGACAGCTTGCAGCAACCAGTCGCCTACGCCCAGCACAGCCTGCAGGTCGGCGCCAGCCTGGGGATCGCGCAAAGCCGCCTGCAAGGCTACGACGGGCATGAATTGCTGCGCTGTGCCGATATCGCCTTGTATGAAGCCAAGGCGGATGGCAGAGGCACGTGGCGGTATTTTTCCGAACGGATGAGCGAGCGGATTCAACATCGGCGCCGTTTGGAAAACGAACTGCGCCTGGCGATCCACAACCAGGAGTTTGTGCTGCACTATCAGCCGCGTTATCAGGTGGATGGCTTGGCCATCGTATCGGTGGAGGCACTGGTGCGCTGGAACCACCCGGTCGAAGGGCTGACAGGCCCGGATACGTTTATCGCGTTGGCCGAGCAGTCGGAACTCATCGTGCCCCTCGGCCGTTGGGTGCTGCAAGAAGCGTGTCGAACCGCCTGCCTGTGGCCCCAACCGCTGATCGTTTCGGTCAACCTGTCACCCGCTCAGTTCGCTCACAGTGACGTGGTCAAGGATGTACGGGACACCCTGATCGCAACCGGCTTGCCCGCCCAGCGGCTGGAGCTGGAAATCACTGAAAACGTGATGCTGACGGCGGTGGACAATGCCTTGTCAACCATGACGGCCCTCAAGGAGCTGGGGGTCAGACTGAACATGGACGACTTCGGCACCGGCTATTCGTCCCTGGGTTATCTGCGCGCCTATCCTTTCGACAGCATCAAGATCGACCGGCGCTTTGTGACCGCGCTTACGGGCAGTACAGCCACTGAGGGCGACCGCGCTGTAGTGCGGGCCATTATTCACCTAGGCCAAGCCATGGGCATGACCGTCACCGCCGAGGGCGTTGAAACCGAGCAACAACTGTATGCCCTGACGATGGATAAATGCCATGAAGTGCAGGGTTACTTCTTGAGCCGGCCCATAGATGCACAGGCGCTGCTGGCATTATTGGCCTTACCCCCGGCTGCGCAGGTGCAGGGCCGCCTACGGGCCGGCTGACCGGCTGCCCTAGGCTTACAAAAGCCCGCATGCCTCGTTAAACTACGGGGTCAACCCCTTGCGCACAGTGGTTCTAATGGCAAATTTCAGTGCAGACCTGGCGCTTATCGGCCGAATAGAGGCCGTTCCTAATATGCTCAAGGTGCTGTGCGACAGCACAGGATTGCGCTTCGCGGCAGTGGCGCGGGTTACCGATACCCATTGGACGGCCTGCGCGGTCGAAGATCGCCTGGGTTTTGGCTTAGGCCCAGGTGGGCAATTGGCATTGAAAACCACCCTGTGCGATGAAATCCGCGATAGCCATCGCACCATCGTGATTGACCATGCCAGCGCCGACCCGATGTACTGCAATCACCACACCCCCCGCCTGTATGCCTTCGAAAGTTATATTTCAGTGCCGTTGTTCTATCCCGACGGCTCGCTCTTCGGCACCCTCTGCGCCTTCGACCCAAAGCCCGCACAGCTGCGCAATAGTTCTTCGGTAGCGGTCGTCGAATCCTTTGCTCAGCTATTGTCCAGCCTGATGGAAGCCCAGGAGCGCCATCAGATGACCGAGCGCGCCCTGCTGCTGGAGCGGGACGCCGCCGAGCTGCGCGACCAGTTCATCGCGGTGCTGGGTCATGACCTGCGCAACCCCCTGTTCGCCATGACCGCTGGGGCCGAGCTACTACTGCGGCGTGGGCAAGATGCTCGCACCACGTCGGTGCTGGGCCATATCGTCACCTCAGGCCAGCGGGCCTCGAAGCTGGTGGCAGACGTGCTGGACTTCGCCCGTGGCCGCTTGGGTGGCGGCATTACCGTCAAGCTGGCTCCCTGTCCAGATCTTTCAGGCTCACTGCGCCATGTGGTGGACGAAATCCAGGCCGTTTATCCCGACCGGCTACTGCAGCTGGACATCGATAAGATCGACGGCGTGATCTGTGATCGCGAGCGCATGGCGCAACTGGTCTCAAACCTGGTGAGCAATGCGGTGATCCATGGCGCCAAGGACACTCCGGTGAGGGTGAGCGCCCAACGCAGCCCCGATGGGCTGGTGATCAGCGTGCATAACCAGGGCCCGGTCATCGAAGGGCCTGTGCTGCTGCAGCTGTTCCAGCCGTTCAGCCGCCGCGGGCAGAATCGCGCCGGGAATGGCCTGGGCCTGGGTTTGTACATCGCGCAACAAATCGCCATTGCCCATGGTGGCCACTTGGCTGTGGCCTCATCCGTCGAAGCAGGTACCTTGTTTAGCTTTTACCTGCCGCAGTTGCCTCCTCAACCGGCTTGACCTTCGGTCGGCGCCGCATTCAAGGCCGGTGCGGCGCGGTCGATGACCTGACAACTCCCCCAGGCTGCTCAGGTGCGTGCGATGTTCGGTAAACAACAAAAGGCGGAACTGGCCGCGTTGCGTGAAGAACTGGCTTTGATACAGCAGATTCGTAACGGGCTGGACCACGACACCATCGCCCTACGCCTGGACGCCCAAGGCCGAGTGGTAAGCGTCAACGCCAACTTTGAAAAAGAAATGCTCTATAGCCAGGCAGAGCTGGTGGGCAAACCTTTGGAAGATATCGTTCCGGGGCATGTGAAGCAGGACCCTTTTCACCAGCGGGTGCGCAATGCCCTCACACGCGGCGAGCATTTTTCCGGTACCTTGCGCCTGCTGCGCAAGGACGGCCGCGAGGCCTGGCTGCGGGCCTTGATGCAACCAGGCAAAGCTCTCGACGGGCAAGTGCTGGGCTTTTATATCTTTGCCAGCGACCTGACCCGCACGATCGAAACCTCCCGCGAGCAAGAGGGAGTGATCAAGGCCCTATTGCGCTCCACTGCGGTGATTGAGTTCGACCTGCAGGGCCATGTGATCACGGCCAATGACCGCTTCCTCAATGCCATGGGCTATCGCCTGGAGCAGATCAAGGGCAAACACCACCGGCTCTTCTGCCAGCCTGAAGAGATTAATTCCCCTGGCTATCAGGCCTTTTGGGAACAACTGCGCAGAGGCGAATACGTGGCCAGCCGTTTCCAACGGGTAGACAGCCACGGCCGTCCCGTATGGCTGGAGGCCTCCTACAACCCCGTACTGGACCCTAACGACCGGCTGATCAAGGTGGTGAAGTTCGCCACGCTGATCACCGACCAGGTTAACCGTGAAAAGGCCGTGGCCGACGCCGCCAACCTCGCTTACAGCACTTCGGTGCAAACCGACAGCAGCGCCCACCGTGGCGCGGATGTAGTGCAGCAAACCGTTGCGGTGATGCGCGACCTGGCCAAGCATATGGAAGAAGCCGCCGCCGGCATTGGTGCGCTGGACCAGCAAAGCCAGGTGATCAGCACCATCATCAAAACCATCAGCGGTATCGCCGAGCAAACCAACCTATTGGCGCTCAATGCCGCCATCGAAGCAGCACGGGCCGGTGAGCAAGGCCGGGGCTTTGCGGTGGTCGCCGATGAGGTACGCCAGTTGGCCTCACGCACGACCCAGGCCACGGCGGAGATTGCCGGTGTGGTGCAACGGAACCAGAAACTGGCCTCGGACGCGGTAAGCGTCATCAGTACCGGCAAGCAACAGGCCCAGGACGGTCTGGCCCTGGCTGGCCAGGCGGGCAATGTGATCGTGGAGATTCAAGATGGCGCCCGGAAGGTAGTAAGCGCCGTGGGGCAGTTCACTACCCAGTTGGGCAGTTGAACCAACCGAGCCGGGTAAGGCTGCTACGGCGGCCTCTATCGGCGGTAGGAGCGAGCGCAAGCTCGCGAAGAGACAGCGCAGGTAAAGATGCATTGTTCGCCAGCTCATGCTGGCTTCTACATTACGGCCAACGGTCTCTACGTGTGACGATACGGCAACGACTGACGCGCGTCCTCGGCGTACAAGGTGATGCCCTCCCGCTCGCGTTCGAGAAATTCCGCCACTGCCGCACGCAGGCCTGGGTGCAGCAGATAGTGCCAGGAGCGCGTGATCACTGGCTCGAAACCACGAATAAGCTTGTGCTCCCCTTGGGCTCCGGCATCGAAACGGGCCAAGCCCTGAGCAATGGCGTGGTCCATGCCTTGGTAGAAGCAGGTTTCGAAATGCAGCCGGTCAAATTCGGCCAGGCAGCCCCAGTAGCGGCCATATAACGTGTTGCCGTCCACCAAGCAGAAGGCCATGGCCACGGGCCGGCCAGCGTGGTAGGCAAACACCACTTGTATGGCTTCGGGCATGCGCTCGGCCAACAGGCTGAAGAACGCTCGGGTCAGGTAGGGATCCTGGCCCCGCACTTCGTAAGTATTGGCGTAACAGGCGTAGACGAAATCCCACTGCGCCTCGCTCAAGGCGCCGCCCCCCTGCCATTGGAACTCGAACCCTTGGGCCGCCACCTGCTCGCGCTCCTTGCGCATTTGTTTGCGCTTGCGTGAACTCAAGGCATCGAGAAAGTCCTGGAAATCCCGGTACCCCCGGTTTTGCCAATGGAACTGGCAACCCCAACGCTCCAGCCAGCCTGGCTCGTTCGCCATGCGCTGGTCCAGGCTGGGCTCGGTGAAATTCACATGGGCGCTGGAGTAACCCCGGGTGGCGATATGCTCGGGCAGTGCCTGTAATAGCGCCAGGCCCTGGTCCAGGTCCGCGGCCAACAGCCGAGGGCCGGTAACGGGGCTGAAGGGCACCGCGCACAGTAGTTTCGGGTAATAAGGCAGGCCGGCACGACGACAGGCGTCGGCCCAGCCATGGTCGAACACATACTCGCCGTACGAGTGTTGCTTACGATAGGCCGGCATCGCCGCTACCAATTTTTCTCCTTGCCACAACAACAGGTGCTCAGCCTGCCAACCGGTACCGGGGCCCACGCTGCCACTCTCTTCAAGGGCACTCAAAAATCCATGGCGCAGAAAAGGCTGGCCGCCCGGCAATAAGCCATCCCAGGTTGCGGCGGACACGTCCGCCAGGCAGGTCGCGGTTTCCACTGTCATCTACTTCATCCCCAAGGCGCCTGTTGCCGCGAGTATCGCGTAAAAAGCCGCTGGAATCATTGCCAAGTGCGCCAGCGGCGCAGTCGTGGATACAGGCATTTTGCCTGCAATGTAGTGGCAAAGCCCACGCCAGAGCTGTTCCGCCCGCTGCGTTTGTCACGAATTTGCCATCTGGCAGCCACTAGCCTGTCATACGCGCTCGCAATACTTGCGCCAGTTTTTAGAAGACGGGGGCGGCCCTCAGCCCAGCCCCGCACTCACGTCCATCGGACCTGTTTTGGGGTGGCCACCATCCCGTTTTTTAACCTGGGAGAACCTTATGCGTCTTGTTTCAACACGTACCGGAGCAGGTGTATGCGCGGCCTTGCTATTGGCTGCCACGGTGCCAGCTCATGCTGGCGTGGACGATAAGCTGCTTGAAATGCTGCGTGCCAACGGTTCGATCAGCGCTAACCAGTACGCTGAACTCAAAGGCGAATTGGTCAAGGAGCAAGCGGCGCAACAGCAAGCCGTCGCCCAGCAAGTGAAGAAAGAAGACCTCAGTGCCTTCCAGCAGAAAGTGGCCTGGGCTTCTAAAACCCAGATCAAGGGCGACGTGCGCCTACGCTACGAAGACCAAAACACCGATGGCGCCGCCAGCAACAGCGGCAAGGACCAGGACCGCCAACGCGTACGTGCCCGCTTTGGCGTTTACAGTGAGATCAACCCACAAGTGGACGCCGGTATTCGCCTGGCCACCGGCAGCAGCAGCGATGCCCGTTCCACCAACGAGAACTTGGACAACTACTTCGTGAAGAAGAGTTCCTGGATCGACTTGGCCTACCTGGACTGGCACCCCACCGCGCTGCCTAACCTGCACCTGATCGGCGGCAAGATGATCCAGCCTTGGGTCAACATGGGCGACGTGATCTGGGACGGCGACATCAACCCTGAAGGCGCGACCGCTACCTACAAGCACGCTATCGGTGGGAAGTCTGAGCTGTTCGGCAGCGCTGGCTACTACAACCTCAAGGACAACGTGGACGGCGAAGGCGTACAGTTCCGTCACGACCTGCGCATGTATGCAGGGCAATTAGGCGGCCGCTTTGGTGTAACCGACAACTTGAAGCTGACCGTAGGCGGCAGCGTTTACAGCTTCGATGGCGACGGCAGTGATACCCGTACCACCCTGTCCATCAACGGCAACAGCGCTGGCGAACAATTCAAGCTGTACGAAGGCTTCGCCCAGGTAGACGTAAGCGGCTTGCCGATCCCTCTGGCGGTATATGGCCAGTACGTAAAGAACGCAGACGCCAGCACCGACCAAGACGTGGCCTGGTTGGCCGGTGCCAAGACCAAGGTGTTCGACAAGTGGAGCCTGGACTACAACTACCGCGACGTGCAGCGTAACGCGGTGGTCGGTGCCTTCACTGACTCGGACTTTGCGGGGGGCTTCACCGGTGCGCGTGGCCACAAGTTCAAGGTCAGCTACGACATCGACAAGAACTTCGCCTTGGGCGCTACTTACTTTATGGCTGAGTCTGACACCTACGTTACCGCCAAGCGCGACGCTGACGTCGACACCCTGCAGATGGACCTTGAAGCCAAGTTCTAAGCTCGCTTAATCGCTTGCGTTACACCTGACGGCCCACCCTCGGTGGGCCGTTAGCGTTCCAGCTCAGGGAACAATACGCTGGTATAGCCGAACCGGCCAAAGTCCGTGATGCGCGAAGGGTAAAGGCGGCCGATCAAGTGGTCGCATTCATGCTGAACCACGCGCGCATGGAAGTCGTGCGCCACGCGCTGGAGGGGCTTGCCGTGAGCATCCAGGCCTTCGTAGCGAATATGCTTGTAGCGCCCTACCATGCCGCGCAAGCCTGGTATCGACAGGCAGCCTTCCCAACTCTCTTCCACTTCTGGGCTGAGCGGCGTAATCAAAGGGTTGACCAGCACCGTGCGCTCTACGGCAGCCGCGCCAGGGTAGCGTTCGTTGCTATCGAAACCGAACACGATCACCTGCAGGTCCACGCCAATCTGCGGGGCCGCCAGGCCAACGCCTCCAGCCTCGTTCATGGTTGCGAACATGTCCGCAACCAGCTCATCCAACTCATGGCTACCCATCAGCGCCTCGGGCACGGGGGGCGCTACCCGCAACAAACGCTCATCGCCCATCTTCAAAATGTCGCGGATCATAAGCCCCCCTTGGCTGCTATCAGCTCTTGGCGCCGCCACCCAGGCCGGCACGGTCTTCTTCAGTGCCCGAAGACGGCACGCCTGGTGCTTTTTCGCCTTTGTCTTTGCCTTCCTCGGACATATGCTCGATCACGGCATTCATTTCCGCGCCCAACAACAATACCGCTGAAGAAATATAGAAGTACAACAACAGGATGATGATCGCCCCGATGCTGCCGTACATAGCGTTGTAGTCCGCAAAATTCTGTACGTAGTATGCAAAGCCCACGGAGGCGATGATCCATACCACTACCGCCAAAACCGAACCGGGCGTCAGAAAGCGGAAGCTTTGGTCTACATCTGGGATCAGGTAGTAAATCAACGCCACGGCCGCCATCAACAGCACTACCACGATGGGCCAGCGGGCCAGGGTCCAGATGGTCACGGTAAGGCTTTCCAGCCCGATGTGCGCGGCGATCCAGTTCATCACTTGTGGCCCAAGCACCATCAGCGCGGCGGCGCACAGCAACATGCCCGCCAAGCCCACGGTGTATAGCATCGACAACGGTAAGCGCTTCCACGCGGGGCGCCCCTCTTCCACGTCGTAGGCGGCGTTGAGCGCGCTCATCAACGAGCGGATGCCCGCCGAGGCGGTCCACAGCGCGGCGATGATACCGAAGGACAGTAGCCCACCTTTGGATTGCTGAAGCTGGTCAATTACCGGGTTGACCGAGTCCAGTGCCTTGGGCGGCAACACCATGCCCGCCTGTTCACGCAGCCACGAGAAAAAATCCGGCAAATGCAGAAAGCCGATGAGTGCAATAAGAAAGAGCAAGAAGGGGAACAGCGAAAACAGCATCTGGTAGGCCAGTGCCGAGGCATAGGTGGACATTTCGTCCTTGGAAAATTCCTGCACCGTGCGCACCAACACCTTGGTCAGCGGCAGTTTCTTCATATTTGGGAAAATCATGTAGCGGCTCCTGTCTCTGCCCCTTGACCCAATGGGCCATTCCTTGTGTTTTCGCCGTGCCTGAAAAGCACAGCGGCCATCCTAGGATGACCGCTGGGGTACGCTTAAGTTTAACAGCGTAACGGGGCTTTACTTGGTGGCCTTGTGAACGGCGTCTTTGGCGTCGTGTGCCGCACCTTTGACATCGCCTTTCACTTGCTGGGCTTCGCCCTCGAGTTCGCGAGCTTTACCTTTAGCCACGGTTTCTGGGCTATCAGTGGCTTTACCAACGGCCTGCTGAGCATTACCCAAGGCTTCGTTGGCCATGCCTTTGATCTTGTCTCCAGTCCCACTCATGACGCGTACTCCTAGGTGATGATTGAAAATATTCAATCGGCATAAAGATGGACATACCGTCTCGCTGCGGAGTTCCAAAGATTCATGAAGACTAAAATAGCCCGACCAAGGGTTATTTCGGCAAGCGAATGCCATCGTCATTGATGACCAACTGCCCAGCCTTGTACAGCGCACCTATGGCTTTTTTGAAGTTGCCCTTGCTCACACCGAACTGCTGGGCGATCACCTCAGGCGCGCTACGGTCACTCAAGGGCAGGCTGCCACCGGCGGCACGCAAGGCGGTAAGAATCTGCCCCTGCAAACCCTCCACCGCTTGCTGGCCAATGGGCTGCAGGCTCAGGGCAATCTTGCCATCGGCCCGCACTTCCTTGATGTAGGCCGTTTCGCGCATGCCGCTGCGCAAGAACTTGAACACTTCGTTCTTGTGGATCAGGCCCCAGTGAGCGTTCTCGATAATGGCGTTGAACCCTAAGTCGGTCTGCCCTGCCACCAGTACCTGTACCGCTTGGCCTGCCTTATAGCTAGCCGGGATTTTGTCCAGGTAACGATCAACCTTGGCGCTGGCAGTGATGCGCCGAGTGCGCCGATCGAGGAACAGGTGAACGATGCAATAATCGCCCTGCTTGAGCGAACGCTTCTCTTCAGAGAACGGCAACAGCAGGTCCTTCGGCAGCCCCCAATCCAGGAAGATACCGATGCCGTTGATTTCGGCCACCTTGAGGCTGGCAAAGTCGCCAACCTGCGCCTTGGGCCGCTCGGTGGTCGCTAGCAGTTTGTCCTCGCTGTCCAGATACACAAAGACGTTGAGCCAGTCCTCGATGTCATGGGGTGTGTCCTTGGGGATGTAGCGGTTAGGCAAGAGAATCTCGCCATCCGCGCCCCCATCCAGATACAGCCCGAAATCTGTTTGCTTGACCACTTGCAAGCTGTTGTAGCGACCCACCAAAGCCATGTTCGACACCTTCGTTGACAGGCCATTAGTGTAACTCACGCCTGCCCAAGCCGTGGCCTTCGAAGGCTCAGGGGTTAACTTGAAAGCTGAAGCGTTACATCTAGTGTCTGGGAATCGACAGGCGGTAGCCTATCGCAGGCGTTGGCGGGTATCCTTGGAGCCGTCTAAAACGGGGCTAAGGCCCGAAACCCGCCACGCTGGCCGGCCTGCTCAAGGCCCTGCCCGCGCGCCAGGGAGCATTGCATGATCAAACCGAGCCTGATGTTGACCGCGGGCCTGTTGGCCGCCCCTCACCTTCACGCCCAAACCCTGCAGCGGGAATTGGGCGACTTCGACCTAAAATTGGGCACCACGCCTTCGCGCAGCATGGCCCAGGGCCTGGTAGCACCGGGCACCGCCGGTTCCTTTCACGGGGGTATCGACGTCACCCATGACAGCGGCTGGTATTTTGGCCAATGGTCGCCAAGCGTGGGCCTGACGCCGGACAGCGACTTCGAGCTAGACAGCTACCTAGGCTACAAGCAACGGGTAGTGTCAGGCTTCGGATACGAGCTAGGGGTGATCGGCTACACCCGCCCAGACATCGAAAACGGTAACAGCCACCAGTTGTATGCCGGCATGCGGGTGTTCGAAAGCCGTTTCGGCGCAGCCTGGAGCGAGGCCGTCGACAGCCGCTCCGGCACCCTGTTCGCTGATTTCGGCCAACTGCCTCTGCTAAACCTGGACCTGACGGTAAAAGTCACGCGCTATAGCCTCAGCTCCCCTTATGCATTGGGGGACGGCGAGTTGGTAAACGGGTTCAGTGACTGGTCCATGCAAGTGTCACGGCCGTTGATGGGGGTAGACTTGAACCTGGTTTACAGCGCCTCAGACCTGCGCAACGGGGCCTGTGTGGCCTATTCAGGGCACAACCCTACCTGCGACAGCATGGTAACGCTCAAGGCGCAACGGGCGTTTTTCTAAACGCCCTATACCCGCTGATCCCTGATTCGACCTTAAGCGGTCAGGCTCGCCTGCTAGAATGCAGCGAACGCCGCCGAACGCTGCCCGGCACCATAGGTGGAAGCAGGCGCCATGTTCCCGGCCAAGGTCAGGCACCAGTATTCGGTATCACGTTGCAAGTCCAAGGCCTGAGGCAGGCCGATATGAACGAACCCAAGCGCTTCATGACTGGCGATCACCTCAGGGTCGGTAACGCTCAAGCCTGTATACACCGCCAGGTACCCCTGTGCTTTAAGGTGATCGAGCAGCGAACGATACAGCGAGCGGAGCAAGCCTGCGCGTCGCCCTTCGGCGGTCATATAAACGGTCACATCCACTGACCAGCGTAGCGCCAGAGGTGCCTTATGGGCGCGGGCGTAAGCGAAGCCGACGATGGCGTCATTGCATTGAGCAACCAGAAACGGATAGTGGCCGCGGGTAGACGCCAACAAGCCACAGATATCGGGGTCGTTGTCGCCCGGTATGGATACACCGTTGCTGGAGTGAGCATGAATCGCGCGTAAAGCGCGGCAATCGCCGACACGCGCGGTTCTAACCAGGTAAAACGTCATAAAACAGACACCCTGAAAAAATTCCCGTAATGCGAGGAATCCGTCGCAAGCAAAATCCTTGAACCTAAGCGCGCAGGATGGATCCAACAATCCTTCCGTGCAAGCTTACGCCGATGTGAGGCACCTGTAGGCGACAAAAGTGCCCTAGGCATGTACAAGTAGATGGCCAATGGCCAGGAATGTGATCGACCTCCCACTCCAGCGCCTGAGCACGCCAGGAGTGAGGTAGGTCGTAAAGGGTGTGCTGGGTAATAGATGCAGGCCGGTGGGGTTAGCCGAATAGCCAATAGCCCAGCGCGGTCAGCACAACCACGGCCAATACGGGGCGCAGTATGCGGTAAGCCTTGGGGTGCTGGCGCTTGAAGTGCTTGACTCGGCCGCTGATACCGTCACTAAACCGTTTGCTCCAAGCATAGGCTTGGTTAATCCCGCCCACGCGCTCGTCATCCAGGTTTTGCGGCGCGGTGGCCCGCCCCAGGAATGCGCTAACGCTGCGGTTGACCCGGGTCATGAAACGGTTAGACAGCGGCCGCTCAATATCGCAGAACAAAATTACGCGCGTGTGTTCGGTTTCGTTCTTGACCCAGTGGACATAGGTTTCATCAAACATCACGTCTTCGCCATCGCGCCACGCATAAGGCTGGCCATCCACGTAGATGCGGCAGGCGTCGGAGTTCGGCGTCGCCAACCCCAGGTGATAACGCAGTGAGCCCGCGAAGGGGTCTCTATGAGGGTTGAGGTGGCTACCCCCTGGCAAGAGGGCGAACATCGCGCCTTTGACGTTAGGGATAGCACTGACCAATTCCACCGTCCGGGGGCATAGGGCCATGGCTGAGGGCAGAGGTTTGTCGTACCACTTCAGGTAAAAGCGCTTCCAGCCTTTCTTGAAGAACGAGCCGAAGCCTGCATCGTTGTTTTTCTCCGCGGCGCGGATGTACCCCTCGTCGAACAGGCGCATGGCCTCTTCGCGGATCACACCCCAGTTGCTGCGCAGCACGTCCAGCTCAGGGAAGTGGCTACGGTCCAGGTAAGGCCGCGAGGGCACACTGGAAAACAGATACATCAAGGCGTTGTACGGGGCAAAGAGCGCCGAATGGTTGACGAACTGACGCAGCACCGGAAGACGCGCCTTGCCACGCAAGTGCACGTAGAGCGTGCTGCCGATGAAGGTCAACAGCACGAGGGCCTTGACGGTGAACGAGAGAGACATGCCGGGCTCCTGGGGTTAGGCAGGGCGCCATGATACACCTGAAGCCTCCCGCGCACAGACCAAGGGCGCAGCGGCTTGACCGACGTCACCTGCGAACGTCTTGTGCACAAGGAAGTCCATTAAGCATGTCAATGGAGGCCCTCTGATGAAACCACGCTACCGCTGGCCACTGGTGGCCATCGTCACCCTGGTTGTGCTGCTGATCCTCGTGCAGGTCGCCCTGCCCTACCTGGTACGCAACTACCTTAACGACAAGCTGCGCGATATGGGCGCCTACAGTGGCCACATAGACGACGTAGACATCGCCCTATGGCGCGGCGCCTACACGCTTAACGGGTTGAAGGTCACCAAAGTGGACGGCAAGGTGCCTGTGCCGCTGCTGGACATTCCACAAACGGACATTGCCGTGAGCTGGCACTCCTTGTGGTACGACCATGCCGTGGTCGCTCGCATGGACTTCACCCGCCCAGTGCTTAACTTTGTGGACGCGGGCGCGAACAAACAGGCTTCTCAAACCGGTGAAGGGACCGACTGGCGCGCGCAGTTGGAAAAACTGCTGCCGATCACCCTGAACGAAGTACGGGTGGACCAAGGCAAGGTAACGTTCAACAACTTCACCTCCAAGCCCCCGGTAAAGCTTGCGGCCACGGACATTCAGGCCAGCCTGTACAACCTCACCAATGTAGAAGATGCCGAAGGCAAGCGTGACGCCCGCTTCGAGGGTAAGGCTATGCTATTTGGCCAGGCGCCTTTGGATGCGAAGGCAACCTTCGACCCCTTCAGCAATTTCGAGGACTTTCAATTCCGCTTGCGCGTAACCGATATCGAGCTTAAGCGAGTGAATGATTTTGCCTCCGCCTATGGCAAGTTTGACTTCAACGCAGGTCACGGCGATGTGGTGGTGGAAGCTGAAGCCAACAAAGGCCAACTTTCCGGCTATATCAAACCGCTACTGCGTGACGTTGATGTATTCAATTGGCAGCAGGACGTAGAAAACCAGGACAAGGGCTTTTTCCGCTCGGTTTGGGAAGCGCTGGTGGGTGGGACTGAAACCGTGCTGAAGAATCAGCACAAAAACCAGTTCGCGACCCGCGTGGCCTTGAGCGGTAATGTTCACCGGCAGGACATCAGCCCACTGCAGGCCTTCTGGGAAATCCTCCATAACGGTTTCGTGCAGGCATTCAGTGCCCGCTACGAGCAGGCACCGCCAAGCAAGGACTAACCGCCGCGGGCGGTGAATTCACACTGCCCGCAGGTTATGATCCAGGCCTACCCCTACAAGGAGCGGCGCATGAAATTCGAAGGAACACCGGCCTATGTGGCGACCTCCGACCTTAAGCTTGCGGTGAACGCGGCTATTACCTTGGAGCGCCCGCTGTTGGTCAAGGGCGAACCCGGCACGGGCAAAACCCTATTGGCCGAGCAACTGGCCGAGGCCTTCGGTGCGCGCTTGATCACCTGGCATGTCAAGTCCACCACCAAGGCCCAGCAGGGGCTGTACGAGTACGATGCGGTCAGCCGCTTGCGCGATTCGCAATTGGGCGTGAGCACCGTGCACGATGTGCGCAACTACCTCAAAAAGGGCAAGCTCTGGGAAGCATTCGAGGCCGAGGAACGGGTGATCCTGCTGATTGACGAAATCGACAAGGCCGACATCGAGTTCCCAAATGACTTGCTGCAAGAACTCGACAAGATGGAGTTCTACGTTTACGAGACCAACGAAACCATCCGCGCCAAACACCGCCCCATCATTATCATTACTTCCAATAATGAAAAAGAATTGCCCGATGCGTTCCTGCGCCGGTGCTTCTTTCATTACATCGCCTTTCCTGACCGAGACACCTTGCAAAAGATCGTCGATGTGCATTTCCCAGGTATCAAGCAAAGCCTGGTAAGCGAGGCACTCGATGTGTTCTTCGATGTACGCAAGGTACCTGGCCTGAAGAAAAAACCGTCTACCTCCGAGTTGGTGGACTGGCTCAAGCTGCTGATGGCCGACAATATTGGGGAAGCGGTGCTGCGCGAGCGGGATCCGACCAAGGCCATCCCCCCCCTGGCTGGCGCCCTGGTGAAGAACGAACAAGATGTGCAGCTACTGGAGCGGTTGGCCTTTATGACCCGTCGCGGCAATCGCTGAGAGCGGCGGAGGTTTCATGCTGCTCAACCTGTTCAACGAACTGCGCGCCGCCCAGGTGCCGGTATCCCTACGCGAATGGCTGGACCTGCTGCAAGCGCTGGAGCAACGTGTGGTGTTCGCGGACATGGACGATTTCTACTATTTGGCCAGGGCGGTTCTGGTCAAGGATGAACGCCATTACGACAAATTCGACCGTGCCTTTGCCGCCTACTTCAACGGCTTGGAGGACCTTGGCGAACAGGTGCGGGCTTCAATTCCCGAAGAGTGGCTGCGTAAGGAATTCGAACGCTCCCTGACCCCCGAAGAGCGCGCGCAAATCCAGAGCCTGGGCGGGCTGAACAGGCTTATCGAGGCGTTCAAGCAACGCCTGGCCGAACAAAAGGCGCGGCACGCCGGTGGTAACAAGTGGATAGGCACCGGTGGCACTAGCCCATTTGGTTCGGGCGGTTACCACCCAGAAGGCATTCGTGTAGGCAATGCGGGAAAGCGCCAGGGTAAAGCGGTGAAGGTGTGGGAGCAGCGGGATTATAAAAACCTCGATGATCAGGTCGAACTAGGTACCCGTACCTTGAAAATGGCCTTGCGCCGCCTGCGCAAGTTCGCCCGCCAAGGCGCGGCTGATGAGCTGGATATCGACGGTACTATCGAACATACCGCCCGCGATGCCGGGCTGTTGAATATCCAATTGCGCCCCGAGCGCCGCAACACGGTGAAGTTGCTGCTGCTGTTTGATATCGGCGGGTCCATGGATGCCCATGTCAAGATCTGCGAGGAGCTGTTCTCGGCGTGCAGAACAGAATTCAAGCATTTGGCGTATTACTACTTCCATAACTTCGTCTATGAAGCGGTATGGAAGAACAACCTGCGCCGCAACGGCGAGCGCACGGCCACCCACGACGTGCTGAATAAATACGGGGCTGACTACAAGGTGATTTTCATCGGAGATGCGTCCATGGCGCCCTACGAAATCACTCAACCGGGCGGCAGTGTGGAGCACTGGAACGAAGAAGCTGGCGCGGTTTGGATGCAGCGTTTCAAGGCAAAATTCCATAAGCTGATCTGGATCAACCCTTACCCCAAGGACACCTGGCATTACACCGCCTCGACCCGCTTGGTGCGTGAGCTGATCGAGGACAAGATGTACCCCCTTACCCTAGCCGGGCTAGAGGAGGCCATGCGATACCTGGCCCGGTAGGAGCCAGCGAAGCTGGCGAACAGGCTATATGGCTTATACCTTACGCAGAATCACGCTACCAATCGAATAACCGGCCCCAAAGGAACTGAGTACGCCAACTGCCCCGCTGGGGAGGTCGTCCTGGTGCTTGTGCAGGGCGATCACCGAACCAGCGGAGCTGGTATTGGCGTAGGTATCGAGAATCACAGGCGCCTCATCGGCGTTGGCGTCGCGGCCCAGCAACTTCTTGACGATCAGCTGGTTCATGCTCAAGTTGGCTTGGTGCAACCAGAAGCGTGACACTCGTGTTACCTCAATGGCGTTTTCTTCCAAGTGCTTGGCGATCAATTCCGCCACCATCGGGCACACTTCGCGGAATACCTTGCGCCCCTCTTGTACAAACAACTTATCGTCCGCACCCATCCCCTCTTCGGCGGCCCGATTGAGGAAGCCGAAGTTGTTGCGGATGTTATTGGAAAACTGGGTTAACAGTTTGGTGCTCAGCACTTCGAACTGATAAGGCGAAGTGGCCAGATCCGCCCGCTCGACCAACACGGCGGTGGCGGCATCGCCAAAGATGAAATGGCTGTCCCGGTCCCGGAAGTTCAGGTGGCCGGTGCAAATCTCTGGGTCCACTACCAGCACAGCCCGCGCTTGGCCCAGCTGCACGGCGTTACAGGCGGTTTGAATACCAAAGGTGGCCGAGGAGCAGGCAACGTTCATGTCGAAGCCGAACCCCTGTATGCCCAAAGCCTGCTGAACTTCGATCGCCACCGCTGGGTAGGGACGCTGAAGGTTGGAGCACGCAACGATCACCGCGTCTACCTCTGCCGCGGTACGGCCCGCCCTCTCCAGGGCCTGGCGGGCAGCGGCCGTTGCCATTTCGCAGAGGATCGAAGGTTCGTCATTGGTACGTTCAGGCAAGCGTGGCAACATCCGCCGCGGGTCAAGAATACCGGCTTTGTCCATTACAAAGCGGCTTTTGATCCCCGAGGCTTTTTCGATAAAAGCCGCATTGGACTCAGCCAGGGGCTCACGCTCACCGCAGGCGATGGCATCGGCGTGATCAGCGTTGTGTTGGTGTACCCAGGCGTTGAACGACTCCACCAGCTCTTCGTTGCTGATGCTGTAAGGCGGCGTGAACAGGCCGGTACCGCTGATGACGACGTTATGCACGTTCGTTCCTCTAAAGTGGTGGGCGCCCCGTAAGGCAATACCCGCGGATTTTGCCACAGTTGGGACGAACGTGCCCGCCCTGCTCAGCTCTCTACCATGGCCCATTGCTTGGCCAGGCGCTTATCGGAAATGGGCGCTTTGGTACCCAGTTGCTGCGCGAACAATGACACCCGGTACTCTTCCAGCCACCATCGGTACAGCATCAGGCTTGGGTCCCGTTTGCCATCCTGGGCATGCTTGGCGGCACGGGCTTGGTAGTGGGCCCAAAGTTCACCCAGCTCACTGCTCCATACACGGTCGCGCTGTACCTGGGCGCCGATTTTATCCAGGCGCATCTCAATGGCCTTTAGGTAGCGCGGCAGTTCTTTAAGCCAAACAGCCGGTGTATCGCGCACGAAACCGGGGTACACCAGCGCCGACAGTTGCTGCTTGATGTCGTTAAGGGCCACCGCTTGAGCCAGGTCGATGCGCCCCTTGAAACGCTTTTGCAGGCCATGCCATAAGGTGAGTATGTCCAATACCAAGCGGGCCAGCCGCTCGGCATGCTCAGCCCAGCCACCGCGTTTGCGTTCAGCCAGGCTCGCCAGGCCCGAGCCATCCCGGGGCAGGCTCGCCTCCCCTTCCAATACACAGCTGTCCAAACTGGCCAGCAGGATATCCTCCACCAACGCTTCTATCCGGCCTAGATCGCGGTACAACAGGCCCATCTGGGTTTGGCCAGGCAGCTTGCCACGCAAGAAGCGCGCAGGCTCAGCGAGCTGCTGCAACAGCAGCCGCTGCAAAGCCCGTCGGTGTTGATACTCCGCTTCGGCGGCCGTGGCGAAACGCCCTTCGCGCACTTGGCCCTGGTCTTCCACCAGGGCCGGATATACGGTCAGTTGCAGGCCCGCCACGCTGTGGCGAGCAGTTTCAGCCACCGGCGCAAAGGCCTTGGCCTGAACGGGCATAGGTTCATGGGCGGCACTGGGCATCGCCAAGGCCGCCTGCCCCGCCTCGGCGAAACGCGCCGCCAGGGCATCCAGGTCTCGACCTTCGCCGAGGAATTTACCCGCCGCGTCCACGACCTCCAGGTTCATCCGCAAGTGGCCTTCGAGCTGACGCTCAGCCTCGGCCCAGTCCTCATCGCTGACTCGCGCCCCGGTCATGCGGGTCAATTCAGCGCCAAGCGCCTGGGGTAAGGCCCCTTGGCCGAAGACCATGCGCGCCAGGGCGGCCTTGACGAAATCCGGCACCGGCACGAAGTTCTTGCGCACGGCCTTTGGCAGGTTCCTCACCAAGGCCACGCAGCGGGCCTCGATCAGCCCAGGCACCAACCAGGCCAGGCGCTCGGCGGGCAGTGTGGAGAGCAAAGGCGCTGGCACCCGCAACGTCACGCCATCGCGTGGCGTTCCTGGCTCAAAGTGGTAGGTGAGTGGCAAGCAAAGCTCGCCCAGCTTCAAGGTATCGGGATAAAGCGCTGCGGTGACCTCGCTCGCTTCCCGCGCCAGCACGTCCTCCTCCCGCATGATGAGCAGGTTCGGGTTTTTCTGGCTTTCAGTGCGGTACCAGCTATCGAAGGTCGCAGTCTGGTAGACGGTGGCCGGCAGGCGCGCCTCATAGAAGGCGTACAGGGTTTCTTCATCGGCCAGGATGTCACGCCGGCGGGCCTTGGCTTCCAGTTCGTCCAGCCGTTCCAGCAAAGCGCGGTTGGCGGCCAGGCAGCGCGCTCGGGACTGGATGTCGCCACGCACCAAGCCCTCGCGGATAAACAGCGCACGGGATGCCACCGGGTCGATAGGCCCAAAGTGCACGGGCCTGCGGCCTACGATGATCAGCCCGTACAGAGTCAGTTGCTCGAAGGCCACCACCTGGCCGCGTTTTTTCTCCCAGTGAGGCTCGAAATGGTTGCGTTTGATCAGGTGCTCGGCCAAGGGCTCCAACCATTGCGAGTCCATGCGGGCCACCATGCGCGCGTACAGCTTGGTGGTTTCCACCAGCTCCGCGGCCATCAGCCACTGTGGCCGCTTGCGCCCCAGGCCGCTGGAGGGGTGTACCCAGAACCGCCGCTGGCGGGCACCGAGGTAGTCGCCCTCTTCGGTTTTTTGCCCTACCTGGCTCAACAGCCCTGAAAGCACCGCCCGGTGCAGCCGGGCGTAATCGGCAGGCTCGGGGTTGACAGGCAATTGCAGGTCCCGGCAAATCAACGCCAATTGTCGATGGGCATCACGCCATTCACGCAGACGCAGGTAATTGAGAAATTGCTTGCGGCACCAGTTACGCAGCGGGTTGGACCCAAGCGCCTGGCGTTGCTCCTCGAAGCCTCGCCAGAGGTTCACCAAAGCGGCGAAGTCCGAATCGGCGTCTTTCCATTGGGCATGGGCCTGGTCAGCAGCCTGCTGCCGCTCCGGTGGCCGTTCGCGGGGGTCCTGCACCGACAATGCACTGGCTACGATCAGCACTTCGGCCAAGCTGCCCTGCTGGGCGCCTTCGAGCAACATGCGGCCCAGGCGTGGGTCCACGGGCAGCCTTGCCAACTGCCGCCCCAGAGGGGTGAGCTGGTTTTCCCGGTTGACCGCGCGCAGCTCCTGCAACAGGTTGAAGCCGTCGCTGACCGCCTTACCGTCCGGTGGCTCGATAAACGGGAAAGCCTCGATAGCCCCCAAGCGCAGGTGTAGCATTTGCAAGATCACCGCGGCCAGGTTGGTCCTGAGGATTTCAGGGTCGGTGAAGGCCGGCCGGGCGTTGAAGTCCTCTTCGCTGTACAAACGCACGCACAGCCCAGGCTCTACCCGGCCACAGCGGCCCTTGCGCTGGTTGGCGCTGGCCTGGCTTACCGCCTCGATAGGCAACCGCTGCACCTTGGCGCGGTAACTGTAGCGGCTGATGCGGGCAGTGCCGCTGTCGATGACATAGCGAATGCCCGGCACCGTAAGCGAGGTTTCCGCCACGTTGGTGGCCAGCACCACGCGCCGCCCAGGGTGAGTTTGGAAGATACGCTGCTGCTCGGCCGGCGATAGCCGCGCGTACAGCGGCAGGATTTCGGTATGGCGCAACTGGGCCTTGCGCAGGTAATCGGCGGCGTCGCGGATTTCCCGCTCCCCCGGCAAGAACACCAGCACATCTCCAGGAGTCTTGCGCTCACGGCGTTCGAGCTCGGCAAATTCTTCCAAGGTGGCAAGGATGCCTTGATCGACGGTCAGGTCGTCTTCGACTGCATTGCCTTCTTCGTCCTGCTCGCTTACCAATGGCCGGTACCACAGGTCTACCGGGAAGGTGCGACCGGACACCTCGATCACAGGCGCGCCAGCGAAGTGCTGGGAGAACCGCTCCAGGTCGATGGTGGCCGAGGTGATGATCACCTTGAGGTCAGGGCGGCGCGGCAGCAGGGTTTTGAGGTAGCCCAGCAAGAAGTCGATGTTCAGGCTACGCTCGTGGGCTTCGTCCACGATGATGGTGTCGTAACGCTCTAGAAAGCGATCGTGCTGGGTTTCAGCCAGCAAAATGCCGTCGGTCATCAGTTTGATCAGGCTATGAGGGCCGGTCTGGTCTTCAAAGCGCACCTGGTAACCTACCAGCCCGCCCAAGGGCGCGCCCAGCTCTTCGGCGACCCGGGTCGCCACGCTGCGCGCGGCGATCCGCCGAGGTTGGGTGTGGGCGATCAGGCCAGCCTGGCCACGGCCCAGTTCGAGGCAGATCTTCGGCAACTGGGTGGTTTTACCCGAACCGGTTTCCCCGGCAATAACCACCACTTGGTGCTCGCTGATAAGCTTTTTGATCTCATCACGTTTGGCGGCGATGGGCAGTTGGTCGTCATAGGCAATGCTCGGCACGCTGGCGCGCCGTGCCTCGACGATGGCGCACGAGGCGTGATAGCGCTCCAGCCAACGGACCAGCTTGGCGTCGTCTGGCGTTTTTTGCAGCTCGTGAAGCTGACGCCGCAAGCGATGGCGGTCAGCGGTCTGGGCAAGGTCGAGGTTACGCAGCAATGTATCGAGAGGCGGTGTGGGTGCGGTCATCAGTCAGGCCCGGGCGGGCACGGCAAGAAAGGTGGAACGATTGTCGCAGATTTACCCTGCTTTAGGGCGCCAACTGGGCGGTTGCCCGCGTATTCCATCATTCGGGGAAAGCAGCGCCCAGCTATTAGGCGCATTTCCTCGACGAATGGGGGGGTTAAGCGGTTTTCTTCAGGCCCAGCTTTTTCAGTTCTTCGTCGCGCAATTCCCGACGCAGGATTTTACCCACGTTGGTAGTCGGCAGGCTGTCTCGGAATTCCACCGCCTTGGGTACCTTGTAACCGGTCATATTGGCGCGCATGTGGTCGAGTACCTGCTCGCGGGTCAGGGTCATGCCTGCCTTGACCACCACGAATACCTTGATGGCTTCGCCGGATTTTTCATCCGGTACCCCAATCGCGGCACATTGGAACACGCCAGGCAGAGTGACCAGCACGTCTTCGAGCTCATTGGGGTACACATTGAAGCCTGAAACCAGAATCATGTCCTTTTTGCGGTCGACGATGCGGATATAGCCATCGGGCTGGATAACGGCAATGTCGCCGGTTTTCAACCAGCCTTCGGGATCGAGAATCTCCGCCGTGGCTTCGGGGCGCTCCCAATAGCCCTTCATTACCTGCGGGCCTTTTACGCACAGCTCGCCCGGCTCGTTGAAACCCAATACCTTGCCGCTGTCGTCGATCACCTGGCATAACGTGGAAGATACCGGAATACCGATGGTGCCGATCTGCACGCCCTGTTTGGGGTTTACCGTGGCCACGGGGCTGGTTTCGGTCATGCCGTAGCCTTCGCAGATTGAGCAACCGGTGACCTCGCGCCAACGCTCGGCCACCGCAACCTGCAAGGCCATGCCTCCAGACAAGGTGAGCTTGAGGCTGGAAAAATTCAGCCGCCGGAAATCAGCATTGTTGCACAGCGCCACGAACAGGGTATTGAGCCCCACGAAACCGCTGAACTTCCACTTGCCCAGTTCCTTGACCATGGCGGACAGGTCGCGGGGGTTGCTGATGAGGATGTTATGGTTGCCCATGAGCATCATCGCCATGCAATGGAAGGTAAAGGCATAGATGTGATAAAGCGGCAGGGGCGTGATCAGCACCTCGCTGCCTTCAGCTAGGTTAGAGCCCATCAGCGCCTTGCACTGAAGCATGTTCGCTACCAGGTTGCGGTGGGTGAGCATGGCGCCCTTGGCGATGCCCGTGGTACCCCCGGTGTATTGCAATACCGCGACGTCTTCCCTGGCGGGGCAAACTTCTTTGATCGCGCGCGCTCGGCCCAGCGCCAAGGCCTGGTTAAACCGCACCGCCTGGGGCAAATGGTAGGCTGGCACCATCTTCTTGACGTAGCGCACCACGTTGTTGATCAGCAAACGCTTCAGGGGCGGGAGCAGGTCCGCGACCTCGGTCACGATCACATGGCGCACATCGGTTTTGGGCACCACCGCCTGGGCCAAGTGAGCCATGTTGGCGAGGCAAACAAGGGCCTTGGCGCCGGAGTCCTTGAACTGATGTTCCATTTCGCGCGCGGTATAGAGCGGGTTGGTGTTCACGACCACCAGCCCGGCTCGGATGGCCCCGAACACCGCAACCGGATACTGCAGCACGTTGGGCAGTTGCACCGCAATGCGGTCCCCAGGGAGCAGGTTTGTATGGTTCTGCAGCCACGCGGCGAAGGCGCCGGACAGTGTATACAACTCGCCGTAGGTCAGCGTATGGCCCAGGTTGCTGAAGGCGGGCTTGTCGGCGAAACGCTTGCACGACTGCTCGAGCACCGCCTGGACGTTAGGGAATGCATCTGGATCGATCTCGGCGGGAATACCTGGCGGGTATTTGTCTGCCCAGAAATTGTCGGCCATGGAACCCTGCTCCTCGTGCAGCGAGATCACCGCATTCGATGCGATTTTATAGATATCGTAAAAGCGCGCCGAGGTTATCAGCTTTAGGAAAAACCGCCTAGAGCCCGAAAGAGCCCTCAGGTCATGTCCGAAACGAATATCTTGTTACAGTCACATTTAGAGTATTTGCACTAAATCCTAGCGCAATGCCCAAGCTACGGCCTACCACGCCCCATAACGAAACCTAGCAGTCCTAGAGGACAGGACAATGCCGGCTGCTTGTTTATTTACATCTTGAATTGATAAGCCAGGCGCGCATGGCGATACACTAGGGCTTTCTCATTCAGGACTGTGTCAGCCCATGACCGACAGCACCAATACGCCTTACGAAGCCCTCGAAGTCGGCCAGACCGCCAGCTATACCCGTACTGTGCAAGAGCGAGAGGTACAACTGTTCGCGGAGCTTTCCGGCGATCGCAATCCGGTCCACCTAGACGTTGAATATGCTGGCAAAACGTTGTTCAAGGAGCGTATTGCACATGGCATGTATACCGGGGCTCTGATCAGCGCGGCGGTAGCCTGCGAGTTGCCCGGCCCAGGCACTATTTACCTCGGGCAAAAGATGACCTTCGAAAAGCCGGTCAAGCTTGGCGACACCCTGACGGTGCGCCTGGAGATCCTGGAAAAACTGCCAAAATTCAAGGTGCGCATCGCTACTCGCGTATTTAATCAGCGCGATGAGTTGGTGGTGGACGGGGAAGCGGAAATCCTGGCGCCGCGTAAGCAGCAGAGCGTAACCCTGGCGACTTTGCCGCCGATCACCGTTGGCTGAACCAAGGGCGAAAAAAAGGCGGCCTAAGCCGCCCCAAAATGCCTTGCGTGCCCGGCAGGGTAACCGCTCACCCTGCCGAGCCTTAAGATTAGGCGCACACACCTTGCCGCCCACTGACCAGGGTCAACGCTTTTTTGGTTTTTTCTTTGGTTTCTTTTTGCCCGCCAAAGGCATGGCCTGTTCGAAGGCCTGGCGCATTTCGGCCAGGCGCTTGTCATTAAGGTCGTGCTGTCGGCGAGCACGTTCGGCGGTAAAATCCAGCAGGTTGTTGTCTTCAGTCATGGTCATGGCTAACGGCTGAGAGGGGCTTATCATCGCCCTTCTGCCCTCCTCTGAACAGTCACACCTCTAAATCCACCCACAGCCCCTGCCGGGGTAGCGCCTCCATCAACGCCACGGCCGGCACCGTGTTATCTGCGTTCAATTCGTCACCAGGCACTACCATAGGCTCTTCGGCCGGGCCCCGGCCCTGACCCTGACGCCGCCTGCGCTGCTCGAACTCACGCAGCAATAACGAGGCGTCTTCGCGCTCACGGTTGCGCAGGTCGATCTGAGTGTCGCCAGACGCAGGCTGAGGCGCGGCCACTGGGGGAATATCAGGGGTACGCTTGACCGGGTCCAACTGAGGATTGACCGGCACGAACGGCTGTAAGGTCACAGGTGGGATCATTTGGCCTCCAAGCACTGTATTCATAGGCTCCGGCGTACGTCTATCCATGGCGCGCGGAGAACTGGCTGACCGTAACATCGACCTGGCGCTGGCGAACTTAAGGCCAGTCGTCGGGACCATCGGCCCGGGCTGATCTACAATTACGCAGGCAACTTTGGTTCTGGTGGAACGATCCGTTAGAATCCTCGGCTTTTGGCAGGCGGAGTAAGGCATGGCGCAGCAGTATCAACCGGGACAACGCTGGATCAGCGACAGCGAAGCGGAGCTCGGCCTGGGCACGGTAATTGCCCAGGATGGCCGCCTGCTCACGGTACTCTACCCCTCCACCGGCGACACGCGGCAATACGCTTTGCGTAACGCGCCGCTGACCCGTGTGCGATTTTCACCGGGCGACCTGATCACCCACTTCGAGGGCTGGAAACTCACCGTGCGGGAGGTAGAAGACATCGATGGCCTGCTTGTGTACCACGGCTTCGACACCCAGCATCAGCCTCGCACTCTGCCAGAAACCCAGCTGTCCAACTTCATTCAGTTCCGGCTGCCCAGCGACCGCCTGTTCGCCGGTCAGATCGACCCCTTGCAATGGTTCGCGCTGCGCTACAACACGTTGCAGCACGGCAGCCGGCTGATCCAGTCCTCGCTCTGGGGCCTGGGTGGCGCCCGTGCCCAACCCATCGCACACCAGTTGCACATTGCCCGGGAAGTGGCCGACCGTATCGCGCCACGGGTACTGCTGGCCGACGAAGTGGGCCTGGGTAAAACCATCGAGGCCGGCCTGGTGATTCATCGCCAGCTGCTGACCGGCCGTGCCAGCCGCGTGCTGATCCTGGTGCCCGAGAACCTGCAACATCAATGGCTGGTGGAGATGCGCCGGCGGTTTAACCTGCAGGTGGCACTGTTCGACGCCGAGCGCTTCCTCGAAAGCGACGCCAGCAACCCGTTTGAAGATGCTCAACTGGCACTGGTATCCCTGGAATGGCTTACCCACGCTGAACGGGCCCAAGACGCGCTCTTCGCGGCGGGCTGGGACTTGCTGGTAGTAGACGAAGCCCACCACCTGGTCTGGCACCCGACCCAGGCAAGCCCGGAGTACGCCCTGGTCGAACAGCTGGCCCAGGTAATCCCTGGTGTGCTGCTGCTCACCGCCACGCCCGAGCAGCTCGGTCAGGACAGCCACTTCGCCCGCCTGCGCCTGCTGGACCCGAATCGCTTCCACGACTTCGAAGCCTTCCGCCATGAGAGCGAGCATTACCGGCCCGTCGCCGAAGCGGTGCAAGAGTTGCTCGATCAGGGCCGCCTGTCGCCCCAGGCGCACAAGACCATCCATGATTTCCTGGGCGCCGAAGGCGAAGCCTTGCTGGGCGCCGTGCAAGATGGCGACGTTCAAGCCAGCGCCCGCTTGATTCGCGAGCTGCTGGACCGCCACGGCACCGGCCGGGTGCTGTTTCGCAACACTCGCGCGGCCATCCAGGGGTTCCCCGAGCGCGAGCTGCACCATCATGCCTTGGACGCTCCAACCCAGTATGCCGGCCTGAGCGGTTACGAAGCGCTATACCCAGAGGTGTCCCTGCAGCGCAACCAAACCGAAGGCGACGAGGACCGCTGGTGGCGCTTCGATACTCGAGTAGGCTGGCTGATCGACACCCTCAAGGCGTTGAAGAAGGTCAAGGTGCTGGTGATCTGCGCCAAGGCCGAAACCGCCATGGACCTGGAAGATGCCCTGCGGGTGCGCTCGGGTATTCCCGCCACCACCTTCCATGAAGGCATGAGCATTCTTGAGCGAGACCGCGCCGCGGCCTACTTCGCCGACGAAGAATATGGCGCGCAGGTGCTTATCTGTTCGGAAATCGGCTCTGAGGGGCGCAACTTCCAGTTCGCCCATCATCTGGTACTGTTTGATTTGCCCGCTCACCCCGACTTGCTGGAGCAGCGCATCGGCCGCCTGGACCGTATCGGGCAAAAACAGGTGATACAGCTCCATGTGCCCTATCACCTCGGCACGGCCCAAGCCCGGCAGTTCCGCTGGTACCACGAAGCGCTCAACGCATTCCTCAATACCTGCCCTACCGGTAACACCCTGCAGCAACGCTTCGGTGATGAGCTGGCCGAGCTACTGCGCGGTGGCAGCGACGCCGCCTTCGATACCCTGATCGCCAATGCCAAGGCCGAGCGCGAACGCCTGGAAGCCGAGTTGCACAGCGGCCGGGACCGCCTGCTGGAGCTTAACTCCGGGGGCGCTGGTGAGGGTCAGGCGCTGGTGGCGGCCATCGAGGAGCAGGACGATCAGTTCGCGCTGCCGTTGTATATGGAAACCCTGTTCGACGCGTTTGGCATCGACAGTGAGGACCATTCTGAAAACGCCTTGGTACTCAAGCCCAGCGAAAAGATGCTCGACGCCAGCTTCCCATTGGGCGACGACGAAGGGGTGACCATCACCTATGACCGCGAGCAGGCCCTGTCGCGGGAAGACATGCAGTTCCTCACGTGGGAACACCCCATGGTTCAAGGTGGCATGGACCTCGTGCTGTCAGGCTCCATGGGTAACACCGCGGTGGCCTTGATCAAGAACAAAGCCCTCAAGCCCGGCACGGTGTTGCTTGAGCTGCTTTACGTCAGTGAGGCGGTGGCCCCTCGTGCCTTGCAACTGGGGCGGTTCCTGCCACCGGTGGCGCTACGCTGCCTACTCGACGGCAACGGCAACGACCTCTCTGCTCGCGTGGCCTTCGAGACCCTCAACGATCAACTTGAAAGCGTGCCCAAGGGCAGCGCCAACAAGTTTATCCAGGCGCAACGCGATGCCCTTGCCCCGCGCATCAACGGCGCCGAGGCCAAGGTCGCGCCTCGTCATGCCGAGCGGGTGGCCGAAGCCCAGCAACGCCTGGCCTATGAACTGGATGAGGAAATCGCACGCTTGACCGCATTGCGGGCGATCAACCCAAGCGTTCGCGAAAGTGAAATCCAGGCGTTGCGCGATCAACGCGAACAGGGCATGGCCATGTTGGAAAAAGCCGCCCTGCGCTTGGAAGCCATACGGGTCCTGGTAGCCGGTTAACACCTACCTGGAAAGCGGCCTGCAATGGGCCGCTTTTACACATCGTGCCCTCTTGAGGGGCGCAGCGTTACGTGCTTGCACGCTCTTGGAACACTACCCAGGGTGAAACCACCACTGCCCACAGCTCTGGGCCACGCTCAAGCAAATCCGCGGCGTGGCTTTCCCCTACTTTTGTTAATGTGCCTGCCTCTAGCCAAGCCCTTACTTGCCCATGATGGTTCTCTGCCATGGCTTCAGCCACCGCCACCAGGTCCAGCCCTGGGGCGACCCACAACAGTGCATCCTTGGCAAAGAAAGGTTGTAACTCCTGCCAGCTGATTCTCGCGGTTTCTCCCAGCAATTTGGCATAGAGGGTGCTTGTCTGTTGCGTCATAGAGCGGGCCTGGATAACGGAAAAGGCCGCAATGATAACGCCAACAGGGAGCGGCGAAAAACCTGGTTTCAATATCCTCGCTAAGCCCAAAGCCCCGGAAATTCAGGCTTCTGCTGGGAGGGGATGGCGAGCGATCGCACTCAATATATAAGAAACTTTCAAAAAAGCGACATTACGCCAGAACCTGGCGGCGGCTCAGCTTTTCAACCGTGCGACGTGCAAACTACACTGCGCCGGGTGATACCCAAGGGGCTGACTCGTTGACCGATTCTGGTGCATCCTGCCAAGGCAGGCACTGCATGACCGGTCCACCGGCCCCGGCCGTACGGACTATAAAAACTAAAACACGAGAGTGGAGCCCTATGCACAACACTACCAAGCTGTCCAAGCTGTTCGCCGCCATGGTACTGGCTGGCGCCGCGAGCTATTCCTACGCCGCCGACACCATCAAGATTGGCATCGCAGGCCCGAAAACCGGCCCGGTGGCCGAATACGGTGCCATGCAGTTCCGTGGCGCGAAAATGGCCATTGAACAGATCAACGCCAAGGGCGGCGTTGATGGCAAGCAGCTCGAGGCCGTTGAATACGACGACGTGTGCGAACCCAAGCAGGCCGTGGCCGTGGCTAACAAGGTAGTCAACGACGGCGTGAAATTCGTGGTCGGTCACCTGTGCTCCAGCTCCACTCAACCGGCGTCGGACGTGTACGAAGACGAAGGCATCGTCATGATCACCCCAGCCGCCACCAGCCCGGACATCACCAGCCGTGGCTACAAGATGGTCTTCCGCACGATCGGGCTCGATAGCGCCCAGGGCCCGGCCGCCGGCAACTACATTGCCGATCACGTTAAACCCAAGACCGTGGCGGTGATTCATGACAAACAACAGTACGGTGAAGGCATCGCTACCGCGGTCAAGCAAACTCTCGAAGGTAAAGGCGTCAAGGTAGCCGTTTTCGAAGGCATAAACGCGGGTGACAAAGACTTCTCCTCGCTGATCGCCAAGCTCAAGCAGGCCAATGTGGACTTCGTTTACTACGGTGGTTACCACCCAGAGTTGGGCCAGATCCTGCGTCAGTCCAAAGAAAAAGGCCTGAACGCCAAGTTCATGGGCCCAGAAGGCGTGGGCAACGACTCCATCTCGCAAATCGCAGGCAACGCCTCAGAAGGCCTGCTGGTCACCTTGCCCAAATCCTTCGATCAAGACCCCGCCAACCAGGCACTGACCCAGGCGTTCAAAGACAAAAAAGAGGACCCAAGCGGCCCGTTCGTTTTCCCGTCCTACACCGCTGTGCAAATCATTGCTGAAGGTATCAAGGCCGCCAAGAGCGAAGAGGCTGCCAAGGTAGCCGAAGCCATCCACGCTGGCACGTTCAAAACGCCCATGGGCGAGCTGAGCTACGACGCCAAGGGCGATTTGAAAAACTTCCAGTTCGTGGTGTACGAGTGGCACTTCAACGCGCCTAAAACCGAAGCGAAGTAACCCTGGCGTTGGTTCCCAGAGCCCACTGCCCCTTGCAGTGGGCTTTGTTTTAAGAGCACCAGAGCCTGGGCCGCGAGCCGCCCCAGGCTTTCCCTGAAAATCTTAAAACCGTTAAACGCGGTTCACCGGCGTGTTCGCAGGGGAAATGCAGACAGGTTTTTAGGAGCGGCAGATGCCCGAGATTTATCACTACCTGCAACAGCTGGTTAACGGCCTGACCGTTGGCAGCACGTATGCGTTGATCGCCATTGGCTACACCATGGTCTACGGCATCATCGGCATGATCAACTTCGCCCATGGCGAGGTGTACATGATCGGCTCCTATGTAGCGTTCATGGCGCTTGCAGGCCTTGCCATGCTTGGCATTCACAGCCTGCCCGTGCTGATGATCGCCGGCTTCGCCGCCGCGATCCTGGTCACCAGCGCCTATGGTTACAGTATCGAACGCATGGCCTACCGCCCGCTGCGCAACAGCAACCGCCTGATTCCGCTGATTTCGGCCATCGGTATGTCGATTTTCCTGCAGAACGCGGTGCAGCTTTCCCAGGGTTCTGGCAACTTCGCCATTCCTAACCTGCTGCCCGGCAACATCAGCTTTGGCCCAGGCGGCTCGCAGGAAGTGCTGATTTCCTACATGCAAATTCTTGTATTCGTGGTCACCCTGGCGGCGATGTACGGCCTTACGTTGTTCATATCACGTTCTCGCATGGGCCGCGCCTGCCGTGCCTGCGCTGAAGACATGAGAATGGCCAGCCTGCTGGGCATCAATACCAACGGCGTGATCGCCCTGACCTTCGTGATAGGCGCAGCCCTGGCGGCGGTGGCAGCCATGCTGCTGAGCATGCAATACGGTGTGATCAACCCAAGCGCAGGGTTTTTGGTGGGGCTCAAAGCCTTTACCGCGGCGGTGCTTGGCGGCATCGGCAGCATCCCTGGCGCCATGCTCGGTGGGCTGGTGTTAGGCGTGGCCGAAGCCTTTGGCGCCGATGTCTTTGGCGACCAATACAAAGACGTGGTCGCTTTTGGCCTGCTGGTGCTGGTGCTGCTGTTCCGCCCGACCGGTATTCTCGGTCGCCCGGAGGTTGAAAAGGTATGAGCAAGTCCATCAAAACCGCGCTATTCAGCGCGTTGCTGGTGTGGGCCGTGGCCTACCCGGTATTCGGCTTGAAGCTGGTGTTCTCCGGGGTAACCCTGCAAGTACAGGGCGCGGATACTACCACCCTCATCGTGATCGCGCTGTGCTCCGTGGCCCTGTTCATTCGGGTACTGTTCGCCAACCGTGGCGGTGCCACCAAGGCCGGGCGTGGGCCCTTGTTGCCCGCGCATGTCAGCAACTGGCTCACGCTGCCGAGCACCCAGCGCTGGGGCCTGGCCGCGTTGATTGTGCTGGCATTTGCCTGGCCCTTCTTTGGCTCGCGGGGCGCGGTGGATATCGCCACCCTGGTGTTGATTTACGTGATGCTGGGCCTTGGCCTGAACATCGTCGTAGGGCTCGCCGGCCTGCTCGACTTAGGTTATGTAGGCTTTTATGCGGTAGGGGCCTACAGCTACGCGCTACTGTCCCACTACCTGGGCCTGAGCTTCTGGGAATGCCTGCCGCTGGCCGGCCTGCTCGCGGCACTGTTCGGCTTCCTGCTCGGTTTCCCGGTGCTCAGGCTGCGCGGCGATTACCTTGCCATCGTTACCCTGGGGTTCGGTGAGATCATCCGGATCTTCCTGCGTAACCTCACCAGCATCACCGGTGGCCCGAACGGCATTGGCGGCATCGACAAGCCTACCTTGTTCGGCCTGAGCTTCGACCGCCGCGCCGCGGAGGGCGCGCAAACCTTCCACCAGTACTTTGGCCTGGAATACAACCCGGCGGACAAAGTCATCTTCCTCTACCTGATCGCCTTGCTGCTGGCGCTGGTGGCCCTGTTCGTGATCAATCGGTTACTGCGCATGCCCATCGGGCGTGCCTGGGAAGCCTTGCGTGAAGACGAGATCGCCTGCCGAGCCTTGGGGCTGAACCCTACGGTCATCAAGCTTTCGGCCTTTACCTTGGGCGCGGCCTTCGCCGGCTTCGCCGGTAGCTTCTTCGCCGCACGTCAGGGGCTGGTGACGCCTGAATCCTTCACCTTTATCGAGTCGGCCATCATCCTGGCGATCGTGGTGCTAGGAGGCATGGGCTCGCAGCTCGGGGTGATTCTCGCGGCGATCGTGATGATCCTGCTGCCTGAATTGATGCGGGAATTCAGTGATTACCGCATGTTGATGTTTGGTGCCTTGATGGTGCTGATGATGGTGTGGCGCCCGCAGGGCCTGCTGCCTATGCAACGCCCCCACATGGAGCTGCGTCGATGAGCCGTGACATCTTGCAAGTGAGCGACCTGTCCATGCGCTTTGGCGGGCTGCTGGCGGTCAATGGCGTGGCCTTGACCGTAAAGGAAAAACAAGTGGTTTCGCTGATCGGGCCCAACGGCGCAGGCAAAACCACCGTATTCAACTGCCTGACCGGTTTCTATCGGCCCTCGGGTGGGCGCATCGTGCTGGAAGGCGAGGACGTCCAAGGGCTGCCCGGCCATGTCATTGCCCGCAAAGGCGTGGTCCGTACCTTCCAGAACGTGCGCCTGTTCAAGGACATGACCGCCGTAGAAAACCTGCTGATCGCCCAGCATCGGCACCTGAATACCAACTTCCTGGCCGGGCTGTTCAAAACCCCGAGCTTTCGCCGCAGCGAACGCGAAGCCATGGAGTATGCCGAGCATTGGCTGGAGCGCGTTAACCTCAAAGACGTGGCCAATAGGCCAGCGGGTACCTTGGCCTACGGCCAGCAGCGGCGCCTGGAAATCGCCCGCTGCATGATGACCCGGCCTCGCATTCTAATGCTCGACGAACCGGCCGCCGGGCTCAACCCTCGGGAAACCGATGAGCTCAAGACGCTGATTGGTGTGTTGCGCGCGGACTACAACGCCACGGTGCTGTTGATCGAGCATGACATGAAGCTGGTGATGAGCATCTCCGACCATATCGTGGTCATCAATCAGGGCACCCCCCTGGCCGATGGCTCGCCTGAGCAGATCCGGGACAACCCCGCTGTGATCAAAGCCTACCTGGGGGAAGCCTGAGATGCTGCAGTTCGAGAACGTATCGACCTTTTACGGGAAGATCCAGGCACTCCATGAGGTGAATGTGGAGATCCGCCAGGGTGAAATCGTCACCCTGATCGGCGCCAACGGCGCGGGCAAGTCCACCCTGCTTATGACCCTATGCGGCGCGCCCCGGGCACAGGCGGGTAGCATTCGTTACCTGGGGGAAGAACTGGTAGGGCTGGAATCGGCCCAGATCATGCGCAAGAGTATTGCGGTGGTCCCTGAAGGGCGTCGAGTATTCGCTCGGCTTACCGTGGAAGAGAACCTGGCCATGGGCGGTTTTTTTACCGATAAAGGGGACTACCAGGCGCAGTTGGATAAAGTGCTAGGGCTGTTCCCACGGTTAAAGGAGCGCTACAACCAGCGCGGTGGCACTATGTCTGGGGGCGAGCAGCAGATGCTTGCCATTGGCCGTGCGTTGATGAGCAAGCCACGCTTGCTGTTGCTGGATGAGCCTTCCTTGGGCTTGGCGCCAATCATCATTCAACAGATCTTCGACATTATCGAGCAACTGCGTCAGGACGGGGTCACGGTTTTTTTGGTGGAGCAGAACGCTAACCAGGCGCTGAAAGTGGCGGACCGTGCCTATGTGCTGGAGAACGGCCGGGTGGTGATGACGGGGACAGGGGCCGAGCTGCTGGTGGACCCGAAGGTCAGGGATGCGTATTTGGGGGGTTGAGCGACCAGTGCCCTGTTCGAAGGCTGAAAGCCGAACAGGGCTCCCTTACGACGACTACCAACCGTGATAACGTGAGCGCCTGTTTACGTGGAGGTCGACGATGTTTGCTGTTCGCCCGCTGGTGCTTGCTACCTTATTGCCGCTGTTCGCCGGTTGCCAACTGATGGGGGCGTTGCACAGCGCGCCGGAGCCTACGCTCTCTGGGCAAACCCGGATGCAGGGCACCGTGCGCGAGGCTGCTGGCCAGTTGTTGTTCGCCCCCTGCGGTTCAGCCCGTACCTTTGTGGTGGATGATCAAGGCAACACGGGTATCGCACAGGAAGCACGGGATTTGGCCGCCGGCCCTGATGGCCTGTTCGCCGATGTGCGTGGGCGGTTCGATGGCAATACGGTGGAGGGCGTACCCGGCAAGCTTAATTTGCAAAACCTTTATCGGGTCGAGCGCGCCAGTGGCGCCTGCAAGGATGCCAACTTCAAGGTCACCCGTTTCTACGCCGAAGGCCAGAACTGGTCGGTGCGAGCCAATATCAAAGGCATGAAACTGGTGCGCGAGGGCCAGCCAGACTTGGCAGTACCCTATTTGATCGAGCAGATGCCCGGTGGTGGCAGCAGCCTGAGCAGCGACGCAAACCATCAGCACATCGAGCTTTGGGTAGCCCCGCAACGCTGCGTTAGCGGTGAGCGGGTTAGCTTCCTGGCTGCGGAACTGCGTATCGATGATCAGGTCCAGCGTGGGTGCGCCTACGAAGGCGCGGCTCAAGCGAACTGACGCCAGAAGCACTGAGCCGTTCTGGCGGCTGGCGGTGGCTGTAGCGCGCCGGACGGGTATAATCGCCGCCTTGCTATTGCGCCACGCCTTGGCGCCGGTCACTGGATCTCCCATGCTACGAATTACCGAACTCAAACTCCCCCTGGACCATTCCGAGGGCGCGCTGCGCCAGGCAATCGTGCAGCGCCTTGGCATTACCGATGCCGAGCTGCTGAGCGTCAGTATCTTCAAACGTAGCTATGACGCTCGCAAAAAAAACAGCGAGTTGCTGTTCATCTATGCGGTGGACGTGGCCGTGGTCAATGAAGCCGCGCTGCTTCAGCGGTTTGCCGACGACCATAATCTGGTGCCCGCCCCTGACATGACCTACCGGTTCGTGGGCCAGGCAGCAGCTGACGGCGCCGGTCCCCGCCCGCTCGTGGTGGGGTTCGGCCCTTGTGGCATCTTTGCCGCGCTATTGCTCGCGCAAATGGGCTTTCGGCCGATCGTGCTGGAGCGAGGCAAGGAAGTGCGCCAGCGCACCAAAGACACTTGGGGCCTGTGGCGCAAGGGCGAGCTGAACCCTGATTCCAACGTGCAGTTCGGCGAAGGCGGCGCGGGGACGTTTTCCGATGGCAAACTTTACAGCCAGATTCGTGACCCGCAGCATCATGGCCGCAAGGTACTGGAAGAGTTCGTAAAGGCTGGCGCGCCGGACGAAATCCTCTACGTCAACAAGCCCCATATCGGCACCTTCCGCCTGACTGGCATGGTGGAAAACATGCGTCAGCAGATCACCGCGCTGGGCGGCGAGATCCGCTTTGAGTCCAAGGTGACAGACCTACTGATCGAGGGCGACCGGGTACAGGGCGTACAACTGGCCAGTGGCGAGCAATTGCTTTCGCGCCAGGTGGTCTTGGCGCTCGGCCATAGCGCGCGCGATACCTTCCGCATGCTGCACCAACGTGGGGTATTCATGGAAGCCAAGCCGTTCTCGGTGGGCTTTCGGATCGAACACCCGCAGTCAGTCATCGACAAAGCCCGCCTGGGCAAGTATGCCGGGCACCCCAAGCTGGGCGCCGCCGATTACAAACTGGTGTACCACGCCAGCAACGGCCGCTCGGTGTATAGCTTCTGCATGTGCCCAGGCGGCACCGTGGTGGCCGCTACCTCCGAGCCGGGGCGCGTGGTCACCAACGGTATGAGCCAGTACTCCCGTAACGAGCGCAACGCCAACTCGGGTTTGGTGGTGGGTATATCTCCAGAGCGGGATTACCCAGGCGGGCCGCTGGCGGGTATCGAACTGCAAGAGCAATTGGAAGCAGCCGCCTACGTGATGGGGGGTAGCAGCTATCATGCCCCCGGGCAATTGGTGGGGGATTTTCTCGCCGGGCGGCCCTCACCGGCCTTGGGCAGCGTGGAGCCTTCCTACAAACCAGGCGTGGCCTTGGTGGACCTGGCCGCCGCGCTGCCTGATTTTGCTATTGAAGCCATTCGTGAAGCGCTACCGGCCTTCGATCGCCAGATCAAAGGCTACAGCATGCACGACGCGGTACTTACGGGTATCGAGACGCGTACTTCGTCCCCTCTGCGCATCACACGCAACGAAGCCTTCCAGAGCCTGAACCTTAAAGGGCTATTCCCCGCCGGCGAAGGCGCGGGCTACGCCGGTGGCATTCTCTCCGCTGGCGTTGATGGCATTCGTATCGCCGAAGCCGTAGCCCGAGACGCGTTGGGGGCCTGACCCAGCCTTTAGGCAGTGTGAGCCAGCACGGACGCTGGCAAGGGCGCGCCCTCTTCCACCGCCGCTCGAACCTCCTGGCCTGGCGCTACCAGGCCAAAGCCTTGGGCGGCCAACCACTGCTCGTTGTAGTAGGTACTCAAATAGCGCTCGCCGCTGTCACATAGCAGTGTGACGATAGAACCACTAAGGCCCTCCTCCTTCATCTTGCTCGCCGCCGCCAGCGCGCCTATCAGGTTGGTACCACTGGATGCCCCTACGCGGCGGCCCAAGTGGTCGCTCAAGTAGTGCATCGCTGCCAGGCTCAACGCATCAGGCACCTTGACCATGCTATCGATTACCCCCGGCATGAACGAGGGTTCCACCCGCGGACGGCCAATGCCTTCGATGCAGGAGCCGTGAGGCAAGGTCAGGCTGTGATCGCCACTGCGGTAGGCTTCGAAAAAAACCGAGCGCTCGGCGTCGGCGCAGAGCACACGGCTGCGGTGTTGGCGGTAGCGTACGTAACGGCCCAGGGTCGCCACCGTGCCACCGGTACCGGGGCTTGCTACCAGCCAACGTGGTTCCGGGTGCCGTTCCAGGCGCATTTGCTGAAAAATGGATTCGGCGATGTTGTTATTGGCCCGCCAGTCAGTGGCCCGTTCGGCATACAGGAACTGGTCCATGAAATGCCCGCCGGTGCGCGCTGCCAGCTCCAGCGAGGCCTGGTGAATCTGGGTCGGGTCTTCTACCAAATGGCTCTGGCCGCCATAGAAGGCGATCTGCTTAATCTTCACCTGTGAGGTAGACGCTGGCATCACTGCGATAAAGGGCAGCCCCAAGAGGCGGGCGAAGTAGGCCTCGGAAATCGCCGTGGACCCACTGGACGCTTCTATTACAGGCTTGCCAGGTTTGAGCCAGCCATTACAGAGCGCGTAGAGAAACAACGAGCGCGCCAAACGATGCTTCAGGCTGCCCGTGGGATGGCTCGATTCATCCTTGAAATACAGGTCAATGCCCGGGAACCCCGGCAACACGAAGGGAATCAGGTGAGTGTCGGCGCTTCGTTGGAAATCAGCCTCGATCAGGCGAATGGCATCCAGCGCCCAGGTACGGTCAGTCATGAAAAACCCTTTGGCTGGCCTGGTTCGCTGCTGCGAACAAGCCTATACATGAACAGAAACGGTTTGAGAAAACCGCTGAAAACCCCCGTAAACACGAGGCCTTACGGTGTTTCTCAGGGCTATAAGCTTATACTTTTTCTTTTTAGGGCGGCCAGCGCGGGTTAGGGTACGCCCCTTTTCAGCCTACAGACCTGGGAGGGCGCCATGCCAGTACGTCTTTCACTTCGTAAATTCTTTGCGATGGAGGCCACCGGTGGCCTGCTATTGATCATTGCCGCGATACTCGCCTTGGTGGCCAACAACTCCCCCGCTTCGGCAGGGTACATGGGGTTTCTAGACATACCGGTGTGGCTGCGGCTAGGGCCGCTGGAATTGGCCAAGCCCTTGTTGTTGTGGATCAACGACGGGCTGATGGCCCTGTTCTTTCTGTTGATTGCGCTTGAGGTCAAACGGGAGATGCTTCAAGGCCACTTGGCTAAGCCCTCCCAGGTCGTATTGCCCGGCATGGCCGCGCTGGGTGGCATGGCAATTCCTGCCCTGATCTACTGGGCGTTGAACCACCAAGACCCGGCCGCCGCCGCAGGGTGGGCGATTCCAACCGCAACCGACATTGCCTTCGCCCTAGGGGTGCTGGCCTTGCTAGGCAAGCGCGTGCCTGCCTCGCTCAAACTTTTTCTGATGACCCTCGCCATTATCGACGACTTGGGCGCCATCGTGATTATCGCGGTGTTCTACTCCGGGGCCCTGTCCACTGTTTCACTGATGTTGGCCACGGGCTGCCTGGTTGCCTTGCTGGGCCTGAACCGCGCAGGCGTTCGGCACCTGGCGCCTTATTTGCTGATTGGCTTGGTGCTGTGGGTGTGCGTACTGAAAAGCGGTGTACATGCCACCCTGGCCGGGGTGGCGCTGGCGTTCTTTATCCCGCTACGCGGCGGCGACGCTGAGCAAGCACCTGCATTGCTACGCTTGGAACATGCCCTGCACCCTTGGGTGGCCTATGGGATTCTGCCACTGTTCGCCTTTGCCAACGCCGGTATTTCCCTGGCAGGTGTGAGCCTTGAAAGCTTTACTCATTCGGTGCCACTGGGAATCACCCTGGGGTTGCTGGTAGGTAAAACCCTGGGTGTGTTTGGGCTGACGTGGCTAGCTGTACGCGCTGGGCTGGCCGCGTTGCCCAGTGGCGCCAATTGGGGGCAGTTGCTGGGTGTGGCGGTGCTGTGTGGCATCGGTTTTACCATGAGCATCTTCGTGGGCTCATTGGCCTTCGACCCAGCCACCAGCATTTATGCGGGCCAAGACCGCATGGGCATTCTTACTGGTTCCTTCCTGGCAGCAGTAGGCGGTTACCTGATCATGGCTGCCACCAGCAAGCGAACCGCCTGAAATCGAGCATGGCGGCCCCATGATGGGCGCCATGCTACTTGCCTATCAACCAAGTATCAGTGGCTGACGCGGCTGGTACCGTCCACGGTCATGATGCGTACCCGCTCGCCCACCCGAAAGATCTCATTCTCTTGCACCTGCTGCACATAGGCACGGGTACTGCCGTCGTCTTCGCGTACGGTGATTTCCACGCCCTGGGCACGGGTCAGGCCTTCTTCGGTCGCCGATCCCAACAGGCCGCCGGCCACGGCGCCGATGACCGCCGCCACGATGCTGCCACGCCCCCCACCTACCGCGCTGCCCGCTACACCGCCGACGATGGCGCCCGCGCCACCACCGATAGGCGTTTTGGTACCCTCGATTTTTACAGGGCGCAGGGATTCGATGGTACCCATGCGCACGGTTTGCACGCGGCGCGCTTCATCTCGCGAGTAAGAGTCACCGGTCAGGTTAGACGTACAGCCACCCAGCAGCAGGGTCATGGCCGTGAAACAGGTCGCTAGAACAACAGAATTACGCATGGATCACACTCCGTAGGACATACGGCTATTAGACACCGTCTTCCGAAGCGTGGCACGAAACGCGGATATTTTGAAGTGGATTTACGGACACACGGGTAAGCACTGGTCAGGGTGCCAGACGTTGCCGCTCCCAGGTGCCATGGTGCAGGCGGTAATCCAGGCGGTCATGAAGGCGGCTAGAGCGCCCCTGCCAGAATTCGATCCGGTCCGGCACCAGGCGATAACCGCCCCAATGCTCAGGGCAAGTGGGGGGGGTGTCTCCGAAGCGTTCGCGGGTCGCCTCGAGCAGCCCTTCCAACTCCGCGCGGTCTGCAATCGGCCGGCTTTGGGGCGAAGCCCAGGCGCCGATGCGGCTGCCTAGAGGGCGCACCTGGTAATAGGCTTCGGACTCCGCCGCCGCTACCTTGAGCGCCCGCCCTTCGATGCGCACCTGGCGCTCCAAGGTGGGCCAGAAGAAGGTCATGGCCGCGAACGCGTTCAAGGCCAGGTGCTGGCCCTTTGCGCTTTCGTAGTTGGTAAAGAAGGTAAAGCCCTGGTCATCCAGGCCCTTGAGCAGTAGCACCCGGCAATGCGGACGCCCCTCGCTGTCGACCGTAGCCAAGGTCATGGCATTGGCTTCGACCGGCAGTTGCTCAGTTTCTACCGCCTCGTTGAACCATTGTCGAAACAGCAACAGCGGGTCCGCTGGCGCTTCGCTTTCGGTAAGGCCATGACGGGTATAGTCACGGCGCATATCGGCCAGGGATTTGCTCATCGGTGGCGGCCTGGTCAGTTCTTGGCTTGCTGGTCAGCAGCGGGCTTTTTGGCTGCCACTTTCTTGGCTGGCGCTGCTTTCTTTTTGGCGGCGGTCGCAGGCTTGCTCGAAGCCTTCTTGGCGCCGGCGGTTTTGTTGGCAGGTGACGCAGGGGCAGCCTTAGGCACATCTGGCAGTGCTTTTACATCCTGCAGCGCCACCAAAGCCGCTGCTACCGGCGTGGGCTGGTCATATTTGGCCATCAACATAGCCATGCCGCTATCTGGGGTCACCAGCATTTCCACGCGGCGATTGAGCGAGCGCCCAGCCGGGCTGTCGTTAGCCGCGCGAGGCACGACCGCGCCCATGCCACGCAGGCTGAGGCGGTTACGTTGCAAGCCACTTAGGCGGAAAATCGCTGCGATGGACTGCGCACGCTCCAGGCTGACCTTTTTGTTCAGGTCCGCCGCACCGGAGGAATCGGCATGTCCCAGAATCAGCACGGACGTCTTGGTGTCGCCCTCCAGGGCCTTGGCCACATTGGTGATAGGCCCCAGGGATACGGGCAACAACATGGCTGGGCGGTCAGGGTTGAACGAGCCGTCTACCGGCGCGGTGACCACGAACATACTTTCGCCGCGCTGCAGCTCGAATTTGCTGCCGCGAATCGCTTCACGCAATTTCGGCTCATAGGCGTCCATCCAAGCCTGGGTGACGGCCGGGTCAACCTTGGCCGCCGCGGCGATGGCAGACGCCGGTGCCCCTTTAGGGTTGGTCGCAGCGGTTGGCTTGTCGCTATTACCGAACGGCCACCACCAGCGGCCCTCGCTACCCGCCTTAACGTCGGACGCCGCATCGGCCTTGGCAACGCGATCCTGTACAGCCTGCTCTACGCTGTTGTCCTTGGCGACCTCCTTGGCGGGGGCCTCCTTGCCGAACGGCTCGCCGAACGGCCACCAGCCCGCATTAGGGTTGGACGGCGCTTCCTGCGAGGTGTGGGCACAGCCGGTGATAGCCAGGCACAGTGCGAAAGCGAGAGTCTTCTTGGCGTACATGATCGATCCGGAAAGTAAAGTCAATAAATCGGGTTAACAAACCCGCTTAAATTGTTGATTGGATGGTAGAACATTCGAGGCTGAGTGGATTACCGTCGGTCGCGCCAGTTTGCCGATTCCTACACACAATTGGCTACCGCCTGCGCCAGGCGTTGGGCACGGGGGTCCATCAAAACGTAGGGCCCCAAGGTATTGGTCACAAAACCAAAGGCTACGCCATGATAGGGGTCGGCAAAGCCTACCGACCCACCTGCGCCTGGGTGCCCGAACGCGCTCGCGGCCATGCCAAACGTGGCGTTGGCACGGGCGGGCTGATCCAGCATGCAGCCCAGGCCAAAGCGGGTAGGCGTAAGCAGCGTCAGGTCATCACCAAGGCTATGCTCGCGGGTCAGCTCATCGAGCCATTCGCCGTCGAGCAATTCGCCGTCCAGCAACCCTTGGTAGAAGCCCGCCAGGCTGCGCGCATTGCCATGCCCATTGGCGGCGGGTTGCTCCATGCGTCGCCACTCAGGCTTGTTGGTACTGGTAAGAATCGACGGCGGGTTGGTAAATGCACGGGTGCTAAGCGCCTGGGGTTCGCGCAAGGTCACGTGCAATAGCCGCTGGGCAGCTTCGTCCCCTGGGTTGCCTTTGCTTCGCGCCACATGGGCCACGCGATGAAATTCGTTGTCGGCCAGCCCTATATGAAAATCCAGCCCCAGGGGCGCCGCTACCCGCTCGACGATGGCTTGACCTGGCGAGCGCCCGTCGACCCGGCGAATCAGCTCACCCAACAACCAGCCGTAGGTCATGGCTGCGTAACCATGGGCGGTACCTGGCACCCACCAGGGCTGTTCGGCGGCCAACGCCGTGGTCATGGCCTCCCAGTCATAAAGGGCTTCGGCGGGCAACAGCTCACGCAACGCGGGCAACCCCGCTCGATGACTTAACAACTGCCGAACGGTGATCGAGGTTTTGCCGTTGGCGGCGAACTCCGGCCAGTAGCGAGCCACGGGCGCATCCAGGCTTAACTTGCCCTCGGCGGCAAGCTGCAACACGGCTACCGCGGTGAAGGTTTTGGTGCACGAGAACAGGTTGACGATCGTATCGGTGTGCCAGGCCTCAGCGCCGTCTTTGTCCCGGGTACCGGCCCACACGTCGATGACCGTTTCGCCATTGACTTGCACGCACAAAGCCGCACCGCGCTCTTGGCGATCCTCGAACAGGGCGGCGAATGCATCACGCACCGCTTCGAATTCCAGGGAATAATGGCCTTGTATCAGCAAGCGCTACTCCAGCGGAGGGCGATAAAATTGCTGCGCATTGTTTCAGCGATTAGCGGCTTTGTGAAGCCGCCCATGCAGGCGGGCGGCGATAACACCTCAGCCGATCTCCCGGCGGAACGGAGGCAACGCATCCAGGATAGCCTTGCCGTAACGCTGAGTGACCACGCGGCGATCCAGCAAGGTGATCATGCCGCGGTCCTGCTCGGTGCGCAGCAACCGACCGCAGGCCTGGATCAGCCGCAAGGAGGCATCTGGCACCGCGATTTCCATGAACGGGTTGCCGCCACGGGCCTCGATCCATTCCGCCAGCGCCGCTTCTACCGGATCGTCTGGCACCGCAAAGGGAATCTTGGCGATGACCACATGCTCGCAGTAGGCCCCTGGCAGGTCCACGCCTTCGGCGAAGCTCGCCAGGCCGAACAGCACGCTACTCTCGCCGCCATCCACGCGAGCCTTGTGCTTATTAAGGGTTTCCTGCTTGGACAGGTTGCCTTGGATAAACACCTGGCGGCGCCATTCGCGGTCGAGGCCGTCGAATACGTCCTGCATCTGCCGCCGGGACGAAAACAGCACCAGTGAGCCGCGTGAACCCTCCACCAAGCCTGGCAGGTCGCGGATGATCGCCGCGGTATGGGCCGGCGCGTCCCGCGGGTCGGCGCGTAGGTCTGGCACCCGCAACACGCCGGCGTCGGCATGGTGAAAAGGGCTGGGAACAACGGCAGTGACCGCGTCGCGTGGCAGCCCGGCGCGCATGCGGAAACGATCGAAACGCCCAAGCGCGGTCAGGGTGGCAGACGTAACCAGGGCGCCAAAAGCGACATTCCAGAGGTTGCGCCGCAGCATCTCCGCCGCAAGAATCGGGCTGGCGTTGACTTCCAGGTCGTGCATCGAGCCGACTTCCACCAGGGTAAGCCAGCGGGCCATGGGCGGGCTGCCTTCGGGATCTTCAGCGGTAAAGGCCACCCATAACTCCCAACTACCTTGGGCGCGGGCCAGCAGGCTGCCGAACAGGGGGTACCACTCCTCGGCCTGGTGGCTGGCGATGCCGATGTTCTTCTCCCCTTCCATGCCTTCCTTGAGCAGTTCGGCCAGGCGGGTATAGAGGTCGGTCAGGCGGGCAAAGCCTTGTTTGAGCTCAGCACCCATCTCGCGAATATGCTCTGGCACCACACCAGCGACAAAGCGATGCCGCGGCCGCTCGCGCCCTTCCATGTCCTCGCCAGGGCGAAAATCGGCCAGTTGCTCGCAGGCGCCGAACATAAACTGCAACTGGGCCTTAAGCTCGCGGGCCAGCTCTGGCACTTGCTCGATCAACTTGCCCAGGTCACCGGGCAGCGGGTGCTGAGCCAACAGCTTGGTGAGGTTGCGGGCGGTTTGCTCCAGCCAGTCGGCGGTGGAGCGCAACCGGGTAAAGTGGGCGAAGTGGCCGATGGCTTTATCCGGCAGGTGATGGCCTTCGTCGAAGACGTACAGGGTGTCCCTGGGGTCGGGCAGCACGGCCCCGCCACCGAGGGCGAGGTCGGCCAGTACCATGTCATGGTTAGTGACGATCACGTCGACCTTGCCCATGCCTTCCCGCGCTCGATAGAACGCGCACTGCTGGAAGTTCGGGCAGTGGCGGTTGGTGCACTGGCTATGGTCGGTGGTCAGCCGGGCCCAGGTAGGGTCTTCCAAGGCTTCTGGCCAGCTATCACGGTCCCCGTCCCAGCGGTTGCCCGCCAGCTTTTCGATCATCTTGGTAAACAGCTTGAGGCTGGCTTCGTCCACGTCAATGGAAAAGCCTTCGTCTTCGAACAACTGTGCGGTTGCGTTCTGCGCCTGCCCTTCTTGCAGCAAGGCATCCAGCTTGGACAGGCACAGGTAGCGACCCCGGCCCTTGGCCAAGGCGAAGCTGAAGTTCAGGCCTGCGTTACGCATGATGTCGGGCAGGTCTTTATGGACGATCTGTTCTTGCAGCGCGACCGTGGCGGTGGCGATAACCAAGCGCTTGCCCGCGGCCTTGGCCACGGGAATGGCCGCCAGGCTGTAGGCAACCGTTTTACCGGTACCGGTGCCGGCCTCAACGGCGACCACAGCCGGGTCACCCGTGCGCCTGCCCTCTTCGTCGCAGGGCACCGCGCCCAAGGCCCTGGCTACTTCAGCGATCATCAGCCGCTGACCATAACGGGCTTTTAACCCCTTGGCTTCGAGAAAACGGCTATACGCGCCCTGGATAGAGGATTTGAGTTCAGTGCTAAGCATGTGGCCCGAGCGCCCAAAAGGGCTGGATGGATTATCAGTGTTTCAGGAAGGTCGCTATCATACCCCCTATTACCAAAGGCGCCGAACGAAACCCCGATGAACTCCATAACTTTTCTTTACGGTAGCACGCTGGCGGCCTTGGGCTGCTGCCTGGCGTTGGGGGCTAGCGCTGCGAATACCGGTCACCTGCCCAGGGCCCGGCGGGCATGCGGCGTGGCTTGGGCGTGTCTAGGCGCGCTGGTGCTGTGTACGGTAATGGAGTTCAAGGCCCGTTACCCTGGCCTGGAAACAGCGCCTCGGCTTGCGCAATGGCAGATTGGGGCAACGGTGGCCGCCGGTGCACTGCTGGCACGGGTCAGCCTGCTGCGCCTGAATGAGTTGCAGCAGGCTCGCGATGCCGGGGAAACCCGCTTGGCGGCGCGCCTGGAAAGAAATGTGCGCTTGCAACTTATAGCGGCTGGGGCTCTGTTAGTAGGCACGGTGGTGATGTTTCATTTGCTGTAGAAGCCAGTAACGCTGACGAACCGTGCGTCATGGGTTGCCTGTGTCGTATCTTCGCGAGCTTGTGCTCGCCCCTACGAGTGGCTATCCCCGTCGCGCTTGCGCTTGTTGCCCATGCGCACGCCGATGTCCATCAGGAATTGGAAAAACCCTTCCTGGTCTTCCAGCACATTGCTCCAGAACGGAGAGTGATACAGCGCAACCGCGCCATGCACCAAGGCCCACGCGGCGCAATAGTGGAAATACGGTGGTACGTCTTCAAGCTTGCCTTCGTCGATACGGCCCTTGATCAGCTGGGTCAGCCGGTCAAAGTTCGAAGCGCGTATGCTATGCAATTCGGTAACCAGTTCGGGTACCTGGCTGCCCTTGACCACTTTTTCTTCCAAGCGATCAAACAGTCGATAACGCTGCGGGTCGCGCATGCGAAACTCGAAGTACGCCCGGGACAAGGCTTCTTTGTCACGGTCCAGGTCCGAGGACTGTAACAAGGTATTCAGGTCCCGCTCATAATCGAGCATCAGGCGCAGGTAAATTTCCGCCTTGGACTTAAAGTGCTTGTAAATCGTCCCTTTGCCGATGCCCACGGCATCGGCGATCATTTCCACCGTAACGCTGTCCTCGCCCTGTTCCAGAAACAGCTTGAGGGCCGTGTCGAGGATTTCCTGTTCCCTACGGCGAAATTCGCGGACCTTTCGAGGTTCTTTTTGCATACACGGACCGGGCTCAATCGAAGCGGGTATTATGCCTAATTGGCGTCAAATTGCACGGATCAACCACATATGTCCAGGTTTTTAGAGGAATTCCCCCAGGCCCCAGGCCTGTTGTACCTCAACCATGCGGCGGTGTCGCCATGGCCCAAGCGCAGCGCTGACGCCGTGGCGCGTTTTGCCCAAGAGAACGTCCTCACCGGGGCCCGAGACTACCCCGACTGGCTACAGGTAGAGCAACGTTTGCGCGAGCGCTTGCAGCGGTTGCTCAACGCCGCGTCCAGCGACGATATCGCCTTGGTGAAAAATACCTCCGAGGCGCTGTCCTTCGTGGCGTTCGGGCTTGAATGGAAAACGGGCGACCAAGTGGTCATCAGCGATGAAGAGTTCCCGTCCAACCGGATCGTCTGGGAAGCACTGGCCCCCCAGGGCGTAGACGTGATCAAGGTCAGCTTGGCGGGTGAAGACCCTGAAGCCGCCCTGCTGGCCGCCTGTGGCCCGCGCACCCGGTTGATGGCTATCAGCGCCGTGCAATATGCCAGCGGCCTGAAGATGGACTTGGTCAAGCTGGGCCAAGGCTGCCGCGAGCTGGATGTCTTGTTTTGCGTGGATGCCATTCAGCACTTAGGGGCCGCCCCTTTCGATGTGCAGGCTTATGAATGCGACTTCGCCATGGCCGACGGCCATAAGTGGATGCTGGGCCCTGAAGGCCTGGGCGTGTTCTATTGTCGCCCTGAGCTTCGCCCTCACCTGCGGTTGCAGGAATTTGGCTGGCACATGCTCGAACACATGGGCGATTACACCCGTGAAAGCTGGGAGCCAGCCCATAGCGCTCGGCGCTTTGAGTGCGGTAGCCCAAATATTTTAGGCACCATGGCGCTGGAAGCCAGCCTCGGCCTGCTTGAAGAAGTCGGCATGGCCCAAGTGGCGCAACTGATCGAAGAGCGGGTCGTACAACTGATCGAAGGTATCGAACAGATACCTGGCGCGCGCATTCATTCGCCGCTGTCGCCAGAACGCAGGGCCGGTATCTTGTCCTTCAGCGTGGCCGGCAAGGATAGCCTGGCGTTGCATAAGGCCCTGATGGCCGCTGGCGTGGTTTGCATACCTCGGGGCAAGGGCGTGCGGCTTTCACCGCATTTCTATACCAGCGATCAAACGATCGCTCAAGCCTTGGAGGTTATTCGCCAACTGAGCGTATAAGGCTTCAAAGCCTTCGTGTTGATTCCAAAACTGTTTAAAAAGTGATCACACTCTCAGTGGAAGAATAGCCAGGCTGGCCAATACTGAAAATGTCGATACACCATACCCCCCAAGTGGCGTTTCGATAAAGGTGCCCACGAACCGCGCACCTTTGTTTTACTCCTAATGGTCTTAACCCGGCTCCCCTAAAGGCCGGGTTTTTTTTGGCCTGTGTTCAGGCCCTTGAAAGCGGGAACAGGCGGCGGAAGTTGGCGGTGGTCTGGGCCGCGAAGGCGTCGAAGGCCTCGCCACGTAGCTGAGCCAGGAAGGCGGCCACTTCGTACACGTACTGCGGCAGATTGGGCTTGCCCCGGTAGGGAATAGGCGCCAAATAGGGCGAGTCGGTTTCGACCAGCAAGCGATCGGCTGGCACCTGCCGCGCGACCTCGCGCAGTGCCTCGGCATTACGGAAGGTCACGATGCCAGAGAGCGAAATATAGAACCCCAAGTCCAGGGCTGCCTTGGCCATGGCCCAATCCTCGGTGAAACAATGCAGCACCCCGCCTTGGGGCAGCGCCGCCTCGCGCAGCAATGCCAAGGTATCGGCCTGGGCTGCCCGGGTATGTACAATCACCGGCTTGCCCGTGGCGCCGGCGGCCTCCAGGTGCAACCGGAACGAGGCTTTCTGCTGCTCGGCGGTCTCCGGCTCGTAGTGGTAGTCCAGGCCGGTTTCGCCAATGGCCACCACCCGCGGGTGGTCCAGTTCACCTAACAGCCAGCCCAGGCTTGGCATACCCTCAGGGCTGACGTCCAGCGGGTGAATCCCTACCGAACACTCCACATCGGTATAGCGCTCTGCCAGTTCGCGCACGGCCTGGGCATTATTGGCACTGACTCCGATGCAGAGAAAATGGCCTACGCCTCTAGCGCGTGCCGCCTCCAGGGCGGCGTCCAGGGAACCGCCGTGGGCGCTCAGGTCAAGGCGGTCAAGGTGGCAGTGAGAATCGATAAGCAGTGGTGCGTTGGAGGTCATGGGCATCTACATGGTATGAGTCGGCCGGTCCGACTTGAGCGCACCGGCAAGGTAGGTCTCGATCTTGTTGCGCGCGGTGGCGTCACCGTCATTGAACTGAACGCCAACACCGGCGGCGCGGTTGCCCTGGGCGCCGCGAGGGGTAATCCATGCGACCTTGCCCGCCACCGGGATTTTCTCGGGTTCATCCATCAAGTTGAGCAGCATGAACAGCTCGTCGCCTAATCGATAGCTCTTGGCGGTGGGAATGAACAATCCACCATTTTTGATAAAGGGCATATAGGCCGCATACAGTACTGCCTTGTCCTTGATGGTCAGCGACAGAATACCGCTGCGCGGACCCGGAGCGATCGGCTGGTTCATGGATCATCCTTACTGCCAGAAGAACACCGGTTAACCCTGACTGGGCAATGCCAACCAAGACACAAGCAAGGTTTCGAGTAACAACACCCGGTTGAGGTTCGCTTTGCTCATCACCATCTGGCGGTGCTGCAACAGCCAGTCCTGCACCGCCACTACCTTGCCGATGGGGGCCTTCTGCGCAAGGTATTGCAACACCTTGCGCATATCGTTCAAGCCTAGGGCGCTTTCATCTTGCGTCAACTGGAACCGCAGCACCCGCTGTGACCAGTCACAAAACCAATCGAACAGCCAGATCAACGGCAGGGCGTTCCAGCTTTCCGCCAGTTGGGTAGGGCTTTGCTGTTGCTTAAGCAGCCGCTTGACCCCTTCGACCACCTGTGCCCGCTGAGCCAGCGCATCTTGCTCGTGCAGCGCTCTGGCGGCAAGGGGAGAGCCTTGGGCGAGGGCCAGCAAGTCTGCCTGAGCCTCGGCAGCAGTGCCGGGCAGCATTTGGGCCAGCCACTGGGCAGCCTCGGCGGGCGTGGGCAAGGGGCAAGGTTGCCGCACACAACGGCTGCTGAGGGTCGGCAACAGGCGGCTGGGTTGATGGCTCACCAACAGCAATACGGTATTGCCGGAGGGCTCTTCCAGGCTTTTGAGCAACGCGTTGGAGGCATTGAGGTTCATGGCCTCTACCGGCTCGATCAGCACCACCTTGCGCCCGCCCAACTGGGCGGTTTGGCCCACGAACTCAACCAGCCGCCGAACCTGGTCTACCAGGATGGCCTTGTCGGCTTCTTCGGGTTGGAGCACAAAGTTGTCCGGGTGGCTGCCAGCATTCAACAACAGGCAGCTTTTACACCCACCACAGGGGTCGGTGCCAGGCACTTGGCACAACAACAATGCCATTAGCCGTTCGGCCAGTGCCCGTTTGCCGATCCCCTGAGGGCCATGCAACAGGTAGGCGTGAGCATGCTCCCGGCGGCCGCTGAACTGCTGCCAGAGCGCGGTTTGCCAGGGGTACAGCTCAGCCACGGGCAAGCTCCAGCCACTGCGGCAGGCTTTGCCCAAGGTGCGCTTGAACCTGCGCCAAGGGCTGGCTGGCGTCGATGATGCGGTAACGCTGCGGAGCCGCCTCGGCCCGCGCCAGGTACGCGCCGCGTACGGCCTCAAAGAAGCCTCGCGGCTCCTGCTCGAACCGGTCCAGGCGCCCGCGGGCAGCGGCGCGGGCCAGGCCGGTTTCCACGGGCAGGTCGAAGATCAAGGTAAGGTGTGGCCGAAGCGTGCCTTGTACGAACGCCTCCAGCTCGGCGATTCGCGTCAGGGCCACGCCTCGGCCGCCGCCTTGATAGGCGTAGGTGGCGTCGGTAAATCGATCGCACAATACAATCGCCCCCCTGGCCAATGCCGGGCGAATCACCTGCTCGATATGCTGGGCCCTGGCGGCGAACATCAACAATAGCTCGGTATCCACGGCCATGGGCTCGTCGCTGGGCGCCAGCAGCAGCTCGCGAATCCGCTCGGCCAGGGGGGTACCGCCAGGCTCACGGGTCAACTGCACGTCCAGGCCCGCGCTGCGCAGACGGTCGGCGATGAAGTCCCGGTTGGTGCTTTTGCCGGCACCCTCCGGGCCTTCCAGGGTAATGAACAAACCGCTCACTCAGGTACTCCTCATGGTTGTTGCGGCGCCTGCTCGGGGGTTGCCGGTGCAACAGGCGCATCAGGGGCCTCGGGTTCAGGCGTGGGCCCAGGGCTGGAGCGGTAATCGGCGCGGCGTTTGAGTTGGTACTGGCGCACCGCGCGGTTGTGGGCGTCGATATCGTCCGAGAACACGTGGCTGCCGTCGCCCTTGGCAACGAAGTACAGGCTGCTGCCGGAGGCAGGGTTAAGCGCGGCGCGGATGGCTTCGCGACCCACGATGGAAATCGGCGTGGGCGGCAAGCCAGCGTTCAGATACGTATTGTACGGGCTTGCCTCGCGCAGGTCGGCGCGGGTGATGCGCCCGGTATAACGCTCGCCCATGCCATAGATCACCGTCGGGTCGGTTTGCAGCAACATGCCCGCGGCAAGCCTGCGCACGAACACCCCAGCGATCTCCCCACGCTCTTGAGGCACGCCGGTTTCCTTCTCGATCAAGGAGGCCATGATCAGCGCCTGGTAGGGTTCGCTGTAAGGCAGGTTGTCGGCCTTGGCTCGCCACTCTTGGGCGAGCACCGCGTCCAGACGGGCATAGGCTTGCTCCAGTAGCTGAAGGTCGGTCATACCTTTGACGTAACTGTAGGTATCAGGGAAAAACCGCCCTTCAGGGAACACGCCAGGGTGGCCGATCTTGGCCATCACGTCCTCATCGCTCAGGCCTGCCAGGGTTTGCTTGAGCTTTTCCTGGCGCTCCAAGGTGGCTCGTACTTGCCGGAAGGTCCAGCCCTCGACCAGGGTCAGGTTGTATTGCACGACCTCCCCGCGCTGCCAGAGGCTCAGCAACTGGCGCAAGGTGGTGTTGGGCTCTACTCGATACTCCCCGGTATGCAAGGCTTGGCCTTCAAGATTGAAGCGCCAATACAGGCGTGCCCAGAACGCGCCATACAGAGCACCCTGATCTTCAAGCCGATTGAGCATACCCCCTGGAGACGCGCCTGAGGGGACGTCTACCAGCGTATCGGCCGGGACGGTTATGGGCTGCTCCAGCACCGCATGAATGCGCCATGCCACTGCCCCTATCGACAACGCGGCCAGCAGCAGCAGGGTTTGAAGCAAAAGCAGAAATTTGCGTAGCACCGTCAGATATCCAGAAGTTCGCAGGCCAAGCGCTGAAGTTTACGGGTGTGAGGGCCTACCGGCCAAGCCAGTTCGCCGCACCGGCGTACGGGCCAAATGCCATAAACGCTGTTGCACAAAAACACCTCAGAGGCTGCTTCCAGGTAGGCCATTGACACCTCCATGACCCGTACCGGCTGCCCCTGCGCGGCCTGCCGTGCCAAGAGCTCCGCACGCAGGGTGCCCGCTACGCCGCAACGGCTAAGGTCGGGGGTGCAGAGCACGCCATCCTTGACCAGAAACAGATTGCTGAATACCCCTTCGACCACCCGCCCCTGGGTATCGCGCATCAACCCCTCGGCCAGTTCGGTACCTTCCCACTCCGCCCGCGCCATTACTTGCTCAAGCCGGTTCAGGTGCTTGAGTCCGGCAAGCGCCGGCTGCTCGGCAAGCCGCGTGGCGCAAGGATAAAGCGCCACGCCTTCGGATTGCCGTTCAGCGGGATACTGGGGCAGTGGCCCGCCCATCAGAACGCGCCGGGCGGGTGCGTTAGGGTCCGGCGTGTAGCCGCGGGCGCTGTCGCCACGGGTGACCAGCAGCTTGAGCACGCCCTGCCCTAACTCGGCGGCATAGGCGGCGAGCTCTTGTTCGAGCTGAGCCTGGTCGAGGTTCACGCCTAGCCGCTGGCACCCAAGCCGCAAGCGCTCCAGGTGGCGGTGCACAAGGGTAAGCCTGCCGCCCTTTACGCGAATGGTTTCAAACAGCCCATCGCCGTAGGCCAGGCCACGATTGCTCACGTCTACCGTGGCGCTGGGGCTGCCATCGACCCAAGCGTCCATTACTCGCTGAACCGACGAAACACCAAAGAGCCGTTGGTCCCACCAAAGCCAAAGGAGTTGGACAGCACCACGTCAATGGGCATCCGCCGGGCTTCATGGGGCACGAAGTCCAGGTCGCAATCGTCGTCGGGCTCATCCAGGTTGATGGTTGGCGGCGCGATCTGGTCACGGATCGCCAACACGCTGAAAATAGCCTCGACCGCGCCCGCGGCGCCGAGCAAGTGGCCGGTCATGGACTTGGTGGAGCTTACGGCAAGCGAATGGGCATGCTCGCCGAACACTGACTTGATGGCGCGTACTTCGGCCAGGTCCCCCGCCGAGGTAGAGGTGCCATGGGCATTGATGTACTGCACGTCGCTCGGTGCGACGTTGGCGTCCTTGAGGGCATTGACCATGCAGCGGGCAGCGCCGGCACCGTCTTCAGGCGGCGAGGTCATATGGAAGGCGTCGCCACTGGTGCCAAACCCTATCAGCTCGGCATAGATACGCGCGCCTCGGGCCCGTGCGTACTCGAACTCTTCGAGTACCAGAGCACCCGCGCCATCGGACAGCACGAAGCCATCCCGGCCCTTGTCCCACGGGCGGCTGGCCCGAGTGGGTTCGTCGTTGCGCGTTGACAGTGCCCTGGCCGCGCCAAAACCACCCATGCCAAGGCCGCAGGCCGCCATTTCCGCACCACCCGCGATCATTACATCGGCTTCGCCATAGGCGATGTTACGGGCCGCCATGCCAATGCAGTGGGTACCGGTGGTGCATGCGGTGGAGATGGCGTAGTTCGGCCCCTGGATACCCAAGTGAATGGACAGAAAGCCGGAAATCATATTGATGATCGAACCCGGCACGAAGAACGGCGAAATCCGCCGTGGGCCTTGGTCGTGCAAGGTATGGCAGGTGTCTTCGATGTTGGTCAGGCCGCCAATGCCGGAGCCCATGGCCACACCGATACGCTCACGATTAGCGTCAGTGATGTCCAGACCCGCGTCGCGCACGGCCTGAAAGCCTGCGGCCAAACCGTACTGAATGAACAGATCGAGCTTGCGCGCCTCTTTGGGCGACAAGTATTGCGCCACATCGAAATTTTTGACTGAGCCACCAAAACGGGTGGAAAACGCTGACAAATCCGTGTGTTCGATCGGACCGATGCCGCTTTGGCCGGCCAGAATGCCCTGCCAGGTGCCAGGTACGTCAACGCCCAGGGGCGAGAGCATGCCCATTCCAGTGACCACGACGCGTCTACGCGACACAGTGTTCTCCTTAATACTTTGTTTCAACCTCTTGCCTCATTAAAGAAAAAACCGCACGCCTTTGAGGCAGTGCGGTTTCTCCTAAACAAGAAGCGTCGAGTACGACAATCAGGCCTGGTGGGTAGTGACGTAGTCGATAGCAGCCTGAACGGTGGTGATTTTTTCGGCTTCTTCGTCTGGAATTTCGGTTTCGAATTCTTCTTCCAGCGCCATTACCAACTCGACGGTGTCAAGAGAATCGGCGCCCAGGTCTTCGACGAAGCTCGCCGTGTTGACCACTTCTTCCTCTTTGACGCCCAGTTGCTCGGCAACAATTTTCTTGACGCGTTCTTCGATGGTGCTCATACCTAGTTTTCACTCCTAGTGGATAGTCTGGCAACTGGCCGGTGAGTAAGTTTATAGGAAGGACCCCGCATTTCAAGCAGAATGCGTACCCCCACTGAACGCCGGCCAGCGACCTCTATAATTTGGATGCAGCTTTATAACGGATTTTCGGCCGCTACGTATGACATTTTTTCTGTAACGCCCTATTGAGCTGGGTCACATGTACATGCCGCCGTTCACGGGAACGGTAGCGCCGGTGACGTAAGCCGCGCCGTCGGAGGCCAGGAAGCCTACCACCTTGGCGATTTCCTCAGCCTGACCCAAACGGCCCAGGGGGATCTGAGTCAATAGGCCTTCACGCTGCGCTTCAGGCAGCTCACGAGTCATGTCGGTGTCGATGAAGCCTGGCGTAACCGAGTTGACCGTGATGCCCCGCGACCCGACTTCACGCGCCAGAGCACGGCTGAAGCCTTCTAGGCCTGCCTTGGCCGCGGCGTAGTTTACTTGCCCAGCGTTGCCCATGGCACCCACCACCGAGCCGATACTGATAATCCGCCCCCAACGCGCCTTGGTCATGCCACGCAACACAGCCTTGGACAGGCGGAACAGACTGTTCAGGTTGGTATCGACCACGTCGAACCACTCGTCGTCTTTCATGCGTAGCATCAGGTTGTCACGGGTAATACCGGCGTTATTCACCAGAATCGCCGGCGCGCCGAAGCGTTCGGTGATGGCAGCCAGAGCGGCGGCGACGGATTCGTCGTTGCACACATTAAGCTCAAGGCCCAGGCCTTCAATGCCGTGTTCTTTCAGGGTGGCGCTGATGCGCTCCGCGCCTGACGCGCTGGTTGCGGTGCCGATTACCACAGCACCCTGGCGGCCGAGTTCCAGGGCGATCGCCTGGCCAATGCCACGACTGGCACCGGTCACCAGTGCCACTTTACCTTGCAGGCTCATGCCAGCTTCTCCTGTTTCAGGCCAAGGCCGCGCGGGCGGCGGCAAAGGCTTCGGGTGTATCTAGATTGAAAGTCTCGATGCCATCCGCGCAGCGCTTGTTCAGCCCGGACAACACCTTGCCAGGGCCGCACTCAACCAAACGATGGGCACCCTGCTGTGCCAGCAAGGCTACGGATTCGACCCAGCGTACCGGCATGTACAACTGTGCCAGCAGGTTCTGCTTGAGGTCGTCCAGGCTCGCAGGCACGGTAGCGGTAACGTTCTGCACCACAGGGACAGTGGGTGCCCGCCAGGCAATGGCTGCCACGGCCTCGGCAAAACGCTCGGCGGCAGGCTTCATTAGCGCGCAGTGGGAGGGTACGCTCACCGGCAGCGGCATGGCGCGCTTGGCGCCCTTGGCCTTGCACGCCTCGATGGCGCGCTCGACGGCCGCCTTGGCGCCCGCGATCACCACCTGGCCTGGGGAGTTGAAGTTCACCGCGCTTACCACTTCGCCATTGGCCGCTTCGGCACAGGCAGCGATCACGTCTTCGTCCTTCAGGCCTAAAATCGCGGCCATGCCGCCCTGCCCGGCTGGCACGGCGTCTTGCATCAATTGACCACGGCGCTCGACCAGGCCCACGGCATCGGCCAGGCCAAGGCTACCGGCGGCTACCAGCGCGCTGTACTCACCCAGGCTGTGACCGGCCACATAAGCCGGGGCTTCGCCGCCCTCGGACTGCCACAGGCGCCACAGGGCCACGGACGCGGCAAGAATGGCAGGCTGGGTTTTGTCGGTCTGGTTCAGCTGTTCGGCTGGCCCCTGCTGGGTCAAGGCCCACAGGTCATAGCCAAGCGCCTCGGACGCTTCCTTGAAGGCCTCGCCAATCAGGGGGTGCTGCTTTGCTTGATCGGCAAGCATACCCACGGCCTGGGAGCCTTGCCCGGGAAAGACGAATGCGAGGGATGCAGACATTGAACACGCCCTTATTAATGCTGTGGTCGAAAATGCCCTGGCCAGGCCAGGAACGAAAACCCAGTGTTGGATGGTAGCCGAAACCGGCCGGTCACATTCTACCCTCATGCCCAGGTAGCGAGGGCAGCTTAGTGGCCAGGCCAAGGCTCAGCTGGCGCGGGAGATCGTCCGCCACCTGCCGCCGAGCCCGTTCTATGGCCACTTGCAGGCCTTGCGCGCCTGCAGCGCCATGGCTTTTTACGACAATGCCTTGCAGGCCCACGAAGCTGGCGCCGTTATGCCGTGCCGGCACGAGCTCCTCGCGCAACCGCCGCAGCACGGGCAGGGCCACCAAACCCGCAAGGCGCGCAACCAGCCCACCGCAGAATTGAGCTTCGATGCGCTCACCGATCATGCTGGCCAACCCTTCGCTGGCCTTGAGCAGTACATTGCCCACGAAGCCGTCGCATACCACCACGTCAGCTTCGCCGCGGTACAGGCCGTCACCCTCTACAAACCCGATGTAGTTGAGTTGCGCCGCCTCCAGAAGAACCGCGGCAGCCTTGACCTGCTGGTTGCCCTTGATGTCCTCGGTACCCACATTCAGTAGCGCTACCCGAGGACGCGAAACGCCCTGGGCCTCAGCCACCACCACGCCCATCAAGGCGAACTGGTACAGGTGCTCGGCGGTGCAGTCCACGTTGGCCCCCAAATCCAGCAGCTGGCAATGCCCTGTACGGGTAGGAATGGCGGCCACCATGGCAGGGCGGTCCACCCCCGGCAGGGTTTTGAGCACATGCCTGGACAACGCCATAAGCGCCCCGGTGTTACCTGCGCTAACCACTGCCTGCACCTTGCGGTCCCGTAGCGCTTGCAATGCCACGCGCATGGAGGCGTCAGGTTTGCCGCGCAGGGCCTGGGCCGGTTTATCGCTCATGTCGATGACCTCGGACGCCGGCATGACGGACAGCCGTGAGCGGTCGACACCCGGATGGGCCGCGAGCAGGTGTTCAAGGGGGGTGGGCTGCCCTACCAGGGCCAGGTGCAACGAGGGGTGTTCAGACAGGCAGGCCACACAGGCCTGAACAATGCCGCGGGGACCGAAGTCCCCGCCCATTGCGTCGATCGCGATGATCTGAGCGGACAAGGATTACTCGTCAGCGCCCTTGTCGATCACTTTGCGGCCACGGTAAACGCCTTCTGGCGAAACGTGGTGGCGCAGGTGAACTTCGCCAGTGGTTTTTTCCACGGACAGTGCGTTCGGCTCGAGTGCGTCGTGCGAACGGCGCATGTCGCGGGCAGAGCGGGATTTTTTGTTCTGCTGAACAGCCATAATTGATTAACTCCTAAACGTTTGGGTCACGCTTTAACTGCGCCAATACACTGAACGGGTTGGACCGCGTTACCTCGTCCTCGCTCGGCTCGGGCTCTTCGAGACCGGCCGGCTGCTGGCATTCTTCCGGATGATGAGCGGGAATGATCGGCAAGGCGAGCAACAGCTCATCCTCGACTACACCCCGCAGATCCAAAGGATCTTCGCCCAGTTCCAGCACGTCATAACCTTTCGGTAACGATTGGGTATTCGCACCCTCCTTCACCACCGCGTACGTACACTCGCTGTGGATCGGAAGGGTGACCAGCTCAAGACAGCGCTGGCAAACCATCTTCACTTCGACATCCAGATGGCTGTGAATGACCACAGCATGATCTTCGTCTCGCTTGAAGATGAATTTACCCTGGACGGTACCGATATCATCGGCAAGTACGTCGCAAAGTCTCTCCAAACTGGCAAGTGGCAGGCTACCTTCCAAGGTAGCGCCGCGATCGGCCAATTTGCGCGGGTCAACGTGAGGTGGAATCGGGTCATTCAACATAGGCGCGACATTCTAGGGATGCCCCCTGGTTGTGTCAAAGGAAATTCGGCCGTCGGCAACCCAACGGCACGGGCGTAGAATTACGGGCTTTCATCAGGAGAAGCCACCCATGCGGCCATTGATTCTAGCCTCCAGCTCACCCTACCGGCAGGCCCTGCTCAGCCGCCTGGGCGTGCCTTTCACCGCTCACGCGCCCGCCATCGACGAGCAACGCCAAGCTCAGGAAACCGCCCTGGCCCTGGTATTGCGCCTGGCGCAAGCCAAAGCCCGTGCACTGACCAAGCATTACCCCGGCCACTTGATCATAGGCTCGGACCAAGTGGCGGTGCTGGTGCGCAGCGGTAATGAGCAGGTGCTAGGCAAGCCTGGTGGCTTCGAGCAGGCCCGCGCACAGCTCACGGCATGCAGCGGCCAGCGCGTGACCTTTCTGACCGGCCTTGCCCTGCTCGATACCGCCACGGGCGAGTGCCAAGTGGACGCTGTACCCTTTACGGTGACCCTGCGCCTGCTTGATACCGCTACCATCGAACGCTACCTGCGCGCCGAGCAGCCCTACGATTGCGCTGGCAGCTTCAAGGCTGAAGGCCTGGGCGTTAGCCTGTTCGAAAGCACCGAAGGCCCGGACGCCACCAGCCTGGTAGGCCTGCCGCTGATTCGGCTGGTGACCATGCTGGCGGCGGCGGGCATCCCGGTGCCGTAAAGCGTTAGCGCAGCGTCGGCCCGGCAAAGCCCATCCACAGGGCCATTTCGCTGGCAACGCTGGCGCCCAGTTTCTTGGAGAAGCGGTCCAATGGCGATTGCTCCACGGTGAATTCCACCAGGTCCTTCGCACCGATCACTTCCCGGGCCACATAGCTGCTGCTGGCCAGGCCGTCGATCAAGCCCAATTGCAATGCCTGCTCACCCGACCAGATCAGCCCGGAGAACAGCTCAGGGTGTTCTTTATCCTTGAGCCGCTCGCCTCGGCCGGCTTTGACCTGGGCAATGAACTGGCGGTGAGTGGTGTCCAGCACGCCCTGCCAGAATTGGGTTTCAGATTCCTTGGCCGGCTGGAAGGGATCGAGGAACGCCTTATGTTCGCCCGAGCTATACGGGCGGCGCTCCACGCCGAGTTTTTCCATGGTGCCCACAAAGCCATACCCCGCGGCGGTTACGCCGATAGAACCCACCAGGCTGGCTTTGTCGGCATAGATCTCGTCCGCGGCACTGGCGATGTAATAGGCGCCCGAAGCGCCGAGGTCGGCGATCACGGCATATACCTTCACATCGGGGTGCAAGCCACGCAGGCGACGGATCTCGTCGTACACATAACCAGACTGCACCGGGCTGCCACCTGGGCTATTGATGCGCATGACCACACCCTTGACCTTGGGGTCGTCGAAGGCCGCCCGCAGGCTGGTAACGATGTTATCGGCACTGGCCTCTTCCTTGTCAGCGATCACGCCTTTTACATCGATCAACGCCGTGTAGCTACCTGCTTTGCCAGCACCCTTTTCCAGCTTGCCCCAAGGCGCGAACAGAAAAAGCATGCCGAGCAGGTAAAGAAAGGTCAGGCACTTGAAGAAAATCCCCCAGCGCCGTGCCCTGCGTTGTTCTTGCACACTGGCTAGCAGGGTTTTTTCCAAGAGTTTCCAGCTGCGGTCGTCTTCCGAGCGCCCAGGGCGGTCTTCGGCGGACGGGGCTTTCCATTGATCTGACATCTGGTTACTCACCTTTTGCTAAGGGCGATTCACCTGGCTGCAGCCAGGCGGTCAATTGCGTGAAACGGTCCACCGCCAATACCGGTTCGTAGGCCATCAGCGCCGACAACTCGATGGCGCCGTAGCCAACCGCCACGCAGGGCATGCCAGCATTGCGCGCCATTTGCAGGTCAAACGCCGAATCCCCAATCATCAGGGCGCGCGGCGCGCTCACTTCACAATGGGCCAGGATTTCTTCGAGCATCAAGGGGTGTGGCTTGCTGCGGGTTTCATCGGCGGCGCGGGTGATGTCGAAGAAGGTTTCCAAACCATGGGCCTTCAATACCCGATCCAGGCCGCGGCGCGCCTTGCCCGTGGCCACGGCCAGGCGATAACCCACCCGCCTAAAAGCCTCCAAGCCTTCGCGCGCACCCGGGAACAGCGGCGATGGCGTAGCTTCCAAGGCAATGTAACGCTCAGCATAGCGCTCTCGGAACGCTATCACCTGCCGCTCACTCAAGTCGGGGTAAAGCGACAGGATCGCCTCTGGCAAACCCAGCCCAATGATGCCTTTTACCTGGGTGGCACTTCTGGGCGGCAAGCTTGAGCCCACGGCGGCATCCTGCATGGCATCGACAATCCGGCCAATGGAGTCAGCCAGGGTGCCATCCCAGTCGAAGATCAGCAGGTCATAATCAGGCACTGGCCAGGCGCTCCACGGCAGCGGACCAGAGTTCGTCCACCGGCGCCTCGACGCTCAACGGGCTGCCGTCGGGCAAGGTCAACGACAAGGCATAGGCATGCAGGAACAGCCGCTTGCCGCCCAGGTCGCGCAGCTCACGGGTAAAGGTTTCGTCGCCGTACTTGGCGTCCCCCGCGATGCAATGGCCGGCGTGCAGGGCATGCACGCGTATCTGATGGGTACGGCCTGTCACCGGGCGCGCCTCCACCAGCGTGGCGAAGTCCCCGAACCGGCGCAGCACCTTGAACATCGTCAGCGCCTCCTTGCCTTCCGGGTTCACTTCGACCATCCGTTCGCCCGAGCGCAGGTTGCTCTTGAGCAGCGGCGCGTTGACCTGCTTGGTGCGGGTAGGCCAATGGCCGCGCACCAGGGCCATGTAGCGCTTGTCCACGCCATCGCCACGCAGGGCTTCGTGAAGGTGGCGCAACATGCTGCGCTTCTTGGCGATCATCAACAGGCCGGAGGTGTCCCGGTCTAGCCGGTGAACCAGTTCCAGCTCCTTGGCGTCCGGGCGCAACTGGCGGAAAGCCTCGATTACGCCGAAACTAAGGCCACTGCCGCCATGTACGGCGATGCCCGCTGGCTTATTGAGGATGATCAGGCCTTTGTCTTCGTAGACGATGGCCGCTTCCAGGCGCTGCAACAAGCCTTGGGCGACGGGCACTGGCGCGTCACGCTCGGGCAGCCTCAAGGGCGGCACGCGGACGACATCCCCGGCTTGAAGCTTGTATTCCGGTTTGATCCGGCCTTTATTAACGCGAACTTCACCCTTGCGCAGGATGCGGTATACCAGCGTGCGTGGTACACCCTTTAATGCGGTAATAAGAAAATTGTCGATGCGTTGGCCGGCAAGTTCCGGCGCAACTTCAAGCAACTGAACGCCTGAAGTTGGAGGAGAGGTCGTGGTCATGGCGCGGATAATATCAATTTTTCAGCCATTTGAAGCACTTAATGTTTGCTGCTATAGTCCCGAGCGCCGCCATAAGCGGCTGGGGAGTGACAGACGGTAAACGACCGCCGCTTACCCAGTGTATTCAGAGAGGACGCGAGGCCGTCCGACGGGGTTTTCACCACGCGGCAACCCGGTATTCGCGCAGGGCGCGGCCGGGCATGAACGAGTCGAGCAGTATCGGGGCGGTATTATCAGGCCCTGTTGTTCGAACCCTGCGGCTATTACATCAGCGCAGCCGTTGAGCCAGGTATTGGTGAAGGCTTCGGAAATACAAGCCTTAGTTTTTAGCGTGCGACTGCCATCAGGCGTCGTGATAAATGCCAACCCGTTGCGGATTCAGCGCGCGGCAGCACCCGAATTATCAGGGATACGTGTAGGGTGGAGATGCACAGGTAGCGTGCCGTAAGGCACCGCGTAGATGCCCAGCCGGGCGTCCGCGGCAAACGCCTGATTCCTCCTCCTGACTGAGTGCTTTTGACACCACACAAAGGCAGGACGCGTTGCCAAGGCGCAGGCTCGAACAAGCCTGGCCACTGGCGGGGAAGCCCAGGCTTCCCTCGCACCTGAACACCGACCGTGAGAAGTCGTGTGTGCCGAACGCCGTTTCCGGCAGCCCGGAAACCGACGGTACTACATGAAAAGAATGCTGATTAACGCAACTCAACCCGAAGAGTTGCGTGTTGCCCTGGTAGATGGCCAGCGGCTCTATGACCTGGATATCGAATCCGGTGCCCGAGAGCAAAAGAAAGCCAACATCTACAAAGGTCGCATTACCCGTATCGAGCCCAGCCTTGAAGCCGCCTTCGTGGACTTCGGCTCCGAACGCCACGGCTTCCTGCCGCTCAAGGAAATCTCCCGCGAATACTTCAAGAAGGCCCCCGAAGGCCGGGTCAACATCAAGGAAGTATTAAACGAAGGCCAGGAAGTCATCGTTCAGGTCGAGAAAGAAGAGCGTGGCAACAAAGGCGCGGCCCTGACCACCTTCATCAGCCTGGCTGGCCGTTACCTGGTATTGATGCCCAATAACCCCCGCGCCGGTGGTATTTCGCGGCGGATCGAAGGCGAAGAGCGCAACGAATTGCGCGAAGCCTTGAATGGTCTGGTGGCACCGGCCGACATGGGCCTGATCGTGCGCACCGCGGGCCTGGGCCGCAGCAGCGAGGAAATGCAGTGGGACCTCGACTACCTGCTGCAACTGTGGACCGCCATTAAAGAAGCCTCCCTGGACCGCTCCGCGCCCTTCCTGATCTACCAGGAAAGCAACGTTATCATTCGCGCCATCCGTGACTACCTGCGCCAGGACATCGGCGAAGTTTTGATCGATAGCGTGGAAGCGCAGGAAGAGGCCCTCACCTTCATCCGCCAGGTGATGCCGCAGTACGCCAGCAAGATCAAACTGTACGAAGACAGCGTACCGCTGTTCAACCGTTTCCAGATCGAAAGCCAGATTGAAACCGCCTTCCAGCGCGTGGTCGAGCTGCCGTCCGGTGGCTCCATCGTCATCGACCCGACCGAAGCCCTGGTATCCATCGACATCAACTCCGCCCGGGCGACCAAGGGTAGTGATATCGAAGAAACCGCCCTGCAAACCAACTTGGAAGCGGCTGAAGAGATCGCTCGCCAGCTGCGCTTGCGTGATATCGGCGGCCTGATCGTGATCGACTTCATCGACATGACCCCGGCCAAGAACCAGCGCGCCGTGGAAGAAAAGGTCCGCGAAAGCCTGGAAGCCGACCGTGCCCGCGTGCAGGTTGGCCGCATCTCCCGCTTCGGCCTGCTGGAAATGTCCCGCCAGCGCCTGCGCCCATCCCTGGGTGAAAGCAGCGGTATCGTTTGCCCGCGCTGCAGCGGCACCGGCATCATCCGCGACGTGGAATCCTTGTCGCTAGCGATCCTGCGGCTGATCGAGGAAGAAGCCCTCAAGGACCGTACCGCCGAAGTACGTGCGCAAGTACCGATCCCGGTAGCAGCCTTCCTGCTCAACGAGAAGCGCAACTCCATCACCAAGATCGAGCTGCGTACCCGTGCGCGAATCATCATCTTGCCGAACGACCACCTGGAAACGCCACATTTCGAAGTGCAGCGCTTGCGCGACGATAACCCTGAAGTGCTAAGCGCCCAGTCCAGCTACGAAATCGCCGCCGCCGAAACCGAAGAAGTACAACCCGTTGCCGCTACCCGCACGCTGGTTCGCCAGGAAGCGGCAGTGAAAACCGCCCCAGCCCGTGCTAACGCTCCCATGCCCGCCTCCGAAGAGCCCGTGCCGGCACAAGCTCCGCAGCCAAGCGCCGCACCGGCTACCGCCGAGCCAAGCCTGTTTAAGGGCCTGGTGAAATCCTTGGTTAGCCTGTTCGCCGGCAACAAGGAAGAACGCGCCCCAGTTGCCCCTGCCGCCGCCGCCGCGCCGAAACCGGCTACCGAGCGCACTAGCCGTAATGAAGAACGCCGTAACGGCCGCCAACAAAGCCGCAACCGTAATGGCCGTCGTGACGAAGAGCGTAAGCCGCGCGAAGAGCGGGCTTCCCGTGAAGACCGCGCCAACCGTGAAGAGCGCGCTCCACGCGAAGCCCGCGAGGACGCACCGGTGGCCCGTGAGGAACGCGCCCCGCGCCAGCCTCGGGAAGCCCGTGCGCCCCGGGAGGACCGTCGCCCCAGGGAAGATCGCCCGGTACGCGAGCTGCGTGAACCCCTGGACGCCCCCGTTCAAGCCCGTGAAGAACGCCAGCCTCGTGAAGAGCGCACTGAGCGCCCTGCCCGCGAAGAGCGTGCACCGCGTGAAGAACGCGTAGCACGTGAAGAACGTGCGCCACGCGAGGAACGCGCACCGCGTGAAGAACGCGTAGCCCGTGAGGAACGCGCGCCTCGCGAAGACCGCGCACCCCGCGAGGAACGTGTTGTTCGCGAAGAGCGCCAGCCCCGTCCGCCACGTGAAGAGCTGCCACAGGAAGAGGCCGAAAGCGCTGAAGAAGCCCTGCTCAACGATGAACAGCACGATGATAACCAGGAAGGCAATGAGGGCGAGCGCCCACGTCGTCGCTCCCGTGGCCAGCGTCGTCGCAGCAACCGCCGTGAGCGTCAGCGTGATGCCAATGGCGACCTGATCGGCGGTGAAGGTGACGAAGCCGAGACTGGAACCGATACCGATATCGATAACGGCACCGAAGCTGGCGAAACTTCCACCTCTGCTGAATCCGCCGCGCCCGTAGCCCTGGCCACGGCCGCCATCGCAGCCGCTAGCGGCGTGGCCAGCAGCGCCGATGCCCATATGGACCAGGGCTCAACCGCGGAAGGTGCCATCACCCCTGCCGCTGAGGCCCAGGCCCATGAGCAGGCTGAAGCCGCGACCGCTAGCGTAGCACCAACGCAAGTAACCGCCGCGCCGGAAATCGTCGCGACTCCAGTGGACCAGGCAGCGTCTATCGTGCCCGAGCCGTTGGAGCGTTTGGCCGAGCCGCTCGCCGTAGAAGCTGTCCCAGACCCCCTGCCTGAGCCCACCGTGGCTCCGATAGTGGAGCAACCTGTGCAGCAGGTGGATGTTCCCGCCGCCACTGAAGCCGCGGAGTTGCCAGTAGCGCCCGTGGTCGAGCAGCCTGTGCATAGCCCGGCAGCAGCCGAGCCCGTGCAAGCACCTACCGAGCCTCAGGCCGCCTTCACCGAGGCTACGCCGGCCAGCGACATACCAGAGGCCCCGGCACCGGCGCCTGTGACATTGGCGAACGGCCGCGCGCCCAACGACCCACGTGAAGTGCGCCGTCGCAAGCGCGAAGCCGAACTGGCCGCCGCCGCCGCCCGTGAAGCCGAGGAGGCCGCCCGCTTGACCAACGCCAATGCGCTGGCCCAGGTCGAAGCACCGGTGGACGTGGCCGTGCAGGCACCGATCGTGGTGGAACCCGCCGAGATCGAGCCTCACGCTCAGCTAATGTCGATAGCCGAACCGGTGTCCGAACCGGTATCTGAGCACGGCGCTGAACAGGTCGCCGCGCCTATCCTTGATGAGAACGTGCGCAGCGCTGCTGAAGTGGCTGCTCAGGTGGATGAAACCGAGGAGCAGAACAAGACGCCCAAGCCTCTGGCCTAAGCCTCTGAAATGAAAAAGCCCCTGTCATCTAACGGTGACAGGGGCTTTTTTATGGTCGAGAACGTTAAGGCCGTGCTGTGTAGTTATGCTCGCACCAGGTCCTCAGGCAGGTCTACGTCACGCAGGATCCCAGGGTCCTCTACCTCTACCTGATGAACTGGCCCCTCTTGCAATAAACGTCGCCCGCCTTGATCGCCGCTCAGCGCGGTCAGGGCTGAGCCGTAACGGGCGCCAAACCCTACCGGGTGCCCCCATTGGCCTGCGTAGGTCGGCACGCAGGCCCGGTCAGGGGCCATGGCTGCCGCAACCTTGGCGAGGGTACTGGGCTGCACCCAAGGCATATCCCCCAAAGCCACCAGCCAGCCGCAGGCATGAGGACGCGCGCGCGCGGCAGCCCTTAGGCTATCACCCATGCCAGCGGTCGTGATCAGTTGTACGTCAAAGCCATACCGGGCGCCTAGCGCTTGCAGGGCTTGCGACCCCTCTCGAACCACTAGCAAGCGTTCGCCAGCCCAACCCTCAAAGGCTAAAAGCGCCTGTTCCAATACCGGCCGCTCGAGGCCATCAAGGCCTTTGCAAGGGGCCATAAGCTTATCGGTGCCGGTGGCCTGGGCGTAACGACGACCGAAGCCTGCGCCCAGCACAATCGCGCAGGGGTGGCTCACAGGGCTCGGTTCTTTAGCGCTACCACTTCTGCCATCAGTGAAAGGGCGATTTCAGCCGGGGTATGGCTGCCAATGGGTAAACCGATTGGGCCATGCAGGCGTGCCAGGGCCGATGGGCTTAGACCCAGGCTCGCCAAGTTGTGCTTGCGCTTTTCACTGTTTACCCGTGAACCCAATGCCCCTACATAGAAGGCTTGGGAATCCAGGGCGGTGAGCAGGGCCATATCGTCCAGGCGCGGGTCGTGGGTCAATGCCACGATCGCGGTGCGCGCATCCGGGCCGATGGCCAGCACCGCGTCGTCGGGCATCCCAGCGACAAACCGCCCATGCTCCGGGCGCCAGCCTTGGGTAAATTCGGTACGGGGGTCACACACCAGCACTTCGAAATCCAACAGCCTGGCTAGCTCGGCCACGTAACGAGACAACTGCCCGGCGCCGATCAGCAGCAGCCGCCAGCGGGGGCCATAAAGGGTGCGCAGGCACTGGCCATCGAAACAATGGGTAGCATCGGCGCTGGCACTGCTCAGGGTCACGGTACCCGTGGTCAGGTCCAGGTCTCGGGCCACGATCTGTTGCTGGGCACAGCGTTCGAGCAGGTCGTCGATCCAGCTTAGGTCACCGACCCATTCTTCGGTCAGGCGCAAAGTGCCACCACAGGGTAGGCCGAAACGGGCGGCCTCCTCCACCGTAATGCCGTAGGTGACCAACTGGACCTCTTTACCCTCACGCCGCAGGCGCCCGTCGTGTAAACGGGCGATGAGGTCGTCTTCGATGCAGCCACCGGAGACTGAACCGCTGACCACCCCGTCGTCGCGCAGCGCCAGCATGGCGCCTGGCGGCCGCGGGGCGCTGCCCCAGGTTTGCACCACGGTGTACAGCACGACGGTGCGCCCCTCACCGACCCACGCCTGTAGGTCGCGCAATACGCCAAGATCGACGCTATCCATTGGTTGCTTCTCCGCTGATGCTGGCTGGCCCTTGGCCAAGCCCCTGCATCGGACGGCAAGCGCACGCCAGGGTTCACGCCGCCGGCAGTAGATTCGGCTCCATTTCTAGCGCAACCCCAAAGCGGGCTTGGATATCGGCCTGAATATCCTGGGCCAAGGCAAGGATTTGCGCCCCGGTAGCGGCGCCGTAGTTCACCAGCACCAAGGCCTGGTCTTTATGCACAGCCGCGTCACCCCGCCGGTACCCTCTCCAACCGGCCTGGTCGATCAGCCAGCCTGCCGCTACCTTGGCCTGGCCATCGGCCTGCGGGTAAGCCACCAGTGCTGGCCAACGATCGCGCAATACTGCCGCCTGCTCTGCGCTTACCAGGGGGTTTTTGAAAAAGCTGCCGGCGTTACCCAGGGCCGACGGGTCTGGCAGTTTTTCACGACGAATGTCACAAATGGCTTGGCTCACGTCCAGGGCGCTGGGGTGTTCTACGCCCTTCTGAGCCAGGCGTTGGCGCACTGGGCCATACTCCAGATGCAAAGGCGCCTGGGTGCTGAGCCAGAACCTTACGCGCAGAATGACCCAGCGCCCCGGTTGCTGTTTGAAGAGGCTGTCGCGGTAGCCGAAGCGGCAGGCGCCCAGGCCTATATCGACGATTTGATCAGTGTGCCGGTCCAAGGCGGTTAGCCCGGCAAAGAGGTCTTTGATTTCTACCCCATAAGCACCAACGTTTTGCACCGGCGAAGCACCGACCGTTCCTGGTATCAGGCTAAGGTTCTCCATGCCACCCAGGCCATGCTCTAGGGTCCAGCACACGAATGGGTGCCAGGGCTCGCCCGCTTCGGCCTCTACCAGCACACGGCTGCCCTCGCGGCTGAGTATACGTCGCCCAAGGCCACCCATCCGGATCACCAGCCCGGGCAGGTTGCCCACCAATAACACGTTGCTGCCCCCGCCCAGCAGTTGCACTTCCAGATCGTGGGCGCTGGCATGGGCCAGGGCCGCGATCAGTTGCGGGTCGTCGGTTACCTCAGCGAAGTGGGCCGCCTGGGCCTCTACGCCAAAGGTGTTAAAGGGCTTGAGCGACACACCCTGTTGAATCAACGGCGTCATCCCGCCTCCAGTAGGCGCCGTACCCGCTCCAGGTCTTCGGGCGTATCGACCCCTGGCGGCAGGGCCACCGGGGCATCGGCCACATGAATGCGCTCTCCATGCCACAAGGCACGAAGCTGCTCCAGGGATTCGGTTTTTTCCAGCCAGCACGGGCCCCACTGCACGAAATCGCGTAAAAAGCCGGCCCGGTAGGCGTAGATACCGATATGCCTGCGATAAGGAACACCCTCGGGCAGACTGCCTGGGTGCTGAGCCAGCGCGTCACGGGCCCATGGCAAGGGCGCGCGGCTGAAGGTCAGCGCCAAGCCGTTCAAGTCGGCTACGACCTTCACCACGTTGGGGTTGAACAGGTGCTGTGCGTCGGTCAGCGGTTCGCAAAGGGTGGCCATGCGCGCCTGGGAGTTTATGCCCAGGTTAGCAGCAACCAGGTCGATGACCTGGGGGGGGATCAGCGGCTCGTCACCTTGAACGTTCACCACAATGGCGTCGTCGGCCAGGCCAAGGGCTACTGCTACTTCCGCCAGCCTATCGGTACCGGACTCATGGTCGGCGCGGGTCATCACGGCCTCGGCGCCAAAGCCTGTACAAGCCGCCTGGATGCGCGCATCGTCCGTAGCGACCACCACACGGGCCGCCCCGCTGCGGCGAGCCTGGTTCCACACATGCTCGATCATAGGCTTGCCTGCAATCATTTGCAGGGGTTTACCCGGAAAGCGCGTGGAGCCATAGCGCGCGGGAATCACTACGGTAAACGCTGCGGTCATTTATCCAGGCGCTCGTCATCGGTCAGGGTACGGGCTTCGCTTTCCAGCATCACCGGAATGCCATCGCGAATGGGATAGGCCACGCCAGCGCCCTTGCTGATCAGTTCGGTTTTGTCTTCGCTGAGCTTAAGGGGGCCCTTGCACAGGGGGCAGGCAAGAATGTCGAGCAGTTTGGTATCCATGAGGGTCCTTGGGTCAGAGGAGCTGGCCGGCACGAGGGGCACTGACCAGGGTTGCCAGGCGAGCGTCGAGCCAGGTCGCGAAGGCCTGTGAGGGTTGCGCGTCCACCACCAGGTACCACCAATGCGCTTGGGCAAAGGCCCGGCATTTTACGGCGTCCTTCTCGGTCATCACGACCGGAAGCGCTGGCGTGAACGCCAAGCTCGCCGCGCTGTAAGTGGCATGGTCAGCGAACGCATGCTCGGTCGGGCGCCAGTTTAACCCTTCGAGGGTGGAGAAGAAACGCCGTGGGTTACCGATGCCCGCCACGGCGTGCACGGCCTGCCCAGCAGGGAAATGGCCCAGCCCTACCCGCTCCCCCGACAGCAGATTCACCAGCCCGGTGGGCTGCACGGTCATCCCATAACCCTTTGCGCTATCGCCAGGCTGGCCGTTGTAGAGCACCGCGTCTACTTCGAGCAGGCGCCCTGGCGGCTCGCGTAAGGGCCCGGCAGGCAGGCAACGGCGGTTGCCCAAGCCACGGGTGGCGTCGATCAGCACCAGTTCAAGGTCGCGCCCCAACCGGTAATGCTGTAGCCCATCGTCACAGAGGATAAGGTCCAGCGCATGGGCGGCCAGCAGAGCCTGAGCGGCCTTGGGGCGATCTGGGTCGATGGCCAAGGGTACGCCACTGCGTTGCACGATCAACAAGGGCTCGTCGCCAGCAATGTGTGCGGTGTCACGGCTGGATACCAGCCACGGAAAGCTTGGTGGCCTGGCGCCATACCCGCGGCTGATCACGCCTACGCGCAAGCCGGCTTGGCGGCAATGCTCGATCAGCCACAGGATCATCGGGGTTTTGCCGGTACCGCCGACGGTAATATTACCTACCACTATGACTGGCACGGGAGCCTGCCAAGGAGCGGGGTCGCCACCCTTGAACGCCGCCCGACGGCGCTGCGCGACGCGTTTGTAGAGGGCTTCAAGCGGCGTCAGCAGTGAAAGCGCGGGGTGACCCTGATACCAGGCAGCCAGCAAGCGGTCAGAGAATGTCATCAGTTACCCGCCTGCGCCTCGATGGTGGTCATGCTCAAGCGGCTGAAGCCTAGCTTGCCGGCCGCATCCATGGCCGTGATCACCGCCTGGTGCGGGGTTTTGCCATCGGCACTGATCGACAGCGGCAGCGTGGTGTCGCCATTGGACTCGGCACGTAGGGCGGTGATCAGGGTATCGAGGTCACTCTTGGGCAATACATGCCGGTTGATGGCGTAGTTGCCGTCGGCGCTGATGGCGATGTCCAGCCGCTTGGGTGGGTTCTGGTCTGGCGCGCCATTGACGGCCTCTGGCAGGTCCACTTGCAGCTGGGTTTCACGGGTGAAGGTGGTGGTGACGACGAAGAACAGCAACAGGATGAACACCACATCGATCAACGACGTGAGGTTGATTTCGATGTCTTCCCGACGTCGGCGGCTGCGACGGAATTTCACGCTTTGCCTCCGTCGATGTCCACTTCACGGTCACCGTGAACCACTTCCACCAGCTTGATCGCATCTTGCTCCATGCGCACCACCAGCGCGTCTATCCGGCGCTGCAACAAGCGGTGGAAAAATACCGCCGGGATGGCCACGATCAAGCCGGACGCGGTGGTGATCAACGCCTTGGAGATACCGCCGGCCAATACCGTGGCGTTGGTAGTGCTGCCGGTTGAATTAAAGGCGCTGAAAATGTCGATCATGCCCAGCACCGTGCCCAGCAGGCCCAGCAGCGGCGCCATGGCGGCGATGGTGCCCAGGGCGCCGACGTAACGCTCCAGTTCGTGAATCACGCTGCTGGCCGCTTCCTCGATGCACTCTTTCATGATGTCGCGGCCATGGCGGGAGTTGGCCAGCCCGGCGGCGAGAATTTCACCCAAGGGGGAGTCAGCCCGCAGCGCCTTGAGTTTTTCGTTATTCAGTTGCTTGTCTTTGATCCACTTCCATACCTGGGCCACCAGATGCGGTGGGCTCACCCTGCTGGCGCGCAGTGCCCAAAGGCGCTCCGCGACGATGGCAAGGGCCGCGATGGAGCTCAAAATGATCGGAAACATCATCCAGCCGCCAGCTTTGACCAATTCCCACACAGTACCGCCCCTCCCGAACAAATTCGCCACTCTATCACACCCGTTTGCAACCAACCCGCCCTGCTAGGGCTGCATGGCACCGCTGGTCGCCCGCCATGGTCTTGGCCGCTGGCGCCCGTAGCGGGCGGGCTGGCCACGGCCTAAATGAAACTCCACCGCCCCATGCACGGCACTGTCCAGCGGTTCGATACCGTGCGACCTCAGCCGCGCCAGCACTTCGACGTGAGGATGGCCAAAGCGGTTGTTCCAACCACGGGAAATCAATACGCCCGAAGGCGCCAGGGTGTTCAGGAACGCTGCGGAGGTTGAGGTGCGGCTGCCATGGTGCGGCACTTGCAGCCAATCCACTTCAAGGGTTGGCCAGGCGCGCAGAAGCGCCCGCTCGGCCATGGCGTCGATATCCCCTGTCAGCAGCAGCCGCTCGCCCTTGGCGATCACTAGCAGTACGCAGGAGGCCGGGTTGCTGTCCCGGGCAGCGGGCCAACGCCAAGGCACGAAACGTACGTTATCCCATACCCAAGGCTCGGCCCCTTGGCAGGCCTGTGCCTGCCAGCGCCCCGGTGCGTCTTGCGGTTCGCCAGCAAGCACCCGGCCAGGTTGTAGATCATTGATTACGGCTTGGGCGCCACCGGTATGATCGGCATGGGCATGGCTCAACACCAGGGTATCGAGCTGGCGTACACCTAGGCGCCTGAGGCTAGGCACCACGATGCGGTCACCCGCGCCGCCTTCGCTATAGCCCGGCCCTGCGTCGAACAGCAGTGCATGCTGGCGGGTACGCACCAGTATCGCTAACCCCTGGCCCACGTCCAACTGCACCACCTGGGCCTCGCCCCAATCAGGTTTAGACAGCGAAGCAATGCCCAGTTGCAATACCATGGGCACGCCTAATAAGCGCAGGGGCACCCCCGCGGGGAGCAATAACAGGCCTGCCCCGAGCGCCGCCAGTAGCCACGCCCACCAGGCCAGCCGGGGCCCAAGCCAGGGCGCCACCGCGTTAGCGGCTGGCGTCAATACTGCCAGCAATACCTCCAGCGCCGAACCCGCCAACCCTAACAGGGGCTGCGCCCCCCACGGCAGCCACAACGCCAGGGTACCCAACAGGGCCAAAGGCACTACCACCAGGCTTACCCAAGGCACCGCGACCAGGTTCACCACCGGGCCAGTGAAGCTGATGGCTAGCCCTAAGGCGCTCATCACCACCGCCATGGCCAAGGCTATACGCCACTGGGCCCGCAGCAAGGCCCGCCACCAGGGCCAACCCCCCAAGCGCCCGGCAAAGCTGGCCAGTAGCACGGCTACCGCAGCGAACGACAGCCAGAACCCAGGGCCAGCCGTTACCCTGGGGTTGACCGCCAGCACGCTAGCCAATGCCAATAGCAACGGGGTGAATACCCCCAAGCCGCGAAACCGCCAACGCCACAGCAAGGTGACCATGATCATCAGGCAGGCGCGCTGCACCGGCACTCCAAACCCGGCAAGCGCGCCATAGCCCAGTGCGCCCAACGCGGCCAGGACACAGGCACAAGGCAACCACGGCCAGCGGGCCGGCCACACGCCCAGCCGCGCCAGGGTGGCGACCCCTGCATAAAGCAAGCCTGCCAACAGCCCTACATGCTGGCCAGAAATCACAAATAAGTGCACGGTTCCGGTGGCTTGCAAAACCTGCCACTGTTCCCGTGCCAAGCCCGAACCATCACCCAGCACCAGTGCCACTAATAAGCCCATATGGGGATGTGCGTTAGAGGCTAATAGCCGCTGTCGCACCTGATCGCGAATACCCAGGGGCGCTTCGGCCAGGCGATAGCCGTGTTTCACACTGCCGGTCGCGCCAGCCCCGCGAACGAACAACCACGCCTCATAATCGAAACCGCCAGGGTTCACCTGGCCCCTAGGTACAGCAAGTTTTAGCGCCAGGCGCCAACGTTCACCACTACGCACGGGCGGGCCGTTGCGCCAACTTATACGGATGTTCGACGGCAGCGCCGCTCGGCGCGAGGTGGCATTAGCCAAACCGAACTGCACGCTCTGGGCTGACCGCGTGGGCAAGCCGGTAATCTCCCCCTCAACCCATAGCGTGCGGCCATCCAAGTGCGGCGACAGTCGCTCTTCGCTCAGGCGAGCAGCAGCGAGCAACGCCCAGCTCAACCCTATCAGGGCAACGCCTAACCAGGGCCCAGGGCGCGGCGCCCATAGCACCAAACCTAACCCCGCCAAGCCAGCCAGCGCTATCAGCCAGCCAGGCGCCAGGCCCGGCCACCAACGCGTACTCATCACACCCAGCGCGAACGCCAGCAGTCCTCCACGCATACCCTACCCTCCCTGGTCGCCAGGAAGGATAGTGCGGGGACACCAGCCCTGGGGAGGAAGGCTGTTACTGGGTATTAAACCGTCAAGTACGCATGCCCCGACCGCTGACTAGCAGCTTGGCGCAAGCGAAGTACAGCACTACCGTGGCAACCACCATAAAGGTCAGCGCGGTGCCGATCTGGATATCGGACACGCCGAGAATCCCGTAACGGAAGGAGTTGACCATATGCAACACAGGGTTGGCCAATGACAGTGTTTGCCAAATGGGCGGCAGCAGGTTGATGGAATAGAACACCCCGCCCAGGTAGGTCAGCGGCGTTAGCACGAAGGTTGGGATGATGGAAATATCATCGAAGTTGCGCGCAAAGACCGCGTTGATAAAACCCAGCAGCGAAAAAATGGTAGCGGTAAGCAATACCACGACCACGGTTACGCCCAAGTGATGCACCTGCAAGTCCGTGAAGAACAGCGAGAGCAGCGTTACGATCACGCCAACGGCCAAGCCACGCAATACACCACCGAGGGTATAGCCGATCAAAATGATATGGGGCGACACCGGTGACACCATCAGCTCTTCGATGGAGCGCTGAAACTTGGCGCCGAAGAAACTCGATACCACGTTGCCGTAGGAGTTGGTGATCACCGACATCATGATCAGCCCCGGCACGATGTACTGCATATAGGTGAACCCACCCATGTTGCCAATCTGACGGCCAATCAGGTTCCCGAAAATCACGAAGTACAGCACCATGGTAATGGCGGGGGGCAACAGGGTTTGCGGCCAGATACGCATGAAGCGGCGCACTTCCCGATAAACGATGGTCTGTAACGCCACCCTATTGGGCGAGAACTCACTGTTCATACGGCGACTTTCTCCAGATTTTGCTCGACCAGGGATACGAACAACTCCTCCAGGCGGTTGGTTTTGTTCCTCAGGCTTTGCACTTCGATATTACGCGTTGCCAGCTGGCCGAATAGCGAGGTGATGCCTGCGTTTTTATCGACCTGCACTTCCAGCGTGCGAGGGTCGAGCAGCCGGCAGGGGTAACCCACCAGCTCTGGCGCGGTGGTCACGTCTTGGCGAAGGTCCAGCACGAAGGTTTCGACCGTCAGCTTGCCCAGCAAGGCACGCATGCTGGTGTTCTCAGCGATGGTACCGTGGTCGATGATGCCGATGTTGCGGCACAGTTGCTCGGCCTCTTCCAAGTAGTGGGTAGTGAGGATGATCGTGATGCCCTTGCGGTTAAGTTCGGTAAGGAAGGTCCACATCGAACGGCGCAGTTCGATGTCCACGCCCGCGGTAGGCTCATCGAGAATCAACAACCGCGGCTCGTGAATCAACGCCCGGGCAATCATCAACCGCCGCTTCATGCCGCCAGACAACGACCGCGAAGGCGCATCACGTTTATCCCACAGCCCCAACTGGGTCAGGTACTGCTCGGCCCGCTCCTTGGCGATTTTCAGTGGAATACCGTAGTAACCGGCCTGAGTGACCACAATGTCGAACGTCTTTTCGAACTGGTTGAAGTTGAACTCTTGCGGCACTACGCCCAGCAGGCGCTTGAGCTTGGCTGGTTCGCGGTCCAAGTCGTGGCCGAATACATTAACGCTGCCGCTGGTTTTATTGACCAGGGTCGAGAGAATCCCGATGGTGGTGGATTTGCCAGCGCCGTTAGGGCCGAGCAATGCGAAGAAATCGCCTTCGGCGACGTCCAGATCGATCCCCTTAAGGGCCTGGAAACCGTTGCCATAGGTCTTTGTAAGCTGCCGGATGGACAGTGCGGAACTCATGTCAGATCTGTACCAATAGAAGAGGTGGCCGAACGTTAAGGGCCGCCGAGGTGAATTACAATGTTTTGGCGTTGGGTTTCATCCTGAAGAAACCGCTAGCATGCGTACAGTCACTGCCCTCGATAGTCACTATCACGGCGGGGCCATTGTGATTGAGCTCTGTGTCACCGACAGGCCGCAACAGGTTTAAGTTTCGCTGAGCTGCCCACGCGTGCTCGGCGCGCGCCCTACCCGGCCACGACAATTCAAGCCACGGCGCTTATACTGCCGCGCCTTTTAACCAGGAGACTCGCCATGGCCCATTCGATTCTTGAACACCACCTGGCGTTGCTGCGCCACCTGCGGAGCATTCTTGTAGCCCTGGGCGAGGCCGAACAGGTGCCTGAGGAAAGTCACACGTTGTTTGTGGAGCGTTTCGATGAGCTGATCGAGGCATTGGCCGAAGGCAATCAGGAAAGCCTTTACCTGGGCCAGGAACTGCTCTGCCAGGTCATCACCCGCTACCCTCAAATCGCCCACCTGGTTCCTCGGGACCTGCTGTGGTTCTTTGGGGGCGACTGCCTGCACTATATGCCCGACGACGAGATTGACCTGTACCAGCAGCTCGAAGAGCGCCGCTACCAGGCTGAAGAGAACGATGAGCCTTTTGACTGGACTCAGGAAAAGCAGCTGCTGGCCCTGCCGGAAAGTGGACCTAGGCACTGATCGATAGTAGGTAGCTAAGCTGCTTGATAAGCCTGTTCGCCAGCTTTGCTGGCGCCTGCCTGAATGCTGAGCGCGCTGGGCATTGAATGACCGAGCGCGCGCCGCACAGTACAATAACTAGCCTATCTGTTCGCTTGTCATGTTTCCGGCCCCATACTTGACATAGCCAACAATTGCCGTATCCACTGTTTCTTCTATCTTCTGCACGAATGTCGGTAGCTGCGTGACCTTGGCATACACCCTTGCCCGCCAACCGGTGAGCAGCTGATAGTTGTTGCCAGTGAGCAGTTTCTGTACGCCGTCACTTTCCACAATCGCAAACTTGGGCGTTACCACCTGCACGCAATAATTGGCTATCCCGATTGATTTGCTCGCACAGCGCCTTGGACCAGGCTTTACCTGCCTGAGTGGCGGAGGGCGTGAACACATGGTGCTCATACAAATGTTGGGTAGCCAGGTCTCGCACCTGTAAGCACAGGCTCTGCCCATTCGCCAGCGTGTACTGATCGTCGCGCGCCAGCGCTTGTACCAAGTTGTTGGCGAAAGGCGCGGTACTGGAGGCCCTGAAGGCATTGCGGCACCACAAGCGAAGTTGCTCCTTGCCCTCACACGTCAGGCTGCCCTGCTCGTTCCACCCTCCCGCACTCAACCCCTTGCCGTGCTCGACAATGTACTGGGCGAATGCCTGTGGCCACTGGTCCTTTTTTAGGGCGCCTTCGGTGGCCGTATAGTCAACCCTGTACATCTGGCCATCGCGCTCGCGTACCTGACAGGCGCTGATCACTTCACCCTTGACCAAGTCCCGCCCACCCTTGATCGGGCAGAGGCTGTGCCAGCCACCTTCGATACTACCCACTCGCTCCAGACCAAAGCCCTGCATGTCGGGCAAGGTGCCGTCGGGTAGATTGGTGATCTGGTAAGGCACCGGGAAGGCCTGTTTGGCAGCGTTCACCGGCACCGCGGTAAAGGGCTTTGCGCCAGAAACGTGCGTGGGAGCCTCTTCGGCTTGTTTTAAGGCGCCCTCCACCGCGTTCAACAGATAGACATTGGCGATTTTATCGATAACTACCTGACAAGGGTCATAGCAACCCCATTTGCTTTGTGGGTCATAAACCGCCTGGAGGCGGTTGAAGGCCTCTTTTGATTCGTGACTGACTTTAAATTGCAAACATTTCAACGAATTAGCAACGCCGTATAAATCTCCACATCTAACCGGGCCGAATAGAAAGAACGGGGCAAAAGAATCCGTGAGGGAGATGCTCTCCTTCAACTCGACTAACACCGCGCCTTGCTCAGGCGTCAGGCTCGACCATCTTTCAGGCTCGACCTTCACGGCACCGGCTTTAAACAGTTTTTCCAGATGTTGCTCCCAGCGCCTTTTTTATCGTCAAACTCTTTGATTAATGTGACATTACTGAGGGCGATCTTTTTTTCCTGCCTGTCATCCGAAGTACCAATCGATACCGTGGCCCCAGATGCTTTTATCAGTGCGCCGGACACACCGTCGAGGCTAATGGTCTCACCCCGAGTAAAGTATTTATTAATGTCAGCAGCGTTGTAAGACATCGCTCATTGCTCCATTTTGGTTAGCGCCATGGAACAATTGTTAAACCCTTTTGGCGGCGGCCGTAACTAACAGAAATGCTAGGTATATTATTAAAGCCGAACCCTCGGATTTCGCTACGCCGATAGTTAGCCTGGCCTTTTTGCGAATGCGAGTGCGCACGTTGGTCGCCTGTTGGGTGACTGCCCTCAGCTAATCTATTTTATTTAGCGCCAGCCACCTTGGCTGCCTCGAAATGCCGTACCAGTACTTTCACTATGGTCTCATTCGACTCAAGCAAAGGCCCCTTGGAATCAGAGCGCGTGCATTCTTGGAGGATATCGTTCAGGGCATCAAGCAGACCGATGTCCTCTGCCGTAGCCTTGCCCTCAATCGCCCTGAGAACTGATTCGTAGAGCTTGATCTTTCCTTCCGCGGTCTGTTTTAGTTTTCCTTTGCCGCTCGACTGCTGGGCTTTCGCTTTTCCCAGCTCAGCTTCAAGAAACTCTATCGCATTTTGATTGCTCATGGTGCCCCCTTAAATAATCGCTGTTCTACTCAAGACTATGCGCAATCACTATATTCTTTAATCCTTTTATCACCCACCTAACAAAATGATAGGTACTGTTCTCTATCAAATAAAAACAAAAGCTAATCATTTGAAAATATCTTTATAAATTACGCATTATATACGCAGTTGCTCCGCACCCTGACCGCGGTACACCTCTCTCGCCGAGCCCAGGTACTGCACGATGAAGCCTGGCTTAATGAGGTGAATAGCCGTTGGGCCGATAGACAGCCAGGTAGGGAATGAACAGTGGCTGGAATGACAGGTTGAAGCGCAGACATGCCTCTGCTCGTCGCCCTCGGCATCGATTGATAGTGCACAGCCCGCGAAATCGCTGTGATTGAAGTGGGTAACTGGGGGGGGTCGAGGCATACTGCACTGAAACGAAAAAAGACGCCTAAGCGTCTTTTTTAAGTATTTACAGACTTCGGTGGGAAACCTGTAAATTAATATTTGGAGCGGGAAACGAGACTCGAACTCGCGACCCCGACCTTGGCAAGGTCGTGCTCTACCAACTGAGCTATTCCCGCAATGGCGTCCCCTAGGGGACTCGAACCCCTGTTACCGCCGTGAAAGGGCGGTGTCCTAGGCCACTAGACGAAGGGGACAACTACCCGAAACAACCTTGGCCGTTTCAACAGCCGCTGCCGCGAAGGCCTCGGTTTTTACCCGCACCGCCGTAAGGCGATACCACTGTAAACTGGAGCGGGAAACGAGACTCGAACTCGCGACCCCGACCTTGGCAAGGTCGTGCTCTACCAACTGAGCTATTCCCGCAATGGCGTCCCCTAGGGGACTCGAACCCCTGTTACCGCCGTGAAAGGGCGGTGTCCTAGGCCACTAGACGAAGGGGACACGCTACAACATTCACTCCCCGCGGCGTGCTGCTAAGTGCTTTACGCTGCAAGTGGCGCGCATTCTAGGGGCGGTTTTGATACCCGTCAAGCCCCGGCTAAAAAATTATTCAAATCAAGGGCTTCGCTCCCGCTGAGCGTTTACATAAATGGCCAGGGGCTATGCTGCGCTACGGCCCACGCGCATAATCAGCCCGTGCGGCGTTACCCGCTGACACTCTAGGCTGCGCTGCACCCTCCCCTGGCAGCCACTACACTCGAATAAAAGTACGGATGAGGTTTGCCCCGTGACGCATACGATGATCGCCGTAATAGTGATAGCGGGTATCGCGATACTCATCGCCATCGGCTTCCTTAACAATATGGTAGAAGCCAACAAGGCGGAGAAGATCCGCATGGGCCACGAGCTCAAGGACCGCCTGCGGCGCTGCGCCGAGCTCAACGAGCGGTTTCCAGGGCAATTCGTGACGCCTGAACTGAAAATGCTCATGCACCGCCTGGAACATAATGTGGTCAAGCGGGCCTGGTCGCTGAATAAGTCGAACCTTACGCTCAAGGAGCGGCTGGCCGAGCTTGAACTGGACATGCAAAAAGGCGAAGACGACAGCAACGGCGAAGGCAAGGGCGTGGAAATCAAAAACCCCGCCACCCCCGTGACCACCGAAGCTCAGGCCAAGGAGGCGAGCTTTCTTATCGAAGCGCTGCACCATCAGATTCTACGGGCCGCGCAGGAAGGGGTTTTCAAGCCAGGCGAGCCTCGTCACTGGGCCAATGTAATTCGCGGCCTGCTCGTTAAACTGCACTTGGAGTTCTTCAATAACCTGGGCCAGCAAGCATTTGAAGACAGCGACCCTGGCCATGCTCGCCTGGCCTATGAGCGGGCGGTGCAGTACCTGAAAAAACAACCCGACCCAACGGCCTACAGTGAAGAACTGGCCTATGCGCAAAAGATGGTCGCCCGCGCCGATGCCTTGGTGCTTAACAAAATCCAGGCCGGTGACGACGACCAGAATGAGCTGACCGCAGGTTTGAAGGTCACCGAAGAACAAACCGAGTGGAAGAAAAAAGCCATCTACGACTGAGGCACATGGCTCAACTAGGCGGGGCAATGGCACGTTGTTCGATGCCATTGCCCCTGTCACTAGCGCTCAGCTTAATACCGGCTAACATCCGTAGCTTGCAGGAATATCTGCGCCAGCTGCTCCACGCCTGCCTGATCCTCTTCGGTAAACCGCCCAATGCTGGGGCTGTCCAGGTCCAGCACGCCGATCAGTTGGCCATCCTTTACCAGCGGCACCACCAGTTCGCTGTTTGAAGCACTGTCGCAGGCAATATGCCCTGGAAACGCGTGCACATCTTCCACCCGCTGCGTGCGCCGGGTGTGCGCCGCGGCACCGCATACCCCTTTGCTGAAGGGGATACGCACGCACGCCACCTTGCCCTGGAACGGGCCAAGCACCAGTTCTTCCTCGCGGTTCAGGTAAAAACCTGCCCAATTCAGGCCGGGCATTTCACTGAACAGGAACGCAGACAGCTGCGCGGCATTGGCAACAAAATCCCGCTCCCCGGCCAGGAGGGCTTCAAGTTGAGCACATAGCAGGGCATAACCACCCAGGCCAGTACCCGTGGATTGCAGATCGATCATCGGTTGGCTTCCAGCATTTGCAGGCCCACCCACTGGCGGGCGAATTGATAGGCGCAGCGCCCATTACGGTTGCCGCGTGAGGTGGCGAAGCGCACGGCAAGCACTTCGAAAGCTGAGTCCCGCTGCCAGTTCAACCCGGCCTTGCGGGCCAGTTGATTGACCCAGTGCTCGGCTACGTCCAGATAATGGGCCTGAGTAAAGGGATAGAACGACAGCCACAGGCCGAAGCGGTCTGATAACGCGATCTTGTCCTCCACCGCCTCGCTGGGGTGAAGCTCACCCTCGGACCGCACCCAATTTTCGTTGTCACTTTGTTTTTCCGGCACCAAATGGCGGCGGTTGGACGTCGCATAGAGCAACACGTTCTCGGCTGCTTGCTCAAGCGAGCCATCAAGCACGCTTTTAAGGATACGGTAATCGCCCTCCCCTGCTTCGAAAGATAAGTCGTCGCAAAACAGCACAAAGCGCTGAGGCAAGTTTTGTACCTGCTCCACCACCCTTGGCAAGTCGGCCAAATGGTCCCGCTCGATCTCGATCAAGCGCAGCCCACTCGCGGCATATTCGGCCAATAACGCCCTGACCAGTGAAGACTTCCCCGTGCCACGGGCGCCCCACAGCAGAGCATGGTTCGCTGGCAAGCCCTCAAGGAATTGCCGAGTGTTGCGCTGCAACTGCTCGCGTTGTTTATCCACCCCTTGAAGGTCGTCTAAGCGGATATCGAGGCTAACGTCCACCGGCAGTAGGTACCCGCCGCGGCCATCACGCTGCCAGCGCCCGGCAAGGCTAATGCCCCAGTCGATGACGGGCCGAGGGGCCGGCAATAAAGGCTCCAGACGCATAAGCATTGCGTCGGCGCGTTCGATAAAAGCATATAAACGAGAATCCACAACTTCACCTTGGCGCCTACAAGCGCTATATAGAAATGCAGGATGGGCCCCACTGGGGCCGCGGGGTTGTCAAATAGCCCCATGAACTATGCTGGGGGTGCACCATCACGGAAAACAGCGCGATACCCATGGGCATAAAGTTCAACCAGCGGCTGTCCTACAAGCAAGCGCGCCTGACCGTTATCGTGGGTTTGATCCTGGGCACCCTGTTGAGCATGGTGCAGATATCCCTGGATTATGCCAGCAGCCGCGACCTCCTCAAAAGCCAGATTGCCTCGCTGCTGGAAGTCAGCCAGAACCCGGCGTCGCGCATTGCCTATAACATTGACCGAGAACTGGCCCTGGAGCTGACCCGAGGGCTATTGCGTTCTGAATCGATCGTCGGCGCCCGGCTGATCGACAATGACGGCACCTTGCTTGCGCAGGTCCAGCGGCCACAGGCTGAAAGCCCCTACCGTTACATCACCGATCGGCTATTTGGCAGCAGCCTGGAAGTTCAAACCACACTCTTTCTTGAGCACCTGCCTTCGGAAAAACTGGGCACCCTGCAAGTGGCAGTGGACACCGCAGCCCTTGGTGGGCGCTTTATGGAGCGCGCGGAAGTCACCCTGGTGAGTGGGTTTTTACGCACCACGCTATTTACCGCGATCTTACTGGTAATGTTTTATTTCATGCTCACCAAGCCGCTGGTGACCGTGGTGGAGCACCTGAGCCAAGCTAGCCCGGAAACACCCCAGCCCCGGCATTTAACCTATCCACCTGGCCACGAGCACGATGAGATTGGTGTACTGGTGCAGGCTGTCAATCAGCAACTAGACCGCACGGCTGCGGAGATCCGCCATCGCCACGCCGCCGAGGACCGCTTGACCGCTTACCTGGACGAGTTGGAAAGCATCGTATCGGCCCGCACCACGGAGCTGGAAGCCAGCAACCAGCGGCTGAGCCAGTCCAACCACGAGCTCGACGACGCTCGGCGTACCGCATTGGAAATGGCCCAGGCTCGGTCCGCCTTTCTGGCGAACATGAGCCATGAGATCCGCACCCCGCTCAATGGCCTACTGGGCATGATCGCCCTTACCTTGGATAGCCCGCTGGGCAACGAACAACGTCAGCAACTGAGCATCGCCCATCATTCTGGAAAAGTGCTGGTAGAGCTGCTCAACGATATTCTTGACCTGTCCAAGTTCGACGCAGGGCAATTGGAGTTGGAGCAATTGCCGTTCGACCTGTCGGTACTGGTAGAAGACACCGCCAGCCTGTTGTCTCAGAACGCCGCCCTTGATGTGGAGCTTACGTGCCTGGTGCAGCCTGGTTTTCCGACACTGGTGATAGGCGATGCGATGCGGGTTCGCCAGGTGGTGAGCAACTTGCTCTCCAATGCGCTGAAATTCACGGCCACAGGCCGTGTGGACGTGGGCTTGTCCATGGCGGGCGAGTATGTGCGCATCGAAGTTCGCGACACCGGTATCGGCATCCCCGATGACGCGCAAAGCAAGATCTTCAAGCCGTTTACCCAGGCAGGCGCGGCCATCAGCCGTCAGTTCGGCGGCACCGGCCTGGGCCTGGCCTTGACCAGCAACCTCTGTACCGCCATGCATGGCCGGCTAAGCATCAGCTCACGGGCGGGGGTTGGCAGCCGCTTTTACGCTGACCTTCCGCTGCCCGCTCAGGCCCAGGCCGCCCCTGCACCCATCCTGCAAGGCCGCGTGGTAGCGATGATCGAAGCCCAGAGCGGCCTGGCCGAACTGCTCGAGCACTACCTGCCACGCTGGGGCCTTGAATATAAGCGCTACGACATGGACCTGCCCGTGGAAGCGCTCGACCCTCTGCCAGCACTGCTGATTACCGACTGCGTAAAATGCCTGGAACGGTTACGCATGACGGTAACGGCGCCGTTGTTACTGGTCACCGCCTATGGCAATTTCTTACCCACCGAGCAGGCCCAACGCCTCGCGCCCCTCCAGCAAATGGCGCGGCCGCTGGCACGCCGGGCGCTGCTGGAGGTACTACGCAGCCACTTGGAAGAACGTAGCGCAAGCATGCCACCGACAACCCAGGGCACAAAGGCGCCAACGCACCATGCGAAAATCCTACTGGTAGAAGACAACGCAGTGAACCAACTGGTCGCCAAGGGCATGTTGAGCAAGCTCGGCTGCCAGGTAGAGGTGGCCGTCAACGGTGCCCAGGCCGTGGCAATACTGGAGGATCAGGCATTCGACTTGGTATTGATGGACTGCAATATGCCGGTGATGGATGGCTATGAAGCCACCCGCCGTATACGGCAGAACGGGCGCTGGCCCCATTTGCCGATCATTGCGCTTACCGCCAACGCCATGCCGGAAGAGCGCGAGCGCTGCAAGGCTGCGGGTATGAGCGATTACCTGGCAAAGCCTTTTCGCCGCGAGGACCTACTGGGGCTGATCGACCTCTGGGGGCCAGAGCGCCCCATTTAAACGAGCAGCGCCTCGACCGCTTCGTGTAGCTGGTCTGGCCGGGTGCTGGGCGCAAAGCGCTGCACTCGCTGCCCACTGGCATCGAACAGGAACTTAGTGAAATTCCACTTGATGCTCGTGGTGCCCATCACCCCAGGTGCCTGACCCTTGAGCGCCGTGAACAGCGGATGCGCTTGGGCACCGTTGACCTCTACCTTGCGAAACAGCGGGAAGGTGACACCGTAATTGACTTCGCAAAACTGCGAAATATCGGCTTCAGTGCCCGGCTCTTGACCACCGAACTGATTGCATGGAAACCCCAGCACCACCAACCCTTGCCCTCGGTAACGCTGCCACAGCTGCTCCAGCCCTTGGTATTGCGGGGTAAAACCACATTTGCTGGCCGTGTTGACCACCAAGTACGCACGGGCAGGGAAATCTGCGAGGCTGCGCTGGTCACCGTTGATCAGGGTGCAAGGAATGTCCACCAAGGGCGTGGCCATCAAACTCGCTCCCCGTCCACGGTTACCAATTGCAGGCATACCGAGTTGATGCAGTATCGCAAGCCGGTAGGCGGTGGGCCGTCTGGGAATACATGCCCCAGATGGGCATTACAGGTAGCACAACGTACTTCCGTGCGGATCATTCCATGGGTGGTATCGCGCAATTCGACCATGGCTTGCTCGCCAATGGGTTGGTAGAAGCTCGGCCAGCCGCAGCCTGAATCGAACTTGCTCTTGGAGTCGAACAGCGGCGTGTCGCAGCAGATGCAATGGTAGATGCCGGGGGTCTTGGTGGTATTGTACTTACCGCTGAACGGGCGCTCCGTACCGGCAAGGCGGCAGACGTTGTATTGGTCCGGGTCGAGCATTGCCCGCCATTCTTCCAGGGTTTTCTCAATCTTTTGCATGGCTTCACCTCGGCGACGTAAAAACCACCGGCGGTGGCTTTTCCGTGATAGGGACGGCACGTATGATTGTGCCTTTGATCGCTGCCAGTCTGTCACCCGCGCCTTGCTCGTTCAAACTCATTTTTCCGGCGCCTACCCGGCCGCTCTTCGGGACCTCACCATGCAGTTCAGCAAATCGAACAAGCTCGCCAACGTCTGCTACGACATTCGCGGGCCGGTACTCAAGCACGCCAAGCGTCTGGAGGAGGAAGGTCATCGCATCCTCAAGCTCAACATTGGCAACCCGGCACCCTTCGGCTTCGAGGCCCCGGAGGAAATCCTCCAGGACGTAATCCGCAACCTGCCTACCGCTCAAGGCTACAGTGACTCCAAGGGCCTGTTCAGCGCCCGCAAGGCGGTGATGCAGTACTACCAGCAAAAGCAGGTAGAAGGCGTAGGCATCGAGGACATCTACCTGGGCAACGGCGTGTCCGAGTTGATCGTGATGTCCATGCAGGCGCTGCTCAATAACGGCGACGAGGTGCTGATTCCAGCGCCCGACTATCCCTTGTGGACCGCCGCGGTAAGCCTTGCCGGGGGGCATGCGGTGCACTACCTGTGTGACGAGCAAGCCAACTGGTGGCCAGACCTGGCCGATATCGAGGCCAAGATCACCCCCAATACCAAAGCCATGGTGATCATCAACCCTAACAACCCCACCGGTGCGGTGTACGCCAAGGAGGTCTTGCTAGGGATGCTGGAGCTGGCACGCCGACACAACCTGGTGGTGTTCTCCGACGAGATCTACGACAAGATTCTCTACGACGAAGCGGTGCATATCAGCAGCGCCTCGCTGGCGCCAGACTTGCTCTGCCTGACCTTCAATGGGCTGTCCAAATCCTACCGGGTGGCAGGTTTTCGCTCCGGCTGGCTGGCCATCTCCGGGCCCAAGCACAATGCCCAGAGCTATATCGAAGGCCTGGATATCCTGGCCAACATGCGCTTGTGCGCCAACGTGCCCAGCCAACATGCCATTCAAACGGCGCTAGGTGGCTACCAAAGCATCAATGATCTTGTGCTGCCACCGGGCAGGCTGCTGGAGCAACGCAACCGTACCTGGGAGCTGCTCAACGACATCCCTGGCGTGAGCTGCGTCAAGCCCATGGGCGCGCTTTATGCGTTCCCCCGGATCGACCCCAAGGTGTGCCCAATCCTCAACGACGAAAAGTTCGTGCTCGACCTGCTGCTGTCGGAAAAACTGCTGGTGGTCCAAGGCACTGCCTTCAACTGGCCATGGCCCGATCACTTCAGGGTGGTCACCCTGCCCCGGGTGGATGACCTGGAACAGGCCATCGGGCGCATCGGGAACTTCCTGCGAAGCTACCGCCAGTGAATCGCAGCCATGTTGGCGACGGCTCCTCGTTTCTGCTGTAGGAGCTGGCGCCAGCCGGTGAACCGGGATCACGCTGCCTCCCGCTACCCCCTGTCTTTCCCTGAAACAATTTGTTTGCCGACCTTATTCAAGACAATGCCCACAAAGCTTGTAGGAAACGTCTGACGACACAGTTTGAAATAGTCGCTTGGTTGAATCGCTCCCGTGAGCGCCTTATATACCCGACTACGCTTCACACTTATCCGTCAGGAGTAATTCAACACCATGATGCGCATTCTGCTGTTCGTGGCCACCAACCTTGCGGTCGTGCTCATCGCCAGCATTACCCTGAGCCTCTTCGGCTTCAACGGCTTCATGGCGGCAAACGGAGTAGACCTCAACCTGAGTCAACTGCTGGTGTTTTGTACGGTATTCGGTTTCGCCGGGTCCATTTTCTCGTTGTTCATTTCCAAATGGATGGCGCGGGTCAGCACCGGTACCCAGGTCATTACCCAACCGCGTACCCGTCATGAGCAATGGCTGCTGCAAACCGTCGAACAATTGTCCCGAGAGGCAGGCATCAAAATGCCTGAGGTCGGTATTTTCCCAGCCTATGAAGCCAACGCCTTCGCCACCGGCTGGAACCGTAACGACGCCTTGGTCGCAGTTAGCCAGGGCCTGCTGGAGCGGTTCTCGCCCGACGAAGTCCGTGCGGTGCTGGCCCATGAGATCGGCCATGTGGCCAATGGCGACATGGTCACCCTGGCCTTGATCCAAGGCGTAGTGAACACCTTTGTGATGTTCTTCGCCCGAATCATCGGTAACTTCGTGGACAAGGTCATCTTCAAGAATGAAGAAGGCCAAGGCATGGCCTACTACATCGCAACCATCGTTGCCGAGCTGGTGCTGGGCATTCTCGCCAGTATTATCGTGATGTGGTTCTCCCGTCGCCGGGAATTCCGCGCCGATGACGCTGGCGCCCGCCTTGCAGGTAGCGGCGCCATGATTAACGCCCTGCAACGGCTGCGTGCCGAACAGCAGGGTGCGGCAGGCATGCCGGACTCCCTCACCGCCTTCGGCATCAACGGCGGCCTCAAACATGGCCTGGCCGGCCTGCTGATGAGCCATCCACCGCTGGAAGAGCGTATCGCCGCCCTACGCCAGCGGGGTTAAGCATGCATACCTATCGCCTGAAGGAGCCGCCCCGCCGCCAAGGCGCCGCGCTGTCACGCAGCAAACAGGGGTATGACGCCTGACAGCCACCCTCGCGGTGCAGCTTTCGCGAGCTACCGCTCACTGCCACACACTGATGCACCCGAAGGTTGGGCAGGTCATCGTGTAGGAGCCAGCGAAGCTGGCGAATAGGGCCGACACGTCCGCGCATGGCGCCAGTTAAAGCGGTGTAATTTAGATTTTTAAATCAATAGGTTATGTTTTGTTTGATGAGAGCGAGTAAAAGCTCGCGAAGATCCCGGACAGTTCAAACCGTAATGCACCGTTCGCCAGCTTCGCTGGTTCCTACACCCGTATATGTGACTTAAAAAAAGCCCCCGCTCTGATCGCTCAGGCGGGGGCTTTTAGTAGCGGGCTTGACGCTTAGTCTTCCCGATACCGACGCAGTTTGAGCTGCTTACCGGCAACGCGAGTGTCCTTGAGCTTGGCCAGCAGGCGGTCGAGACCGTCTTCAGGCAGCTCTACCAGGCTGAAGCTGTCACGCACCTGGATGCGGCCGATGGTTTCGCGTACCAGGCCACCTTCGTTGAGGATCGCTCCCAACAGGTTCTTGGCGGCGATACCATCACGGGCGCCCAGAGCGGTACGGCAGCGTACGCGGCCTTCACCCAATGGCATTGGCGCACGACGTTCATGACGCTCGCCGCTGCGCTCGCTGCTACGCTCACGTGGCGCGGTGGTGGGTACCAACGGCTGATCACGCTCGACGGTAGCCAGGTCCAGCGCCTGGCCATTGGTGGCCTTGCTCAGAAGCGCGGCGGCCAGGGCTTGCGGGCTGCAGCCGATGTCTGCGGTCAGGCGGTCAAGCAGCTCGCCATGACTGGCTTCGGCGTCAGCCACCAGAGGCGCGAGGCTGTTGGTCAGCTTCTTGATGCGGGCATCGAGTACAGCCTGGGCGTTAGGCAGGCGTACCTCGGTTACCTTCTGCCCAGTCACACGCTCGATCACTTGCAGCATGCGGCGCTCACGCGGGGTCACCAACAGCAGCGCGCGACCATCGCGGCCGGCACGGCCGGTACGGCCGATGCGGTGCACGTAGGATTCCGGATCGTACGGCATGTCCACGTTGAACACGTGGGTGATGCGCGGTACGTCCAGGCCACGGGCGGCTACGTCGGTGGCGACCACGATGTCCAGGCGACCGTCCTTGAGGGAGTCGATCACTCGCTCGCGTTGGTTCTGGGCAATGTCACCGTTAAGCGCGGCAGCCTTGTAGCCTTTGGCTTCCAGGGCGCTGGCCAGGTCCAGGGTCGCTTGCTTGGTACGAACGAAGGCGATCAGTGCATCGAACTCTTCGACTTCCAGCAGGCGCAGCACGGCCGGGACCTTTTGATCGGCATGAACCAGCAGGTAAGCCTGCTCGATCGCAGACACGGTCTGGGTTTTGCTCTGGATCTTGACGTGCTTGGGCTCTTTGAGGTGCCGCTCGGCGATGGCCCGGATGGAAGCAGGCAGGGTGGCCGAGAACAGCACGGTCTGACGGGTCTCAGGCATGGCCGCGAAGATCACTTCGAGGTCGTCCATGAAGCCCAGCTTGAGCATTTCGTCAGCCTCGTCGAGCACCAGGTGGTTGACGGTAGCCAGTACTTTTTCGTCGCGGCGCAGGTGGTCGCACAGGCGGCCAGGGGTGGCTACAACGATCTGAGCGCCATTACGAATGGCTTTGAGCTGCGGGCCCATGGGGGCACCGCCGTATACAGCTACGACGTTCACGCCAGGCATCTGCTTGGCATAGGTTTCGAACGCGGTAGCCACTTGCAGCGCCAACTCACGGGTTGGCGCCAGGATCAGGGCTTGCGGCTCGCGCTTGCTCGGGTCGATACGGGACAAGATCGGCAGAGCGAACGCGGCGGTTTTGCCGGTACCGGTCTGCGCCTGGCCGATCATGTCATGACCGGCGAGGATGATCGGAATCGATTGCTGCTGGATCGCGGAGGGTTCTTCGTACCCTGTGGCGATGACTGCGGCAACGATGCTTGGATGTAGTTCGAGCGCGGCGAAGCCGCCGGATTCCTGGGTCATGGGTCTGCCTCTAAGTGCATCCGCAAAGACCCATGCTCCAAAGCTGCGCATGCCGTAAGACTTCAAGAGTCACCCTGGCAACTTTGGCGGCGGGGATTTGCGAAAACGATTGATGAATGAATCGTCAGGAGAGCCCGCTAGCGCGGACGTCAGCCGAAGCTGTCTTCGGAGAGTGCTACCTAAACGTGGCCCGTTAAATGGCCGGCGCGCATCATACCTGAAAAGCTGACGGCAGGGTGAGTTTTTTCATGGGCAAGACAGCGCTGCCTCGCCTACGGCCATTGGTCGTGGCCGGTTCTGCAAGGCGCGTGTACTTTGCGCTATGAACTCAAGACGCTGGCCGCAGGGCCGCGAGCAGGTACTCCAGCGAATACCCCAAGGCCGGCGCCAAGGCGACGCAACGCTCGCGCAAGGCAGGAAGGTCCAGGTGCTGATCCAGGTCGGCAGGCACCAGCACAATCACGTTGCCTTCTTTGACCGGTAGCTCCCAGTAGTGCCGGTGGTACAAACCACGCAGCAAGGCGGCGCCCAACGGCTTACCGTCCTCCCCTGCCCACTGGTTGATCACTAGCCAGCCGCCGGGATTCAAGCGTTGCTGGCACTGCTCCAGGAAACGCCACGCCAGGTGCGCCACCCCCGGGCCCTGGTCGGTGTACAGGTCCACGAACACCAGGTCAGCGGATTCAGCGCTGGGTAACAGCTCCAGGGCATCGCCAATACGCACGTACAGCCGAGGGTCGTCGGTCAGCCCAAGGTATTGCATGGCCAACCGGGGTACGTCTGGGCGCAGTTCGATGCACTCGACGTCTTCCAAGGGCAAGTGGGCCAGGCACGCCTGGGTCAGGTTGCCCGCCCCCAGGCCCAGGAACAGCGCGGTTTCGGGATGGGCATGACACAGGGCGCCGATCAGCATGGCGCGGGTATAGTCATACTCCAGCCAAGCCGGGTCGGGCATGAATACGCAGCTCTGCTCGATGGCGGCACCGAACTCCAGGAAGCGATACTCGCCCACTTCCCAGATCCGGATAATGCCAAAGGCATCGGTGGTTTCCGCTAACAGGCGTTCATCGGTGGGCGCGTTTTGAGTCGGTTCTTCCACGGCACAGGGTTCGCTTGGAGGGAAACAGCGATTGTCCACCACGCTTTGCCAATTGACCAGCACAGCGAAGGTGCCAGCACTGAGGTAGTATTCTCCTCTTTAGCACACCTGACCTGAGGTTCTTCATGCCCGCTCCCTGGAGCCCTGACAGCTGGCGCACGGTGCCCATTCGACAACAGCCTACCTACCCTGACGCTGACCACCTGGCACGGGTAGAGCAGACCCTGGCGGGTTTCCCGCCCTTGGTATTCGCGGGCGAGGCCCGTGAGCTGCGCCGACAGTTCGCCGAAGTCACCCAGGGCCGAGCCTTTTTGCTTCAGGGCGGCGACTGCGCCGAAAGCTTCGCCGAGTTTTCCGCCGCCAAGATCCGCGACACCTTTAAGGTGTTACTGCAAATGGCAGTGGTCATGACCTTCGCGGCAGGTTGCCCGGTGGTAAAGGTGGGGCGCATGGCCGGCCAGTTCGCCAAGCCGCGCTCAGGCAATGACGAGACCCAGGGCGCCCTTACCCTACCCGCCTACCGCGGCGACATCGTCAATGGCATCGGCTTCGACGCCGCCAGCCGCACGCCCGACCCTGAGCGCCTGATGCAGGCCTACCATCAGTCCACCGCCAGCCTCAACCTGCTGCGTGCCTTCGCCCAAGGCGGCTTTGCCGACCTGCACCAGGTACACAAATGGAACCTGGATTTCATCGCAGGCTCCGCGTTAGGCGACAAATACCACCGCCTGGCTGACCGTATCGACGAAAGCCTGGGCTTTATGCGGGCGTGCGGCCTGGATAATCTGCCGCAACTGCGCGAAACCAATTTCTTTACCGCCCACGAAGCCCTGCTGCTCAATTACGAACAGGCCTTCGTGCGTAGGGACAGCCTGACCAATGACTGGTATGACTGCTCGGCCCATATGCTGTGGATCGGCGACCGCACCCGGCAGTTGGACGGGGCCCATGTTGAATTCCTGCGTGGGGTTAACAACCCTATCGGGGTGAAGGTAGGCCCGAGCATGGACGGCGAGGAGCTGATCCGCCTGATTGACATACTCAACCCTGAAAACGACCCTGGGCGCTTGAACCTGATCGTGCGCATGGGGGCGGGTAAGGTGGGCGATCATCTGCCTCGGCTGCTACGTACCGTGCAGCGCGAAGGTAAGCAAGTGCTGTGGAGCTGCGACCCGATGCATGGCAATACGATCAAGGCCAGCAGTGGCTACAAGACCCGGGATTTTGCGCAGATTCTCGAAGAGGTGAAGGATTTCTTCCAGGTCCATCAGGCAGAAGGTACCTACGCCGGCGGCATTCATATCGAAATGACCGGGCAGAATGTCACTGAATGCATCGGCGGCTCCCGGCCCATCACCGAAGACGGGTTGTCTGATCGCTACCATACCCACTGCGACCCGCGCATGAATGCCGATCAGTCCCTGGAGTTGGCGTTTATGATCGCCGAAACCCTCAAAGGCGTGCGTCGCGACCGCTAGATGCCTCCTTGCCCCCTGCCTGGCACCTGAAGTGCCAGGCCTCTTCACACCTTCAATGCCAACAACAGCGCGCACAGCAGCAGAAAACCACAGAAGGCCAGGCGCAGGGTGCGCTCGGGCAAAGCATAGGCAATGCGTACGCCCCAACTGATGCTGAGCAGCCCACCCACCGCCATGGCAGCCCCCATGGGCCAGTTCACATGCTGGTGCAACGCGTAGGTGACCAAGGTAATGCTGGTGCTTGGTGCCGCCAATGCCAGCGACAACCCTTGAGCAACCACTTGAGAGGCACCAAACACTGCGGTCAGTACAGGCGTGGCTACCACCGCGCCACCTACCCCGAACAACCCCCCCATCAGCCCGGCGAAGCCGCCCAGGGCGCCGAGCCAGGGCCAGCCATGTTTGAGCACTGGTGACGGGGTGGCGGGCCGGGCCACCAGACGAGCAACGTTAAGCCCCGCCATCAGCAGCAAAAAGCCTACGAACCCTTTGCGCATAAGCACCGCGTCCAGCCCCACCGCCAGCAGAGAGCCCAGCCAGGCGCATAACAGGCCGCCAGCACCCAAGGCCAAGGCGTTGCGAGGGTCAATGCGGTTGCGCTGGTGGTAGCGCCATAATGCCAACAGCACATTGGGCACTACCATGACCAGGGCGGTACCCTGCGCCAGCTGTTGGTCCAGCCCGAACAACAACCCCAGGGCCGGTATGGCGATCAGCCCTCCTCCGATGCCGAACACCCCGCCCAAGGTCCCTAATACCGCGCCAAAGGCTATATACCCCACCCATTCCAGCATGGCACCGCCCTTAAAAATTTTGCATCGTACGGCAAATGAACATTTAACGAACTTCTGAATGCCCGCATGGTTCGAAATTTTAGGTTGCTTGCTACATGAAAACCTAAAGCCGGCATGGATTGAATGGCACACTAAATACACGAGCACCACTATTTTTTAGTCATTCGACATCAAGGATCAGCATGAAAGCCGAACATTCTTCTAAACAGGCGGCCGATTCCGGCGATCACTTGTTGCTGGATAACCAGCTTTGTTTCGCCTTGTACTCCACCTCGTTATTGATGACCAAGCTTTACAAGCCCTTACTCAGCAAACTCGGGCTGACCTACCCCCAATACCTGGCGATGCTTGTGCTCTGGGAGCGTGACGGCATGACCGTGGGGGAAATCAGCACCCGACTGCTAACGGACCCGGGCTCGCTCACACCGTTGCTAAAGCGTTTGGAAAGCATTGGCTTGCTCAGCCGCACCCGTAGCAAGGAAGACGAGCGTGTAGTCATCGTCAACCTCACGGCTGAGGGGCGTCGCCTTCAAAATGAAGCACAGGCAATCCCCGCATGCGTCTCTGGCGCCCTGGCGCTGGAGCCACCTGAACTGAAAGGCCTACAGGCACAACTGTTAGAAATGCGCGGGCGTTTGCAGGATAACGTATAGCAGCGACTTTAAACTGGGTCGCTTGAACAGGGCCCACTCTTACATGGCAATGCCGTTCATCGACTGCCTAAAGCCTGCCTTGCAACCAAGGCTCAACGACGTTAGATTGCCCTGGTATTTTATTTAGAACACTAAATAAAGGCACTCAAACAAAGGTAATGACCATGCAAACGCTTTATGTAGCTTCTGCCACCTCCACTGGCGGCCGTGACGGCCGTTCTACCTCCAGCGATGGCGCGCTGGATGTCAGCCTGTCCACTCCGAAAGGCCTGGGCGGCGCGGGTGGCAGCGGTACCAACCCTGAGCAATTGTTCGCGGCGGGCTACTCGGCTTGCTTTATCGGCGCTTTGAAATTCGTGGCTGGCCAGCAAAAACGCAGCCTGCCAGCGGACACCACCGTTGCCGCAGACGTGGGCATTGGGCAGATCGAAGGCGGCTTTGGTTTGGATATCGACTTGAAGATCAGCCTGCCAGGGTTGGCCCAAGCCGAGGCCCAAGCACTGGCAGACGCGGCACATAACGTATGCCCGTACTCTAACGCTACCCGTAACAACGTCGACGTGCGCCTACACGTATCGGTGTAAGGCCCAGCTAGTGCTACACATAAAAAACCCGGCAAGCGCCGGGTTTTTCGTCGCTGTACGAAGATTACTTCGCACGGCCTTTGTAGGAACCGCCATCACGGGTGTCGATTTCAATCAGGTCGCCGATTTCGATGAAGTCCGCAACCGACAGCTCGGTGCCGTTCTTCAGCTTGGCTGGCTTCATGACCTTGCCGGAGGTATCACCGCGAGCAGAGCCTTCGGTGTAATCCACCTGACGCACGATAGTGGTCGGCAACTCCACGGATACCAGACGGCCTTCGAAGAAGACCGCTTCGCAGACGTCGGTCATGCCTTCTTCGATGAACGGCAGAACGGCCTCGATGTCTTCAGCGTTCAACTCATACATGGTGTAGTCGGTGGTGTCCATGAAGGTGTAGCTGTCACCACTGATGAAGGACAGGGTGGCTTCCTTGCGGTCCAAAATTACGTCGTCCAGCTTGTCGTCGGCCGAGTACACGGTCTCGGTCTTGTAGCCGGTCAGCAGGTTTTTCAGCTTGGTCTTCATGATCGCGCTGTTACGACCAGACTTGGTGAATTCAGCCTTCTGTACCAGCCAAGGATCGTTGTCGATCCGCAGGACGGTACCGGGTTTGAGCTCTTTACCAGTTTTCATTACGCAATTCCGAATAGAGGTGGTGACGTGTCGTAGCCGCGTATCATAGCGAATTTCGGGAAAACTGCACCAGCGCCGTGGCAAGGTTCGGGCGATTGGCCAGCTTATCGCTCCATTGGCGGGCATGAGCCTCCACAGCGCGCCAGTGTGGCTCAAGGCCTTCCCACGCCAGGCCTACGTCCCCATTCATGTTCCAGGCGCGCCACAGAGCCGTTAGCGCGTCACCAGCGGCGGGTGGCAAATCCTGGGTATAGAGTTCAAGAAAGGCTTCGAGTTTTTCCCAGTGGGCATAGTCATCCTGGGTGTAGATGTGCCAGAGCATGGGCCGTGCCGCCCATTGCGCCCGTACGAACGAATCTTCGCCCCGTACCGCATTGAAATCGCAGGCCCACAGTAGCTTGTCGTAGGTATTCTGGGGCATGAACGGCAGCACCTGGAGGGTCAATGCCCGCCGCGTGAAGGTATCGCCTACGCTCAAGTGGGTACCAGCCCACCCCTGTACGTCAGCCAGCACCCGCCCTTCGGGCACCAGCATATGGGTCGGCTGGGCGCTGTCAGCCAACGCGTCCAACCACCCCGCCAACCCAGGGTTTTCGTAGGCGAACAGCGAAATCACTCGCGCCTCGGGCCTGGTCTGCACCCCAAGTTGCTGCCATAAATCCTGCCGGGCTTGTGCGCTGCTCTGGAAGCTGTCTCGCTCGCTCAATAGGCCCTGCTCCCTCAGCAAGCCGCCAGTGTCGTCGCGAAACCCAGGGAAAAAGAAAAATTTGCGCACGTTGCCGGACTTTATCGAAGGCAAGCCATGACACCCGCCCACCCATGCTTCTGCGCTCAGGTACTCGAGGTTGATCCACAGCGCCGGAGCAGGCCGCGTAGCCAGGGCAGCTTCATAGGGCTCCGGCAACTTGCAACCGAACGCTTCGATGACCACCCTGGCGGTAGAAAGCTCGACCCAGGCCTGGGGCCAGTGGCGCACGCTCACGCCTTCGATCAATTGCGCATCAGCCCTAGGGTCGGCTTGCGGGCACAGGCGTGCGAAGGCAGTGAGGTCGTCAATCCACAGCCGCACCCGCAAGCCGTGTTCATTGACCAGTTGACGTGCCAACCGCCAAGTCACCCCGGCATCGCCGAAGTTGTCTACCACCTTACAAAAAATATCCCAACCGCTGTCCATGGTGCGCCTACCGGCCCTGTGACAAAGGTGCGAATTGTGGGGCGGGCACCCCCCGCGGGTAAAGCCTGTCGGCTGTGCCACAATAGGCTTATGCCACGGGAGCCTTATTATGTCCGACACCCTTGCTCGCCATACCCCGCCCTCTTCCAGGCCCAGCCTTGGGCTGGTGCTGTCTATCGCCTTGGGCCTATGGCTAGGGCTGGCGCTGACCTTCGCCAGTGGCTGGCTGATATGGCGCTATGGCTATGGCGCACCACCTTTGTTCGCGATAACGGTGCCCGTCACGGTCGCTGGCCCCACGGTTGAGGCAGCTCCACGCCGCTCAGAACCGGCGCCATCCCGTAGCCCTGCCCCAGCACAGCCTATAGGTGCCGATACCGCGCCGATGTTCGACCAATACCAACAAAACCTACGCCAACAGGACGAGCGCGAAGCCGAAGCCGCCGCTCGTGTCAATCCAGCCAACCAAAGCAATGCCGCCTGTCAGTTCTGGCTACAACAGGCTCAAACCGCGCCCAGCGACCACAGCCGCGAGCAGGTGGCCACGCTATGCCGATGATGGATAAAACCCAGCTGCACCGGTTGATAGTAGCGGCCCTGGAGCGGGACTTGGAGGTGGCTCAACGGGCGGCACAAACGGCTTATGAAACCGCGACCCACGAGGAGAATATCGCCGAAAACAAGTACGACACCCTGGGCCTGGAAGCTTCTTACCTGGCCACCGGGCAGGCGCGGCGCATGGCGGAAATTGCCCAGGCGTTGCATCGCCTGCGCGAACTCTCTGTACCGAACCACCAGCCAGAACGAGGCATTCAGCTTGGCGACTATATCGAGCTGGAAACCTCGGAAGGCCAAACCCGCACGTTGTTCCTTGGCCCGGATGCCGCGGGGCTGGTGGTCAATGCCCAAGGCCACGCCGTAACGGTCATTACCCCGCATGCCCCCCTTGGCCGCGCCTTGGTCGGCAAACACGTGGGTGATGAAATCAGCGTGGCGGTCGCGGGCAAGGCCCAGGATTACTACATCGCGCTGGTGTGCTAATCGCAAGCGCAGTTGAGGCCTTACGTAGCAGCAGGCCTTGGCGCCACCGCGTTGCCGCGACCGCCTCGGCATCGTGTTGAGCGGGTCGCGAGCAAGCTCGGCTGCTACGGGAACCTACAGGCCATACCGTACAGCCTGGCTTGCCAGCGACCGGCACTCGCGCGCTTAGCTCGCTTGTGCGATGAGGATCAGGGCGGTAGCTACAGAAAGTTGAACACACTCATTGCAAAGGCTTGCAGGGCATGAAAACCATACTGATCATTGGCATAGGCGCGGGCAACCCAGACCACATTACCCTCCAGGCCATAAAGGCACTCAACCAGGTAGACGTGTTCTTCCTGTTGGATAAGGGCCCGCACAAGCAGGCGCTAAACCAGCTGCGCCACACCCTGCTCGCTCAACACATCACCCATCAAAACTACCGCGTTGTGGAAAGCCCGAGCCCGGAGCGCCAGCGGGCGGGCGATGATTACCTGAATACGGTCGAACACCTCAACGCCGAAAAGCAGGGCCTGTTCGAGCACTTGATCACGCACGAGCTCAAGGACAATGAGTGCGGAGCGTTTCTGGCGTGGGGGGACCCTTCGTTATACGACAGCACCCTTCGCATCATGAACGCGATCATCGAGAGCGGGCGCCATCAGCTCAGCTACGAGGTCATCCCGGGAATCACCAGCGTTCAAACCCTGGCCGCCCGGCACAAGGTGCCCCTTAACCAGATCGGGCAGCCTATTGAAATCACCACAGGCCGCCGCCTGGCCCGAGAGCTGCCGGATAATGCAGACAGTGTGGTGGTGATGCTGGACGCTGAGCAGGCCTTCAAACACTGGGTGGACCGAGACTTGGATATCTACTGGGGCGCCTACCTGGGCACGGCAGATGAAGTGCTGATCGCTGGCAGGTTAGAAGACGTGGCCTGGGAGATTGAACAGGTTCGCGCTCAAGCTCGCCTGGCCAAGGGCTGGATCATGGATACCTATTTGCTCAAGCGCCGGCAGCCCAAACGAAAAACCCCGTGAGCACCAAGTTACTGGCAGTCACGGGGCTTTCTGTATGTGGCGGTGAGGAAGGGATTCGAACCCTTGATACAGTTTCCTGTATACACACTTTCCAGGCGTGCTCCTTCAACCACTCGGACACCTCACCGAAGCTCTTCACACCGTCAGTGTGTCGAGGCGCGCTAATGTAGTCGAAAGCGTTCTCGATGGCAAAGCTTTTTTTGATGGTTTTCATGCGGTTAAGCCAAACGGCGTATAGACGCGCTTCAATAAGCCCTGTGCAAGTGACCGGCCGGTCAACCATTAGCCTTTACCGCAGGCGGGGTGCTAGGTAACGTTTGCCACCTCGCCCCTTTTAAGAGACTGCTTTATGCCTGACTTGATCGACTATCGCTTGGCCAATGGCGTTGCCACGCTGACCCTCGACAACGGCAAGGTCAATGCCATTTCCCCTGAGTTGATCGAGGCGTTCAACCGCGCGCTGGACCAGGCCGAGGCAGACCATGCCGTGGTGGTGATCACCGGTCAGCCGGGCATTCTCTCTGGCGGCTATGACTTGAAAGTTATGACCGCCGGGCCACAACAGGCGCTGGACCTGGTTACGGCAGGCTCAACCCTTACCCGCCGCTTGCTCGCTCACCCTATGCCGGTGATCGTCGCCTGTAGCGGCCATGCGGTAGCCAAGGGTGCCTTTCTGCTATTGGCAGTGGACTACCGCATTGGCGTGGAAGGCCCCTATCACATTGGCCTGAACGAGGTGATGATCGGCATGACCATGCACCAGGCCGGTATTGAGTTGGCCCGTGACCGACTACGTCGCTCCGCCTTCCAGCGGGCGGTGATTTGCGCGGAAATGTTCGACCCTCAAGGGGCCCTGAGCGCAGGTTTTCTGGATGAAGTGGTAAGCGTGGAAACATTGCCCGCGGCGATCGAAAAGGCCGCGCAGCGGCTCAAAAACCTAAACGCCCTGGCCCACCGCAACACCAAGCTGAAGGTACGCAAGCCGCTGCTGGACACCCTGGACCAAGCCATTGCCCTGGACCGTGAGCAATTCAAGGTGGGCTAAGCGGCCACGTGAGCGATGTCATTTGCCGCTGGGTTAACCCAATCGTAAACTGCCTGGCTTTGCATCGAGAGTCGTCGGGCATGCTGTATATCCTTCGCATGGGCTTGCTGGGCCTGCACTTTCTGCTGGTTGGCCTGCTGGGCTTGCTGGTGGGCCTGGCGCGGCCCTTCAACTCAGACAACAACCGTATTTTCGCGCGCCTGTATAGCCGCCCTGCCCTGGCATTGTTCGGGCTGCGGCTAGACGCGGACGTTGAGCCACTGCATGACCAACCGCCTGGGTTCGTGATCATCGCCAACCATCAATCGAACTACGATGTGTTCTTTCTAGGCTCCATCGTGCCGCGACGCATGGCATGTATCGGTAAGAAGAGCCTCGGCTGGGTGCCCTTGTTCGGCCAACTGTTCTGGCTGGGCGGCAATGTGTTGCTCAACCGCGATAACGCCTATCAGGCCCGGCGCGCGCTGCAAACCACCAGCCGTGTATTGCGTGACCAGCACACCTCCATCTGGATCTTCCCTGAAGGCACGCGCAACCCTGGCCAGCGCCTGCTGCCCTTTAAAAAGGGCGCCTTTACCATGGCCATTGATGCCGGCGTGCCCATCGTGCCGGTGTGCACGGGCCGCTACCTGAACAGCCTGAACTTCAACCGCTTGCACAGCGGCAACATTCGCGTAAGAGCCCTGGCGCCGATCCCTACCCAGGGCCTGACCACCCAGGATATTCCCGCGCTGATGGCGCACTGTCAGCAGGCCATGCAGGCCTGCATCGACGAGCTATCGGCGGGCACTGAACTGCCGGCTCAGGCGCCACTCTGATCAGGCGTTACCAGCCGAGAGCCACCCACCATGGGCCGAGTCGTTGCGGCAGCCGCGTATAGCGCGGGCAAAAAAATTACCGATATCAAGGTCCAGGATGGTCGCAAATGGGCCTGCCAGCCGGGCCATTTCGTCTGGATTGGCCTGGAAGAACCAGACGCCGCCACGCTCTCGTTGCTTCAAAGCGAGTTCGGCTTGCATGAACTTGCCATCGAGGACGCACTGGAGCGGCATAGCCGGCCCAAGCTGGAAACCTTCGGTGATGCGCTGTTTATCGTGACCTACTCCCCGGTGCGGCAAGGCGGGGTGCTGGAGTTTATCGAAACCCATATCTTCGCGGGCGAAGGCTATGTGATCACGTGCCGCAACGGCCATTCCGCGTCCTACTCGCTGGTACGCCAACGGTGCGAGGCGCGGCCATTGCTGCTGGAGCACGGCGAAGACTTTGTGCTGTACGCCATCCTGGATTTCGTTACCGAGAACTACCAGCCAGTGACCGAAAGCATTCACCAGGAAATCGAAGCCCTGGAACATAATGTACTGAGCCAGGCACTGAACGAAAAGGACATTCAGTGCTTGCATGGGCTGCGACGAGACCTGCTACGGATGCGTCGCTACCTTGCGCCGATGGTTGAGATCAGTGAGGAACTGCAACGGCTGGATTTTCCCTTTATCGACCACAACATGAGCCCGTATTTTCGCGACGTGCAAATTCATGTGAATCGCCAGATGGAAGACCTTACTGGCATTCGTGACATTGCTAGCCAAACCATCGAGATCGGCATGTTGCTGGAGTCTGCCCGGCAGAGCGTCACTCAGCGCAAGTTCGGTGCCTGGGCGGCTATTCTGGCCTTCCCCACGGCCATCGCCGGGATCTACGGCATGAACTTTCAGAACATGCCCGAGCTGAACTGGCATTACGGCTATTTTGCCGTGCTTGGGGTGATCGCCGCTGGCTGTACCGGGCTGTACGTGAGCTTCAAACGCTCCGGTTGGCTGTAGGCGGCTTTCACGCCACGTTGGCCTTCGGCGCCGCCACGAAACGCATCATCCATTCGGCCACGGTTGCGCCATCGTGGTTATGGGCCAGGCTATCGAAGGCAGCCTGGTACACCTGGTCACCCAAGTGCTGCCGGCGCACCTCAAGCAATGCCTTGGAATAGTCACTGACAAACTCTGGGTGGCCCTGGAAGCACAGCACCTGGTCATTGAGCTGGTAAGCGGCATACTGGCAGAACTCACTAGAGGCTACCAGGGTGGCGCCTTCCGGCAACCGGGTGACTTGGTCTTGGTGGCTGATCAGCAAGGTCAAGCCTTCGGCTGGCGGCGTCATCCAGGGCGCCTCGCCGTGCAACTGATAGCGGTGAGTCCCCACACCCCAGCCCTGTTCCGCTCGTTGCGCGTTCCCGCCCAGCAGCAAGGCCAGCAACTGATGCCCGAAGCATACCCCCAACAACTTGTCACCCCGGGCATAGCGGTCGAGCAGGAAGGCTTTAAGGGGCGCGATCCAGGGATCATCGCCGAAGGCGTCCGCCTTGCTGCCCGTGACCAGATACGCATCGTAGCGCTCATCTTCAGCCGGGTAGTGACCGTCTACCACGTTGAACACCTCGAAATCCGCAGCGATGGGCTGGCGGGAAAACAGCGCTTTAAACATGGCCCCGTAACCGGAGTACTGCTCGACCAGCTCTGGGCGAATGTGGTCAGTTTCGAGAATGCAGATACGCAACGGCATGAAGATCGGTCTCGGTTCGAAACAAGCGGGAGTGCTTGGCGCAAGCCTGCATCCGATTGGCTGTTAAAGCAAGCCAACTGGCGGACGAACGGTCATAGACATAAATCGCTTGCTCAGCCTGTCTACATCAGGCGACTGAAACGATACGGCAATGAGTTTCAGGGTAGTTTGGCTTAAAAATGTGCCAAAAATTGCCAGATGGCTCTAGACAGTTCATCTGTGGCTTCTACATTTAACAATGTTCCGGTTGCGCGGGGGCTATCGCCTGTGCACCGCGACCAGCCAATAGGCAGTGAAGCCGCTCTGGGCCACGGGGACGGCGCTGGTCAACAACAAGAAAGGCTCGATGTCATGTTCAAGCATCCTAAGTTCCGTCAGGCAGGGTTGATCGTTTTCGCAACGACCTTGCTGCTGATCCTGCCCAACCTAGGGCGTGTCTTCGGTTAACCTGTTTCAGGTCAATAGCCTGACACCAGTAAGCCCCATTACGCAGGCCACAGCCGAGCTCGGCCAAACATCCGCATACTTACCAGCATAAGTGATCTGGCGATGCTGATGTTTCTAGCTATTAAGCAAATAGCCATAACCCATTTCACGCACCCGAGGTGGGTGGGCACAATTAAGCCATGCCCGGCCAAATTTGCCGGCACCTGAACTTCCCATTAGGCCACCCCAACGGTGGCCTTTTTTTGGGCAGGGTAAAAGAAGGGCCCGTGGAGGGTTCAGGCGTGCAGGCGCGGCAACCGGTGCTTTACGCCCCAGCCTTCGATCTCGCCGCCCAGCAGCTCTACCACACACTCAAAATCGTGCTCGAACGCGCCTATGCCCGAATACGTGGCGTACATCAACTTCGATAGCTCAAGGTTCCAAGCGCCGTCGGGGCGTTCCATTACCTGGGCGTTGAGGGACTCCCCGCGAAACTGCCCTGCCGCCTCGCGCGCGCGGCATTCGTCCGGAAAGACCGCATAGAACTCAATCGGGTGGATGCTAGCGAAATCGAACCCGCCTTCTTTCATCTGGCGTAACAGTGCGCTGCTGATGTCTTCCTGGTAGGCATTGCTCATGTCTCGTCCTCCTAAAGCAAGGGATAGACTCTCCGTGTGGCCGCCTGGGCGGTCACTTGCATGAAGCGTTCAACGGGAAACATTTAGCGTTGCCGGCAATCAAGAGTGCCGACCAAGCAAGCGGCATGAGGCTCAAGGCACTTCGTTGATGGCCGTAATCTTAACGCTGTGCTGTTCTTCGAGCAGTTTGGCGGTCGGCGCTTGGGTACGCCCTTCGAAATCGTTAAGGTCCAGCTCCTTGCTCACCGCGAACAAATGAGCGCGAATGGCCAAGGCTGCGTCTTCGTCGCTGGGGCGCCCATCGGAGGCCAGGGTCAGGCTGTTTGGGATGCCCTTCTGGTCGACGAAGGTGATTTCCCACTCTTTCATTGGTATCTCCCTAGGGCCGTGAATACATGAAGGTATAGCAAGCCTTCGAAAGCCTGCTAATAGTTGACCGGGCCGCTACCCCGGTCGTTCAACCGGCCTTGGCCAGGCTCGGCTGTGCAGCCGGTGGCTCGACCAGGCCTTGAGTGCTATCAACCCGGGTATCGAATAAACCCTCTAGCCTGCTTGCGATTAACAGGAAGGCTTACTACCTTTAGCGCCTTTTCCGATGCTTGACCCAGGAGCCTGTCATGGCGTCTTCCGCTGTCCGCCACTTCCTTCCGCGTTTTGGCCTGGCCGCCGCCATGGCTGCCAGCATGGGGCTGGCCGGGTGCCAGGCCTGGGTCGATGACCATAACAGCGAAAGCCTGCCGCCAAGCCTTGGCGTGCAATCGCTCAAGGGCTTGGGCCAGAACGTGTCCGTGCGGCGTAACCCACTGGGCATGCCGCTGATCGAAAGCAGTAACTTCCATGATGCGCTCTTTGCCTTGGGTTATGTACACGCCAGCGACCGAATCAGCCAGATGGTCAGCATGCGCCTGCTTGCCCAAGGGCGACTGGCCGAAATGGTCGGCCCTGGTGTGCTGGAAGCCGACCGTTTCATGCGCACCGTGGACCTTAAGCGGCGGGCGGCGGAGCTCTACGCCAGTGCTTCGCCCCGCTTGCGCAATTTCTTTGAAATCTACGCCCGGGGCGTGAACGCCTGGCTGTTCCGCTACCGCGACAAGCTGCCCATGGACCTGGCCCAAAGCGGTTATCAGCTGGAATACTGGAAGGGTGAAGACTCCGCGCTTGTTTTCTGCCTGATGAACTTCAGCCTGCAGATGAACCTGCAGGAAGAGGTCAACAGCTTGGTGCTGGCGCAAAAAGTGGGGGCTGACAATCTGGCCTGGTTGCTGCCGACTTACCCCGATGAGCCACTGCCCGTCGACGAAGCCGCTAAGCTCAAAGGCTTAACCCTCGCTGGTACCTTCGCCAGCCTGGGCCCGGTTAGCCAGCAACTGGCTGGCCTGGGCCAACTGGGCGTAGCCGCCTCCAACAACTGGGCACTGGCACCTGCCCGTAGCCGCAGCGGTAAAAGCCTGTTCGCCAATGACACCCATCTGCCTATCGGCCTGCCCAGCGCCTGGAATTTCGTGCAGTTGCGCTCGCCCAAGTTCCAGGCCGCCGGGGTGTCGCTGGCGGGCGTGCCTGCCGTGGTGGCAGGTTTCAATGGCAAGCTTGCCTGGGGTATGACCATGGTCATGGGCGACAATCAGGATGTGTTCCTGGAGCGGGTCAAGCGTGAGAATGGCGCCCTGCTCTACCAGGCCGATGGCAAGTGGCTGCGGGCCACGGCGCGCAATGAAACCTTCTTCGTCAAAGGGCAGAAGCCGTTGCGCGAGGTGATCTACGAAACCCGCCATGGGCCATTGCTCAACCCCGCCTTGGGCGAGCGCACCCTGGGGGTACAGCCTCAGCCCTTCGCCAGTGGTTACGGCCTGGCGCTGCAAACGCCCGACCTCAAAGACGACAAAACCTTGGATGCATTCTTTGATCTATCCAGGGCGCAAAGCGTCGAGCGTGCCTTTGATAGCAGCCGCGAGATCCGCGCCATTGCCTTGAATATGGTGTTCGCCGATGCCAACGACATCGGTTGGCAGGTCACTGGGCGCTACCCCAACCGCCGCCAAGGCAAGGGCCTGGTGCCCTCCCCTGGCTGGGATAGCCGCTTCGACTGGGATGGGTACGCCGACCCCATGCTGCACCCGTATGACCAAACCCCCGTCAGCGGCTGGCTGGGTACCGCCAACCAACGCACGGCCCAGCCGGGCTATGGCATGCAGTTGTCCAATTCCTGGTATTACCCGGAGCGCAGCGAACGCATGGCGCAACTGGCGGCCAACGGCAAGCAAAGCGCCCGCGACATGATCGCTTGGCAGTACGACCAAACCACCACCTTCGCCGCCAAGCTCAAGCGTATGTTCGAAGCGCCCGGCATGGCCCAGCCCCTCAAGCAAGCCATTGAGGCCTTGCCGGAGGCCGACCGTGGCAAGGCCCGCGAAGCGCTGTCCCGCCTGATGGCCTTCGACGGCCGCCTGGCCGCCGACTCAGCCGATGCCGCGCTGTACGAGCTGTTCCTGCAAGAAAGCGCCCGACAAACCTTCCTAGACGAACTCGGCCCCGACGACAGCCCCGCGTGGAAGGCCTTCGTGGCCAACGCCGACCAGTCCTATTCAGCCCAGGCCGACCATTTGCTGGGGCGCGACGACAGCCCGTTCTGGGATGACACCCGCACGCCGCGCAAGGAAGACAAGCCTGCCATTCTGGCCCGCAGCCTGGCCGCCGCGGTGAGCACAGGCGAGGCGTTGCTGGGCAGTGATCGCAAGGCTTGGCAGTGGGGCACATTGCACCAGTACCGCTGGACCACCGAGGGCAGCAAGCTCGCCCCTTGGCTGGACACTACCCAGCGCGCAGGGCTGGCGGCGTTGGACAGCTACCTCAACCGTGGCCCGGTACCCGCCGGTGGCGACCACACCACCCTCAACGCCGCCGCTTGGCACTGGGGCAGTAACTTTGACGTGTGGCTGGTACCGGCCATGCGCATCGTGGTGGACTTTGGCCAGCCCGAACCGATGATGGGCCTCAACAGCACCGGCCAGTCCGGAAACCCTGCCAGCCCGCACTACGCCGACGGCATCCAGAACTGGCTCAAGGGGCAGTACCAGAGCTTCCCAATGCAGCCGCAGAACCTGGACAAAGCCTATGGCACCCAGCGCTTGACCTTGGTCCCGCAACAGTAGCCGCCACAGGCTCGCGAACAGGCGCCCTGCCTGGTTCGCGAGCCCCCCACCGCGCCAAAAGTGCAACTTCCAGCGAAGCCGCAAGCTCTGAATTAACAAGCCCCCCGTCAGCGACCGCGCCATGGACCTTGTTATTGCCCGGCCCGAAGGCCTTTATTGCACTGCTGGTGATTTTTATATCGACCCTTGGAAGCCGGTGCCGCGTTCGGTCATCACCCATGGCCACGGCGACCATGCCAGGGTCGGGAATGGCCATTACCTGGCAACGGACATAGGCGCGGGGATTTTGCGCGCCAGGCTAGGCGCGGATATCAACCTGCAAACCCTCACCTATGGCGAACGCCTGGTACACAACGGCGTGACCATCAGCTTGCACCCCGCAGGCCATGTACTGGGCTCGGCCCAGGTGAGGCTGGAGCATCAAGGCGAGGTGTGGGTAGCGTCTGGAGATTACAAAGTAGAGCCCGATGGCACCTGCGCGCCTTTCGAGCCGGTGCGCTGCCATACCTTTATCACCGAATCCACCTTTGGCCTGCCTATTTATCGCTGGCAGCCCCAGGCTGACATCTTCGATGAGGTAAACCAATGGTGGCGCGCCAACGCCGCCGAGGGCAAGGCCAGCGTGTTGTTCTGCTACGCCTTTGGCAAGGCCCAGCGGCTGCTGCACGGTATAGACGCAAGCATCGGCCCTATCCTTAGCCATGGCTCGGTGGAGCCCCTGAATCGGGTATATCGGGAGGCTGGGGTGTACATCCCGGAAACTCATTACGCGGGGGACTTCAAGAAAACCGACCCCCTGTTGCGCTCGTCGCTGATCATCGCCCCGCCCAGTGCGGGGGGCAGCACCTGGGTTCGCCGCTTCGGCGAGTACAGCGATGCGTTCGCCAGTGGCTGGATGCGCCTGCGTGGCACCCGTCGCCGGCGTGGCGTGGACCGGGGCTTTGTGCTTAGCGACCACGCCGACTGGCCGGGCCTGCTCTGGGCCATCGAGCAGACCGGCGCGCAGCGGGTGATGGTGACCCATGGCTCGGTCAATGTGTTGGTACGTTACCTACGCGACCAGGGCCTCGATGCCCAAGGCTTTACCACCGAATACGGTGACGAAGACGAGGCCGCCAGCGAGCCTGGCACAGAACCCGGTGCGGCGTCTGCCGCGGAGGCCCGAGCCTGATGAAAGCCTTTGCCACCCTCTACGCCGAACTCGACGCCACGACCTCCAGCAATGCCAAGCTGGCAGCGCTCCAGGGCTACTTCAGCCAGGCCGAGCCAGCGGACGCCGCCTGGGCGGTGTACTTCCTCTCTGGCGGCCGGCCCCGCCAGCTGGTGCCGACCCGGTTGCTGCGGGAGCTGACCATTGGGTTGTCTGGGCTGCCGGAATGGTTGTTCGAGGAAAGCTATCAGGCCGTGGGCGATTTAGCTGAAACCGTTTCTCTGGTGCTGCCGGAGTCCGAGCACAGTAGCGAAGCGGGGCTGGCTTGGTGGATGGAGCACGAACTGCTGCCATTGCGTGGCTTGCCCCCGGAGGACCTGGCACAGCGGCTACCGCCTCTATGGCTGCGGTTGGATCGGCAAAGCCTGATGGTCTGCCTGAAGCTGATCACCGGCAGCTTTCGCGTGGGCGTGTCCAAGCTGCTGGTCACCCGCGCCCTGGCGCAGATGGCCAACCTCGACAGCAAGCGCGTGGCCCAGCGGTTGGTAGGCTATACCGACCTGTCCCACCGGCCCACACCCGAGGGTTACCTTAAGCTGATCGCCGCCGAAAGCGAGCACGAGCATGCTCAGCGTGGCGGGCAACCCTACCCGTTCTTCCTGGCCCATGCCCTGCAGCAACCGGTAGAGCAGTTCGAAACCTTGCTAGGCCCTTGCCAACACTGGCAAGTGGAATGGAAATGGGACGGGATCCGCGCCCAGGTCGTCAAACGCGATGGCCGCTTGTGGGTATGGTCGCGGGGCGAAGAACTGGTAACCGATCGCTTCCCTGAGTTTCAGGGCTTGAGTCACCTGCCCGATGGCACTGTGATCGATGGCGAAATCGTAGTCTGGAAAGCCCCCGAGGAGAGCCCGGGTAGCCCGTCCTCGGTACAGCCCTTTGCCTTGCTTCAGCAGCGCATTGGCCGTAAAACCCTGAGCCGCAAGCTGCTTGATGAAATCCCCGTGGTGCTGTTGGCCTATGACCTGCTGGAGCATCAGGGCCACGACTGGCGCAGCCAGCCTCAACAGGCCCGTAGAAAAGCCCTCGAAGCCGTGATCACTGAGGCCGCTAGCCCTGTGCTACAGGCATCGCCCCTGCTTGAGGGCAAGGATTGGAAAGACCTCGCCCAGCAACGGCAAGCCTCCCGCAGCCTAGGCGTGGAAGGCATGATGCTCAAGGCACGGGACGCCTTGTACGGCGTGGGCCGAACCAAGGATATGGGCGTTTGGTGGAAGTGGAAAGTCGACCCCTTCACGGTGGACGCGGTGTTGATTTACGCCCAGGCCGGGCATGGGCGCCGGGCGAGCCTGTACACCGACTACACCTTCGCCGTATGGGACGGCGCGCCAGGCACTGAGCGCACCCTGGTGCCCTTCGCCAAGGCGTATTCAGGGTTAACCGATGCCGAAATGCGCCAAGTGGACGCCATTATCCGCCGTACTACGGTGGAGAAGTTCGGCCCGGTGCGAAGTGTTACCCCCACCCTGGTATTCGAGCTGGGTTTCGAAGGCATCGCGCTGTCCAAGCGTCATAAAAGCGGGATCGCAGTGCGTTTTCCCCGCATGTTGCGCTGGCGTCACGATAAGCCCGTGGACGAAGCCGATAGTCTCGCAACGTTACATGACCTGTTGAGTTGAACCCCGCCTCGCACCACAATAGCGCTTCGCTAAGGCCGTGCCTCTTTTAAGGGCAGGGCTTGATCACGGGGCTGGCCGCCGGTTCGGTCAGATCTGCGACGCAAAGGGAGTGGCATGCGCCTTGGGTAAGCTTCCCCCACAGGCGATGGTGCGAATTTTGCTATCACCATGATATCTGGCAACCGCCGGTAACGCTGTACTGCCTGAACTTTCGTCTTTTAAGGACCGCACAATGAAAAAAGCATGGCTGACCCTCTCTGCCCTGGCGCTCTGTTTGTCCGCTGGGGGCGCAATGGCCAAGGACTACAAAGAGCTGCGCTTCGGTGTCGACCCGTCCTATGCCCCCTTCGAATCCAAGGCCGCCGACGGCAGCCTGGTCGGTTTCGATATCGACCTGGGCAATGCGATCTGCAAAGAATTGAAGGTCACCTGCAAGTGGGTAGAAAGTGACTTCGACGGCATGATCCCAGGCCTTAAAGCCAATAAGTTCGACGGCGTGATCTCGTCCATGACCGTGACCCCGCCCCGCGAAAAAGCCATCGACTTCTCCAGCGAACTGTTCTCTGGCCCCACCGCCTACGTGAGCAAGAAAGGCTCTGGCCTGACCCTTACCGTTGAAGGTCTGAAAGGCAAAACCGTAGGCTACGAGCAAGGTACCATTCAGGAAGCCTACGCCAAGGGCGTACTGGACAAGGCCGGCGTGAAAACCCAGGCCTATCAGAACCAGGATCAGGTGTACGCCGACTTGGTATCGGGCCGCCTGGACGCGTCCATCCAGGACATGCTGCAAGCCGAACTGGGCTTTCTCAAGTCGCCACAGGGCACTGACTACGTGGTAAGCGAGCCGCTGGACAGCGAATACCTGCCCGCCAAAACCGCTATCGGCATCAAAAAAGGCAACAAAGAGCTACAGGCGTTGCTTAACAAAGGCATCGAGGCCATGCACAAAGACGGCACCTACGCTGAAATCCAGAAGAAGCACTTCGGCGACCTGAACCTGTACAGCGGTAAGTAAGCGCTCCTCCACACAACGCCCCCTGTGATCGTCCGTTGGCCCAGAGGTGTAAGCTGGGGCCAGCGTGACGCGTGAGCGGGCGCCTTTATCGACTGTAAGGGTTGGTACATGCTTGATCACCTGTTGCAGAGCCTAGGGCTCTCGGCATTCAGCCTTAAAGGCTTTGGGCCCTTGTTGCTGGAGGGCACCTGGATGACGGTAAAGCTCTCCTTGCTGTCATTACTGGTAGCCGTGGTGCTAGGCCTGCTAGGGGCCAGCGCTAAGTTGTCCGGCGTCAAAGCCCTGCGGGTAGTTGCCCAGGTGTACACCACGCTGATTCGCGGCGTGCCCGACCTGGTGCTGATGCTGCTGATTTTCTACAGCCTGCAAATCTGGCTGACCCTGTTCACTGATGCCCTGGAATGGGACTACATCGAAATCAACCCTTTTGCTGCTGGGGTGATTACCTTGGGGTTCATCTATGGCGCGTATTTTACTGAAACGTTTCGTGGCGCCATCCTGGCGGTGCCCCGTGGCCAGCAGGAAGCGGCCACCGCGTACGGGTTAAGCCGAGGGCAGCGGTTTCGCTACGTGGTGTTTCCACAAATGATGCGCTATGCCCTGCCGGGCATTGGCAATAACTGGATGGTCATGCTCAAGGCCACTGCCCTTGTGTCGCTGATTGGCCTTGCAGACTTGGTAAAGGCTGCCCAGGACGCCGGTAAAAGCACCTACCAGTTGTTCTATTTCCTGATGCTCGCTGGGCTGATTTACCTGCTGATCACCAGCGCGTCCAACTTTGTGCTGCGCAGGCTCGAACGCCGCTTCAATGTAGGCACCCAGGAGGCCATGCGATGATCGAGCAATTCCAAGGCTACCTTGGCCCCCTGGGTGACTTGCTGGGGGAATACTGGCGGCCGTTTCTCTACAGCGACGGCGTGAACGTAACCGGCCTGGCCATGACCCTGTGGCTGCTCAGCGCTTCTATTGCCATTGGTTTTTTGTGCTCCATCCCGCTGTCTATCGCGCTGGTGTCCCGCCGCTTCTGGATTCGCTGGCCCGTACAGTTCTACACCTACGTGTTCCGCGGCACGCCGTTGTATATCCAGTTGCTGATCTGCTACACAGGTATCTACAGCCTGGAAGGGGTACGTGAGCAGCCACTGCTCAATGAGTTTTTCCGTAACGCCATGAACTGCACCATCCTGGCCTTCGCCCTGAACACCTGCGCCTACACCACCGAAATTTTTGCCGGTGCCATTCGCAGCATGGCCCACGGCGAGATCGAAGCGGCCAAAGCCTATGGGCTCAGTGGCTTCAAGCTGTATGCCCATGTGATCATGCCTTCGGTACTGCGCCGTTCGCTGCCGTTCTACAGCAACGAGGTAATCCTGATGCTGCATTCCACCACCGTGGCCTTTACCGCCACGGTGCCGGACATCCTCAAGGTCGCCCGAGACGCCAACTCCGCTACGTACATGACGTTCGAGTCCTTCGGGATCGCCGCCCTGTTATACCTGGCCATCACCTTCACGCTAGTAGGGCTGTTCCGCCTGGCCGAACGCCGCTGGCTCGCCTTCCTTGGCCCCGCCCGATAAGGAGATTCGATGAAACAGCATCGTCATGAATTGCTCGCGCCCTTGCCCGGCACCGCTCGTGCCGTGGAAAGCTTCCATTACGGGCCCGAGGGCGCCGGCAAGGTCTACATCCAGGCATCGCTACACGCTGATGAAATTCCCGGCATGCTAGTGGCCTGGTACTTGAAGCAGCGCCTGGCCGAACTGGAACAGGCCGGGCGGCTACGCCGTGAGGTCGTGCTGGTACCCGTGGCCAACCCGGTGGGCCTGGAGCAGATCCTGATGGATACCGCACTGGGCCGCTATGAGCTGGAAAGCGGGGATAATTTCAACCGCTGGTTCGTGGACCTCAGCCAGCAGGTGGGCGATGACATCCAGGCTTCCCTGGGTAGCGATGCTCAAGCCAACGCCGCGCTGATTCGTAAGGCACTGCGCCGCGCCCTGGAAGCCGAACAGCCGCTGACCCAGTTGCAATCTCTGCGTCTGACCTTGCAACGGCTGGCCTGCGATGCCGAAATGGTGTTGGACCTGCACTGCGACTTCGAAGCGGTGGAACATGTCTACACCACCCCCGAAGCCTGGCCACAGGTCGAGCCCCTGGCCCGCTACCTGGGCTCCCAGGCCAACCTGCTGGCCACGGACTCTGGCGGCCAGTCCTTCGACGAGTGCTTCAGCCTGCTGTGGCACAAGCTTGGCGTACGCTTCGGTGACCGCTTCCCGATCCCTCAGGGCAGTTTCTCGGTGACCGTGGAACTGCGCGGCCAGGTCGACGTCAGCCATGCGCTGGCCAGCCGGGACGCCCAGGCCATCATCAGCTACCTGGAGCACTACGGTGCCATCCAAAGCGGGTCCGATGCCCCGTCGGCGGCGCCGCCGGAACTGCTCTATCCCGCTACCCCATTGGCGGGCGTAGAACCGATCAGCACCCCGTTGGGCGGTGTATTGGTGTTTTGCTGCATGCCAGGGGAATACTTGGAAGCCGGGCAACTGATCGCTGAAATCATCGACCCGATCACCGACCGGGTGACCCAAGTGCATAACGAAAAACCGGGCCTGCTCTACGCCCGTTCCCTGCGGCGCATGGCCACGGCCGGCATGGTAGTGGCGCGCATCGCCGGCGCCGAAGCCTACCGCAGCGGTTACCTACTTTCACCTTGAGGGCGCTACGCGCATGTACAAACTTACCATCGAGGGCCTACACAAGCGCTACGGCGACAATGAAGTGCTCAAGGGCGTTTCGCTAAAGGCGCAGACCGGCGACGTGATCTGCCTGATTGGCGCCAGTGGTTCTGGCAAAAGCACGTTCCTGCGCTGCATCAACTTTCTGGAAACGCCCAATGCCGGCGCCATGAGCCTGGATGGCAAGGCGATTACGCTGCGTGAAGATGCCTACGGCCTGCACGTGGCCGACCCCGCCGAACTGCAACGCCTGCGCACACGCCTGGCCATGGTGTTCCAGCACTTCAACCTGTGGAGCCACATGAGTGTGCTGGATAACATCACGCTGGCGCCACGCCGCGTATTGGGCATCAGTAAGCAAAACGCCGAGCAGCGGGCGCGGGCTTACCTGGATAAAGTCGGCCTGCCGGCACGGGTAGCAGACCAATACCCCGCGTTTTTGTCCGGCGGCCAGCAGCAGCGTGTCGCCATTGCCCGGGCACTGGCAATGGAGCCGGAGGTGATGTTGTTCGACGAACCTACCTCGGCCCTGGACCCGGAACTGGTGGGCGAGGTGCTGAAGGTGATTCAGGGCCTGGCTGAGGAAGGGCGGACCATGATCATGGTGACCCACGAAATGGCCTTCGCCCGTCAGGTGTCGAGCCAGGTAATGTTCCTGCACCAAGGGCTGGTGGAAGAACACGGCGCCCCCGCCGACGTACTGGGCGCGCCCAAGAGCGAGCGCTTGCGGCAGTTCCTGAGCGGGAATCTCAAGTAGCGTTTAAACCAAGCGGGCTCCGGCGTGGTCTTTTAAGAAATGCCCCGGAGCTTAGCCGTCCCCCATGCCCCGCCGTCCCGATTACGCTAAAGCCTGGTTCACCGCGTGCGGCTGGAAGCCCTTCCCGTTTCAAAAGGCTCTATGGGCTGCCAGCGCCAAGGGCGAGTCGGGGCTGCTGCACGCCAGCACCGGCTCCGGTAAAACCTACGCCGTCTGGTTCGCCGCCCTTAATGCCTTCGCCGAACCCCGCCCGGTAGTAACGGGCAAGCGCAAGCCTACCCCGGCTCCGTTGCGGGTGCTGTGGATCACACCCATGCGCGCCTTGGCCGCGGACACCCAGCGGGCCTTGTTGGCGCCGGTAGACACTCTGGAGCTGAACTGGACCGTAGGCCTGCGCACCGGTGATACCAGCGGCGCAGAACGTGCCCGCCAGGGCCGGCGCTTGCCCAGCACCCTGGTAACCACCCCTGAAAGCCTGACCCTGATGCTCGCGCGGGAAAACGCTCAGCAGGAGCTAAGCAGTCTAGGCATGGTGGTGGTGGACGAGTGGCATGAACTGCTGGGCAACAAACGCGGCGTGCAGCTGCAATTGGCCCTGGCGCGCTTGCGCCAATGGTTACCCCAGTTGCGGGTATGGGGCATTTCCGCCACGCTGGGCAACCTGGATCACGCGCAACGGGTATTGTTGCCTGCCGGTGACGGTGTGCGTATAGAAGGGGGCAGTAAAAAGGTCATCGAGGTAGACACGCTGCTGCCTCCAGCGATCGAACGCTTTCCCTGGGCAGGCCATATGGGCCTGCGCATGCTGGATCAAGTGGTCGAGCAACTGGCTACAAGCCAAAGCAGCCTGGTGTTCACCAACACCCGCGCGCAATCGGAGGTCTGGTACCAGGCCATACTCGAAGCACGGCCTGATTGGGCAGGCGTTATCGCTTTGCATCATGGGTCGTTGGCCCGGGAGGTACGCGAGTGGGTAGAGATGGCCCTTAAGGAAGGCCATCTCAAAGCCGTGGTCTGCACCTCCAGCCTCGACCTGGGCGTGGATTTTCTGCCCGTGGAGCGAGTACTGCAGATTGGCTCGGCCAAGGGCGTGGCGCGGTTGATTCAGCGCGCCGGGCGTTCCGGCCACGCGCCAGGGCGGCCTTCGCGGGTCACTCTGGTGCCCACCCATAGCCTGGAGCTGGTAGAAGCCGCCGCTGCACACGACGCCTTGCAGGCGCGGCAAATAGAGCCGCGCATGTCCCCAGACAAGCCCCTGGATGTACTGGTGCAACACTTGGTGACCATCGCCTTGGGTGGCGGTTTTATACCAGCAACACTGCTCGATGAAGTACGCAGCGCTTGGGCTTACCGGGGCCTGACCGATGACGAATGGGCGTGGGCGCTGGCCTTTGTACGCCACGGTGGCGCAAGCCTGACGGCCTATCCGGATTACCGCCGGGTAGAACCAGACCCCGAAGGCGTGTGGCGTGTACCGGATGCGCGGGTGGGTCGGCGCCACCGTATGGGCATCGGCACCATTGTCAGCGATGCCAGTTTGCACCTCAAATATTGGACCAAGGGCGACGGCGGCCGCTCCTTGGGCAGCGTGGAAGAAGGCTTTATCGCCCGCCTGCGGCCAGGCGAGGCCTTTCTGTTCGCGGGCAAGGTGCTGGAGCTGGTGCGGGTGGAAAACATGACCGCGTATGTAAAACGCGGCAGTGGCAAGAAACCGGCCGTGCCGCGTTGGAATGGTGGGCGTATGCCTTTGTCCGGCGAACTGGCCGACGCGCTGGTCGCCAAGCTGGACGATGCCAGCCAAGGGATTTATGCCAGCGCTCCCATGCGCGCGGTACGCCCGTTGCTTGAAGTGCAACAACAATGGTCGGCCTTGCCTACCCGCCACACCCTCTTGGCCGAAAGCCTTAAATCCCGCGAGGGCTGGCACCTGTTTTTGTACCCCTTCGCCGGGCGGTTGGTGCATTTGGGCCTGGCCAGCCTGGTGGCCTGGCGCCTGGCCCAGCAGCGCCCCATCAGCTTTTCTATCGCGGTCAATGACTATGGTTTGGAATTGCTCAGCCCCAGCGAGGTTGACTGGGCCCAGGCGCTAAGCAGTGGCGTGCTGTCGCCAGACGCCTTGATGGAGGATGTACTGGCCAGCCTCAATGCCGGTGAACTGGCCCTGCGACGCTTTCGGGAAATTGCACGCATTTCTGGCCTGGTATTCGGCGGGTACCCGGGTGCTCAAAAAAGTACCCGCCAGGTGCAAGCGTCCAGCGGGCTGTTTTTCGAAGTGTTCAAGCAGTACGACGCGGGCAATCTGCTGCTGACCCAGGCACAGCAAGAGGTATTGCGCCAAGAACTGGACGTGGCCCGCCTTGAACATACCCTCACCCGAATCGGCGAACGTAAACTGGACCTGCACGCAGTCAAGCGCCCTACTCCCTTGGGCTTCCCGTTGCTGGTGGAACGCCTTCGCGAGAGTATGAGTTCCGAAAAACTCGCCGACCGCATTGCCCGCATGGTTAACGATCTAGAAAAAGCCGCAGGCAGTGGAGCCAAGCCATGAGCGGCGATTGCGAATGGGTCCTTGAGGGCGAGCTGCTAGTATTGACTGGCGAAAAGGCTATCTGGTGGCCCGCCCAGCACGTACTGTTGATCGCCGATGCGCACTTTGGCAAAGCGGCAGCCTACCGCAGCCTGGGCCAGCCCGTGCCCCACGGCACGACAGCCACCAATCTACGGGTGCTTGAGCAACTATTAGCGCGCTTCCCGGCCCAGCGGCTGATCTTTCTGGGTGACTTTCTACATGGGCCCGGCTCACATGCCCCTGGTACCCTGAACCAGCTCAGGGAATGGCGCAGCCTGCATCCAGGGCTGCATATCACACTGATTCGTGGCAACCACGACCATCGCGCTGGCGACCCGCCCCTGGACCTAACCATCGAGGTGGTACCCGAGCCCCTAATAATGGGGCCGTTCTCCCTGCAACACGAGCCCCACCCTCACCCAGAGCGGCATGTACTGGCCGGGCACATTCACCCGGTGTACTTCCTCAATGGGCGAGGCCGCCAGCGCATGCGCCTGCCTTGCTTCCACATGGGGCGGCAGGTAACTTTGCTGCCAGCCTTCGGCGCGTTTACCGGTGGTTTTGCCGTGGAGCGCAAACCTGGGGTCAGGTTGTTCGTGGTGGGCGATGGCCACGTCTGGGCACTACCAAACACCCCGTAGGAGCGAGCAATAGCTCGAGAATTGGCCTACATCTCGGGCCAATCAGCACCCTTTCGCCAACTTCGTTGGCTCCTACAGGGCCGGCTGCCAGGGGTAATCGAGCCAGTGTTGCACACGCTGTTCGAATTTGCCGCTGGCGATATCCAGGTGTAGCCATTGGTCAACATAGGCCTTAAGGGCTACATCCTGAGGCAACAGCGCAGCTTTCTCGGAGAAATCAAAAGGCGTATCCGGGTGTACCGCGCACAGTTCAGGGTGCAGCTTCTGCTGCAGGCGGGTTTCTACCGCGTCCGTCATCATCAGGTCCGCCTTGCCCTCTACGATCTGCTCGAAAATCGTTACATTGTCCGGGTGCATCAGGATCTGCGCATGCTTGAGGTTAGCTCGAGCGAACTTCTCATTAGTACCGCCCGGGTTCACAATGGCCTTGACCTGCGGCTGGTCAATTTGCTGAAGGTTTTGAAAACGATCCTGGTTTTTGCACAGGGTGATCGGCGTTTTGCCGTCGCGCTGGTAAGGAATGGAAAAGAACGCCTTCTTTTGCCGTTCCAGACTCACCGACACGCCCGACAGAGCCAGGTCGTACTTGTCCGCGGCCAGGTCTGCCATCAAGGTCGGCCAACTGGTAGGCACCACCTCAAGCTTGACGCCCAACGAATCAGCCAAGCCGCGGGCAACATCCAGGTCTAACCCAACGAACTGCCCGTTTTCAGGTTGTTTATAACTAAACGGTTTGTAATCGCCTGTCGTGCCTACTCTCAATACACCTCGGTCAATAACCACCTGCAGGCGGCTGGGAGCAGGGTCGGCGGCTTGAATCGTCGCTGAAAAACAGAAAGGGATGACACAGAACGCAAGCAGTCGCTTGGGCGAAAGGTGAACACGCATGGCAGGCCTTTATTGTCAGTAGAAGTAGGAGGGCTTCGCCTGGAAGCCCTCGCAGATTAACTGACTGGCCTGGGGATATCACGCCATGGGGGTGGGTGGCGGCTGATCGGGGATCATGGGCTCGCCTGGTTCGGTGGGTTCTGGAGCAGGATCAGGGTCTGGTTGCCCCGGAACGCCCCCCGCTTCGAGCAAGCCGGGGTTGGCTAGCAGCGACCAGGCCAGCAGGCCGACATGGTTAGGCCGTAGCGAGTCCAGCGTTGCACTGATGTTCGGGTCGATTTTCATAGACACTCCTGAGCAGTGGCCCTTGAATTAAACTTACAGAATCGAAGGGTGCGAGCAATAGAGTAGCAAAACCACGGTGAATTCCCCCTGACTCGTTAAGCCAAGGCAGATTTCATGTTCGTGGCAGGGTCACGCCACGCTGGCCTTGATATTTGCCACCTCGGTCCTTGTAGGACACTTCGCATTCTTCATCCGACTCTAGGAACAGCATCTGCGCCACGCCTTCATTGGCATAGATTTTTGCCGGCAAGGTAGTGGTATTGGAAAACTCCAGGGTCACATGCCCCTCCCACTCCGGCTCCAGGGGGGTCACGTTGACAATGATGCCGCAACGGGCGTAGGTGCTTTTACCCAGGCAGATGGTGAGCACGTTGCGCGGAATGCGGAAGTATTCGACCGTGCGGGCCAACGCAAAGGAGTTCGGCGGAATAATGCATACGTCGCTTTTGATATCCACGAAGCTTTTGGCATCGAAGGCCTTAGGGTCCACGGTCGCCGAGTTGATATTGGTGAATACCTTGAATTCATCGGCGCAGCGCACGTCGTAGCCGTAGCTGGACACGCCGTAGGAGATCACCCGGTCGGCGCCCTCGCCACGCACCTGGCGCTCAACGAAGGGTTCGATCATGCCGTGGTCCTGTGCCATGCGGCGGATCCACTTATCCGATTTGATGCTCATTAGGGTGTCCTGAAGGCTGATTAACACAAGTGCCGTGCATCTTACCGGGCCGTGCGCCCGGGTTCAAAGCAGTGCGGCCTGGCGGGCGCGAGAGGGCTGCGCGCAAGCGCCTTTGAAAAGTACATTGGCAGGCCGGTGAAAAAGGGTTATCGTGGCGCCACTGTGCTGCTTTTGTCACCGAGAATTACTGCAGGATGTTCATCATCAAGAAGAATTTTCATGCTCTTTGCACTCAGTTCCGGCCTGGGCTGTTCCAGCGCCGCAGTTAACTTTGTCCAAGGAGACATCCCATGTCCAATCGCCAACAAGGCACCGTTAAGTGGTTCAACGACGAGAAGGGCTACGGCTTTATCACCCCTCAATCGGGTGATGACCTGTTCGTACACTTCAAAGCTATCCAGTCCGATGGCTTCAAGTCGCTGAAAGAAGGTCAGGCTGTATCCTTCGTCGCTACCCGCGGCCAGAAAGGCATGCAAGCCGAAGAAGTACAAGTTATCTAACTTGGCTTCTGGCCTCACTTAGGTGAGTGCAAAAAGAACCCCGCCTCGGCGGGGTTTTTTATTGCCTAGGCTTGGCCTCATCTCGCAGTGGGAGTGGCGGCAATGGTTCATTCGTTGCAAGAGCCAGCAAAGCTGGCGAACAGTGCGTTATTGCCTGCCTGTGCAATCTGTTCGCGAGCTGCGCTCGCTCCTGCAAGCGATGATGGCCCGCCTGGCTTGCCGAAAGCGGGTTGGCACTCAATCATCAGATACGGTAATGGTAGGCATGGCCACCGCACCGGCCTGCTCCCGAGCGATGCGCGCGCCCACCCGGCGGGCCAGGTCCTGGTAGATCATGGCGATCTGGCTGTCTGGTTCGGCGATGGCCGTAGGCTTGCCGCTGTCGGCCTGCTCGCGGATGGTCATCGACAGCGGCAGCGAGGCTAGCAACTCTACCCCGTACTGCCCAGCCAGCTTCGCCCCGCCACCTTCGCCGAACAGGTGTTCGGCATGGCCACAGTTTGAGCAAATGTGTACAGCCATGTTCTCTACCACGCCCAGTACAGGGATGTGTACCTTGCGAAACATCTCCACGCCTTTGCGGGCATCGAGCAAGGCAAGGTCTTGCGGCGTTGTCACGATCACCGAACCGGCCACTGGTACCTTTTGCGCCAGGGTCAATTGAATGTCACCCGTACCTGGCGGCATGTCGATCACTAAGTAATCAAGGTTATCCCAGGCGGTTTGGGTGATCAGTTGCATCAGCGCGCCGGACACCATCGGCCCTCGCCACACCACAGGCGTGTTGTCATCGGTCAGAAAAGCCATGCTCATCACTTCCACGCCATGGGCCTTGAGGGGGACGAACCACTTCTGGTCCCTCACCTGCGGGCGAGTGCCTTCTGGGATACCGAACATGATGCCCTGACTGGGGCCGTAGATATCCGCATCCAGCATGCCCACCTGGGCTCCTTCGCGGGCCAGCGCCAGGGCCAGGTTCGCCGCGGTCGTGGACTTGCCCACACCGCCCTTGCCAGATGCCACGGCAATGATGTTCTTGACGTTGGCCATGGCGGGCACTTGTGCCTGGGCTTTGTAGGGGCGTATGTCACTGCGCACGGTCACCTTGGCCTCACGCACACCGGCCAGCCCTTCGAGCGCGATTTGCAGGGTTTGCGCCCAACCGCCTTGGAACAGGCCAGCCGCATAACCCAGGCCAAGTACCACTTCGACCCTGTCGCCGTCTATCTGCACAGCCTCCAGGCAGCCCGCCGTGACCGGGTCTTGCTCAAGATAAGGGTCTGTATACTGACGCAGCACGCCTTCGATGGCGGCGCGGGTGACGAGGCTCATGGCAACTCCCAAAATTAAGCGGCTTGGTGGCGAGCTATGCTACCTGTTCGGCCAGCGGATGAAAAAAAAACCGTGGCGCTTTATAGTGTTGGGTCTTCGTTCAAGTCCAAGTAGCCGAGCCCCATGTCCGAGCCCCGCAAGATTCTCGTCACCAGCGCCCTGCCCTATGCCAACGGCTCCATTCACCTGGGCCATATGGTCGAATACATTCAGACCGACGTGTGGGTGCGTTACCAGAAGCTTCGGGGTAACCAGTGCATTTACGTGTGCGCGGACGATGCCCACGGCTCGGCCATCATGCTGCGCGCTGAAAAAGAAGGCGTGACCAACGAGCAGTTGATCGACACGGTCAAGGCCGAGCACAGCGCGGACTTCGCGGATTTCCTGGTGGAGTTCGATAATTTCCACTCCACTCATTCCGAGGAAAATCGGGAGCTGTCCAGCCAGGTCTACTGCCGCCTTCGCGACGCTGGGCATATCGCCACGCGCTCGGTCACGCAATACTTCGACCCGGAAAAACAAATGTTCCTGGCCGACCGTTTTATCAAGGGCACCTGCCCCAAGTGCGATACGCCCGACCAATACGGCGACAACTGCGAAAAATGCGGGGCCACCTACGAGCCCACCGATCTGAAGGAACCGAAATCCGCCATTTCAGGGGCAACACCGGTACTGCGCGATTCAAAGCACTTCTTCTTCAAGCTGCCGACCTTCCAGGCCATGCTGCAGCGCTGGACCCGCAGCGGCACCCTGCAGGAGGCAGTGGCCAACAAGCTGGCCGAATGGCTAGACGCAGGCTTGCACGAGTGGGACATTTCCCGGGACGCGCCCTACTTCGGCTTTGAGATTCCCGACGAGCCAGGCAAATACTTCTATGTATGGCTAGATGCTCCCATCGGTTACATGGCCAGCTTCAAAAACCTCTGCGCGCGCCGACCCGAGCTGGATTTCGATGCCTTCTGGGGCAAGGATTCCAGTGCCGAGCTGTACCATTTCATCGGCAAGGACATCGTCAATTTCCATGCGCTGTTCTGGCCTGCCATGCTCGAAGGCGCTGGGTATCGCAAGCCGACCGCGCTGAACGTACACGGCTACCTCACGGTAAATGGCCAGAAGATGTCCAAGTCCCGGGGGACTTTCATCAAGGCACGCACCTACCTGGAGTACCTGTCGCCGGAATACCTGCGCTACTACTATGCGTCCAAGCTGGGCCGTGGCGTAGACGACCTAGACATGAACTTGGACGACTTCACCCAGAAGGTCAATTCAGACCTGGTCGGCAAAGTAGTCAATATTGCCAGCCGATGCGCGGGGTTCATTCACAAGGGCAATGGTGGGCGTCTGGTAACCGGCAACGCCGAACCCGAGCTGACCGCAGCCTTCGTGGCCGCCGCGCCAAGCATCGCCGATGCTTATGAAAACCGGGACTTCGCCCGTGCCATGCGGGAGATCATGGCCCTGGCAGACCGTGCCAATGCCTGGATCGCCGACAAGGCCCCTTGGGCCCTGGCCAAACAGGAAGGCAAGCAGCACGACGTTCAGGCCATCTGTGCCCTGGGCGTTAACCTGTTCCGCCTGCTGGTAGTATTCTTGAAGCCGGTACTGCCAACCCTGGCGGCCGATGCCGAAGCGTTCCTCAATGTGCCGCCTCTGAGCTGGGATGACCATCAAACCCTGCTGGCTGACCACCCACTCAATGCCTTCAAGCCTCTGATGACCCGTATCGAGCCTGCGCGTGTGCAAGCCATGGTCGAGGCATCTCGGGAAAACCTCGCCCCTGCTCCAGCGGCCAGCCATGAGCCTGGCGGGAACGGGGAACTGGAAGCTGACCCCCTGGCGGCAGAAATCGACTTCGACGCCTTCGCCGCGGTAGACCTGCGAGTAGCGCTGATCGTAAAGGCAGAACCCGTGGAAGGCGCGGACAAGTTACTGCGCCTGACGTTGGATTTAGGTGGCGAGCAGCGCACTGTTTTTTCCGGCATCAAAAGCGCTTACCCAAACCCTGCCGAGCTTGAAGGGCGGCTAACCATGATGATTGCCAACCTTAAGCCACGCAAAATGCGCTTCGGTCTATCCGAAGGCATGGTACTGGCGGCAGGCCCTGGGGGCTCGGAGATCTTCCTGCTTAGCCCCGATGCTGGCGCCAAGCCAGGGCAACGCATCAAGTAACGCTCCACGCGCTTGCCGTTGCGCAAAGCACGGCAGGCACGCCCTCTAGGAACACGCGCATGAACGCCGCCAAACGTCTGGAAATCTTTCGCAGGTTCCATGAAGACAACCCCGAGCCCCGTACGGAGCTGGCCTATACCAACGCGTTCGAGCTGCTGATCGCGGTGATATTGTCCGCCCAATCCACCGACGTAGGGGTCAACAAGGCTACGGCCAAGCTGTTCCCCGTGGCCAATACTCCAGAAGCGATTCTGGCGTTGGGGGTGGAGGGCTTGTCCGACTACATCAAGACCATCGGTTTGTATAACAGCAAGGCCCGAAATGTAATCGAAACTTGCCGTCGGTTGGTTGAACAACATGGCGGGGTTGTGCCACAAACCCGTGAAGCGCTTGAAGCACTGCCTGGCGTAGGTCGTAAAACCGCTAACGTGGTGCTTAACACAGCCTTTCGCCAGCTCACCATGGCGGTGGATACCCATATCTTCCGCGTGAGCAACCGCACCCGCATCGCACCTGGCAAAAACGTGGTGGAGGTAGAAATGGCTTTATTGCGGCATGTGCCCAAGGCGTATCTGCTCGATGCCCACCATTGGCTGATCCTCCATGGGCGCTATGTTTGCCAGGCGCGTAAACCCCGGTGTGGTAGCTGCCGGATCGAGGATCTGTGCGAGTACAAGGCGAAAACCTCTGACGATTGACAAAGCGTAGCGGCTCTATCCTTGTGATTGAAAAAATCTCTTTTACCCACTCTCAAATAGCCGATATAAGGTGCGCGAACAGCGCCCCAGAGAGCCCGTGGGCCGGAGTGATTCAAAATGACGACAGAGAAAGAAGAGCTGGATGTGGACGACGACTTCGTTGCAGTAGAGGCCGAGGCCGACGAGGTCGAGCCGGTCGCGGAAGTGAACAAAACCAACCTCATCAAACGCCGTACCATCGATAACCTGCTAGAAGAGCGACGTCTCCAACGGCAACTGGCCGACTACGATTATGACTTTTAACGCCGCGCGCCCCCATAGTGCGGGGGCCCAGGCGAGGTGCGGTTATATAATTCCGTTACGTTGAGCGACCTCTACCAGATCTACGAGTGACTTTGCATTGAGCTTCATCAACAACCGCGTTTTATAAGTGCTCACTGTTTTGTTGCTCAACAACATGGTTTCGGCAATCTGCTTGTTGGAATACCCTGAGGCTAACTGCTGCAACACCATCATCTCTCGGCTGGAAAGCCGTTCAACCAGCTCCTTCTCACTGACATTCCCCATATGGTTACGCACTGGATGCAAAGCCTGGTTGGGGAAATAGCTATAGCCGGACAGTACAGCCTTAATGGCACTGAGCAATTCGGTAAGATCTTGTTGCTTGCACACATACCCCGCTGCCCCTGCCTGCATGCAGCGCATGGAAAAGTGGCCAGGGGCCTGAGAGGTGAGCACCAGTACTCGCATGTGCGAGATTGAGCCTGCCGTAAGCCGGGCGATGACCTCCAGGCCGTCGAGTTTGGGGATGCCGATATCTAGAATGACGATATCAGGCTGCGATTCCCTTGCCAGCTGCAGCGCATCAGCACCGTTGTCGGTTTCGCCAACCACGTCATAGCCGTGGCGTTCCATCAACATACGTACTGCCAGGCGTATCACGGGATGATCATCCACGATGAGCACTTTGTTCATGAGCTAATCCGATTGTTGCTGTTTATTTTAAAGCGGGGAACATAGCCCAGTTTCCGGTGGCAGGTGTTACCGAAATGCCAGGTTAGTACAGAGTAAGATTCTCCTTACATGGCCGATTGAAATATCCTACAACTAAACGGAAAAAATTGACTGTTGATCCGGAGGGGATACGGGGAGGAAACGTTACACACCTGCTTGCGTTTCATCAATTACAAGCGCTGGAATTATCCTGTCAACCTGTTACAGACTGATTGGTCAGGATCAAATGGTTTAAAGCGGTTCAAGACCACGCCAGCCATATCTAACGCGAGCCCGCGCGGGTTGCTTCTACTCTAGGGCCGAGACCGTTTAAGTCGCTTGGACGACGAGGAGTCACCATGAGCATTCCGGCCCGCTCGATAGATAACCCACTTGCATTGATTGCTGTACTGGCCGCCACCACTGAAGCTTCCGCACTGGCAAGCCTGCCACTGCTGGACCACCGCAACCAAGGCGTATTTGTCTGGTTCTTGGTGGGGTTTCCACCTTTTTTAACCTTGCTGTTTTTCATTACCTTGAATTTCAATCGCAAGGCCCTAGGCACTCAGGCCGTTAAACATACAACAGATGAGCCGCTGCCTACGGTCGCATCGTACAGCTCCCATGAGGAACATCTTTCATCGCAGGCACTTGAAACGACCGATGTTCCGCCGCCCTCCTCTACTGCCACGCAAACAACGGCGGTAGCGTGCCTGCACATTCTCAGGTATGGCCCTGAAGAAGACTGGCAGCAGCTACAGCCGCGGATGCGGGCCTGGGCCGACAGTGCCCTGGCACAGCCTCGCCCCAATGGGCGAACGGCAGCCATGCTAGTGCTGCCTGCCTAGGCAAAAAACCGCGGCGGGGCCGCGGTCTTGGAGGGTTGTGCGGATCAGCCCAGGTGACGGCCTTTGTTGGCCGCGATGCGCATCCGCAAGGCGTTGAGCTTGATGAAGCCTGCCGCGTCTGCCTGATCGTAAGCCCCACCGTCCTCCTCGAAGGTGGCGATGTTCGCATCGAACAGCGAATCGTCTGACTTGCGGCCCACGACGATTACATTTCCCTTGTACAGCTTCAACCGCACCACCCCGTTCACATGGGCTTGTGAGGCGTCGATCATCTGCTGCAGCATCAGGCGCTCTGGGCTCCACCAGTAGCCGGTATAGATCAGGCTGGCGTAGCGCGGCATCAGTTCGTCCTTGAGGTGAGCCACTTCGCGGTCCAGGGTGATGGATTCGATCGCCCGGTGCGCCTTGAGCATGATGGTGCCGCCAGGCGTCTCGTAGCAGCCACGGGATTTCATGCCCACGTAGCGGTTTTCGACGATATCCAGACGCCCGATGCCGTTCTCACCGCCGATACGGTTCAGCTCGGCAAGCACGGAGGCGGGGCTTTTTTCCACGCCGTCCAAGGCCACGATGTCGCCATTGCGGTAGGTGAGCTCAAGGTAGGTGGGTGTATTGGGCGCCGCTTCCGGCGACACCGTCCAGCGCCACATGTCTTCTTCGTGCTCAGCCCAGGTGTCCTCGAGCACGCCGCCTTCATAAGAAATGTGCAGCAGGTTGGCGTCCATGGAATAGGGTGATTTCTTCTTGCCATGGCGCTCGATCGGGATGGCGTGCTGCTCGGCGTAGTCCATGAGCTTTTCACGGGACAGCAGGTCCCACTCGCGCCAAGGGGCAATGACTTTCACGCCTGGCTTGAGCGCATAAGCACCCAGCTCGAAACGCACTTGGTCGTTGCCTTTGCCGGTAGCGCCATGGCTGATGGCGTCGGCTCCGGTTTCGTTGGCGATTTCGATCAGTCGTTTAGCGATCAAGGGCCGGGCAATGGATGTACCCAACAGGTACTCGCCTTCGTAAACGGTATTGGCGCGGAACATCGGAAATACGAAATCGCGCACGAATTCTTCGCGTAGATCGTCGATGTACACCTCTTTCACGCCCATGGCCTGAGCCTTGGCGCGAGCCGGTTCGACTTCCTCGCCCTGGCCTAGGTCGGCGGTGAAGGTCACCACTTCACAGTTATAGGTATCCTGCAGCCACTTGAGGATCACCGAGGTGTCCAGGCCGCCGGAATATGCCAGAACGACCTTTTTTACGTCCGCCATGCCATTACTCCACCGGTTTTGCTTAAAGCCGCCGATTCTACCGCCCATGGCCGTTAAATTACAGTAGCGCGACAGCAAGTGTTGGTGAAGCGACAGCGTTCAAGCGTTAGCGACAGTATGTTCAGCTCTTCACGGCGGGTTTTGTCGGAGCGGCTGAAGCCCCGGCAGCAGGTATGGCCGGTGCAGCCACAGGCGCTGTGGCAGGCGTCGTTAAGGGCGCCGTAGGTGCCTGCGAAGTGGGGGTAATGGTCTCGATGACCGGCCGCTTGTCCAGTTGGATATTCACCCGGCGATTACGCGCACGATTGGCCGGTGACGTGTTAGGCGCCACGGGGTATTGCTCACCATGGAAGCGCACGTCTATATGGTCCTCGGGCACGCCATGGGCCTTGAGGTAATCAGCCACGGACAGTGCACGGCGGCGAGACAGCTCCCGATTGGTCAGGCGGTTACCACTGTTGTCGGAGTGGCCGTCCAGTTCGATATGGTTGACGCTAGGGTCGGCCTTTAGAAACGCCAGGATCACATCCAACCGGGCCTTGGCTGCGTTATCCAAGTCCACACCGGTACCTGGAAACGGGATCTGAGCCATGCGTACCTGCTCGAAATTCATGGGCAACAGTTTGCCCGCGCACGCCTGGTAGTCGCTCCAGGCTTTGTTGAACTTCACCGGCAGTACGCGCACGTCCATGGCTTGGCCACTGTCAGTGGAAACGGCGCGCACCACGGCGCTACGGCCTTCGAGCAGCCCGCTGATCAAGCCACTGGCCTGACCCTGGCTGGAGGTCAGTACAGTCGGACCACTGCTTAGCCGCGCCGAACCCAAGCTGATGTCGCCCCGCCCGGGCTGCCAGGGCGCGGCGGCGGACATCAGGCTGGCCGTGCCGGTCCCTAGAGCGTTGGTGCTGGTGCTCAAGCGAAACAAGGCTTTTTCGCCTGCTCGCCGAATGAACTGGGCCTCGCCAAAATCCGCCACCGGCTGGGTAAGCCGGCACTCGAAGGCATCACCTTCAACCTTCCACTCCACATTTTCCAAACGGGTCTGGAAGGTAAAGGCCAGCGCCGGGGCCGCGCCCAGGCTGCAAGCGATCAGGAATAAACAGGCGAGGTAACGAGGGCCCACGGCGAACTCCGAAGAAGATGACAGCGTACTCAAGGCGTATCGGTCGAGGTCGCGCAAACTTGAAGCGGATGCCCCAGGCAGGCTTTTACGGTAGGATTCGCGCAAGTCCGTCTACAGGCAGCGGGCCGCCTCGTTACGCGGCCGACGCTTTGCTGCCGGCGCCCCATGAGCTCTACCCCTGGTACCCTCCATGTCCGACCGCCTTACCCTGCTACGTCCAGATGACTGGCACATTCACCTGCGCGACGGCGCTGCCCTCGGCCAGACCGTGGCCGACGCCGCGCGCACCTTTGCTCGCGCGATCATCATGCCCAACCTGGTACCGCCGGTGCGTAATGCCGAGCAAGCCGGCGCCTATCGCCAGCGCATTCTCGATGCCCGCCCGGCCGGCAGTCGCTTCGAACCCTTGATGGTGCTGTACTTGACCGACCGCACACGCCCCGAAGACATCCACGCCGCGCTCGCCAGTGGCTATGTACACGCCGCCAAGCTGTACCCGGCTGGCGCTACCACTAACTCTGATTCCGGCGTGACCTCCATCGACGGGTTGTTCCCGGTACTCGAGGCCATGGCCGAGGCGGGCCTGCCGCTGCTGGTGCATGGCGAGGTCACCCATGCCGAAGTCGACGTGTTCGATCGGGAAAAAGCCTTTATCGATGAGCATATGACTCGTATCGTCAGCCGCGTGCCGGGGCTTAAGGTGGTGTTCGAGCACATCACTACTGCCGACGCAGTGGCCTTCGTCAATGGCGCGGGTGAAAACGTCGCGGCGACGATCACGGCCCACCATCTGCTCTATAACCGCAACCACATGCTGGTGGGTGGCATTCGCCCGCATTTCTATTGCCTGCCTATTCTCAAGCGCAACCTACATCAGGCCGCGCTGATCGAGGCGGCTACAAGCGGCAATGCCAAATTCTTCTTGGGCACTGACTCGGCGCCCCATCCACGCCATGCCAAAGAGGCTGCTTGCGGCTGTGCGGGCTGCTACACCGCCTATGCGGCCATTGAACTGTATGCCGAAGCCTTCGATCAAGCTGGCGCGCTCGACAAGCTCGAAGGCTTTGCCAGCCTGCACGGGCCAAACTTCTATGGCTTGCCCGTCAATCAGGAGTGCATCACGCTGGTGAAAGAAAGCTGGGTCGCGCCTTCGGCGCTGGCCTTTGGAGAGCATGAGGTCGTACCGCTGCGCGCGGGCGAAACCTTGCAATGGCGTGTGGCGGAGGTACCGGCATGAGTGACGAGCATTTCGACGACGAGCAGGACGGCCCCTCTAGCGCAGGTAGCCGCCACCCTATGGCAGCCCGCTTTCGGGGCTACCTGCCGGTGGTTGTGGACGTAGAAACCGGTGGCTTCAACAGCGCCACCGATGCACTGCTGGAAATCGCCGCCACTACCATTGGCATGGATGAAAAAGGCTTCGTGTTCCCGGACCACACTTGGTTCTTCCGGGTAGAGCCTTTCGCCGGCGCTAACATAGAGGCGGCAGCCTTGGAGTTCACAGGCATCAAGCTTGACCACCCGCTGCGCATGGCGGTCAGTGAAGAAAGCGCCTTGACCGATATCTTCCGTGGCGTGCGCAAAGCCTTGAAAGCCAATGGCTGCAAGCGGGCGATTCTGGTAGGCCATAACAGCAGCTTCGACTTGGGTTTTCTTAATGCCGCGGTTGCTCGCCACGACCTTAAGCGCAACCCGTTTCATCCGTTCTCCAGCTTCGACACCGCTACCCTGGCGGGGTTGGCCTATGGCCAAACGGTACTGGCCAAGGCTTGCCAGAGCGCTGACATCGACTTCGATGGCCGGGAGGCGCATTCGGCCCGCTACGACACCGAAAAAACCGCCGAGCTGTTCTGCGGTATCGTCAACCGCTGGAAAGACATGGGCGGCTGGCGCGATTTCGACGATTGACCGTTTTTAAGACGTAGGAGCTAGCGCTAGCTGGCGAACAGGGCTAAGCCACCTTCGCTGGCTGGCGCCAGCTCCTACACGATGAATTGTGATCGAATTCGAAGGGTAGGAGCCAGCCAAGCTGGCGAAGCGACCTTTCATCGACTCGGGCCCCTTACACCACTAAGCGTTTTGACACGCATTCTCATTAACATTAGTATCCTGGCATTCCCAGCCTCACAGCGACGGTGCCAGCGATATGTATGTCTGCCTCTGCCAGGGTGTTACCGACGGCCAAATCCGCGAAGCCATTTACGAAGGCTGTTGCAGTTATCGTGAAGTGCGTCAGGCCACCGGTGTTGCCAGCCAGTGTGGAAAATGCGCTTGTCTGGCCAAGGAAGTAGTACGCGAAACGCTGACCGAACTGGGCTCTGCTCACGCCGCTGTCCCCTTCTCCGTAGAGTTCACCGCCGCCTGACAGTTGGTAACGAGGACGATTCGTCTTCTTCCTTCAGCTATAACGCAAAGTTGAACCATTCCGGTTCCGATTCGCGATAGTTTGTGCTGCAAATGCCTGTTTGACAGCGTCTTTTGTGACGCGCACACTTTCGGCCATCCGTAGCATGAACAGGCCTAAATCCATGAAGGGTGACGTAAGCGTCATACAGCATCTGAACCGCGTTCTTGGCAACGAGCTGATCGCCATCAATCAATATTTTCTTCATGCGCGCATGTATGAAGATTGGGGCCTGAACAAGCTCGGCAAGCATGAGTACGATGAATCCATCGACGAAATGAAGCATGCCGATAAGCTGATCAAGCGCATCCTCTTCCTTGAAGGCATCCCCAATGTCCAAGAATTGGGCAAATTGCTGATTGGGGAGCACACTCGGGAAATGTTGGAGTGCGACCTGAGGCTCGAGAAAAAGGGCGTCACCGACCTTCGCGCAGCCATCGCCCATTGCGAGTCCGTAGGGGACTACGGCAGCCGGGACATGCTCGAGCACATCCTTGAATCCGAGGAGGAGCATATCGACTGGCTGGAAACCCAGATTGGCCTGATCGACAGGATCGGCATTGAAAACTACCTGCAGTCAGGCATGGGCGAAGAAGACGCCTAAACCTCATGCAATAAAAAGCCCCGCCGAAGCGGGGCTTTTTATTGCCGGTGCTCAAGCATCAAGCGCCTGCGTTACTTTCAGCCGTTTTGGCATTCTCTACCGCGCCCTTGATCAGGGTTTGCAGTTCGCCATTGGCTGCCATTTCGGCCACGATGTCGCTACCGCCAACAAGCTCGCCTGCTACCCACAGCTGCGGGAAGGTCGGCCAGTTAGCGTACTTGGGCAGGTTAGCGCGGATTTCAGGGTTTTGCAGGATGTCCACATAGGCGAATTTCTCACCGCACCCCATGATGGCCTGCACGGCACGCGAAGAGAAGCCACACTGCGGGGCATTCGGCGAGCCTTTCATGTACAGCAGTACGGTGTTGTTGGCGATCTGGTCTTTGATGGTTTCGATGATATCCATGGGCACCTCAGGCTTTGGCTACTCGACACCTGCGTGTCGACACATGAGGCCATTGTAACGGAAAGCCGACTATAGCGCTCGGCCTTCCCTACCAGTGGATTTACTGCATGGCTGTGCCCGAAGGAGGGCCAAGCATTTCGATCTCGGTAATGGTTTCTACCTCGTCCTGAGGGACATGAACGCCTGTCATTTCACCAATGATTTGCCAGTGGGCATCCAGTTCGGAGCTGATGGTTGCCATGCGGTCGATCATATGCCGCCCGGCGTCTCTTGCCACTTTGTCCTCGCTGCGTAGCAGTTCGAAGGACATGGTCGTGATCGATGCGGTCAGATGGGTCAGCGTGCGGGCGGTCAAGCCCAGCAACTCCATCAGCTGTTTTTCCTTCGCTTCCATTCGGGACTCCCTGTGTCACGTGGAAAACATTATCACCCACGGCAGAGCGTTGTGGAATGCCGTCATCGCAATGCAGCTCATTGCTGTGACGCCCTTCAAGAAACGGACTACCACAGGTTGCCACGGTTCACCCTCACCAGGACGAACGGTGTGCTGCAATCAGGTGAAAAGCTTTAACTGTTGAAAATTTATAACGCCCCTTGGTATTAGGCGACATTTTTTTATAAGATCGCGTCTTTCTTTATTTCCTGGCCGGTTACACACGGCCCCGGCACGACGCAAAAGGTAGGTCATATGAGCGCCCGGCATTTTCTATCCCTGATGGATCTCACCCCTGACGAACTCCTTGGGGTGATTCGCCGCGGGATCGAACTCAAAGCCTTGCGCAACCGTGGCGTGCTGCACGAGCCCTTGAAAAATCGCGTACTGGGGATGATCTTCGAAAAATCGTCCACCCGTACGCGGGTATCTTTCGAAGCGGGGATGATCCAGCTTGGCGGTCAGGCCGTATTCCTGTCCTCCAGGGATACCCAGCTGGGGCGCGGCGAACCGGTGGAAGATAGCGCCATCGTGATGTCTAGCATGCTCGACGCGATCATGATCCGCACCTTCGCCCACACCACCGTTACCGGTTTTGCGGCCAACTCGCGGGTGCCTGTGATCAACGGCCTGTCAGATGACCTGCACCCCTGCCAATTGCTTGCGGACATGCAAACCTTTGAAGAGCATCGTGGCCCCATTAGAGGCAAAACCGTGGCATGGATTGGCGACGGTAACAATATGTGCAACAGCTATCTAGAAGCGGCGGTGCAGTTTGGCTTCAACTTGAGAGTCGCCTGCCCCGAAGGTTATGAGCCTGGCTCTGAATTCCTTGCCCTGGCAGGCGATCAGGTGACCTTGGTTCGTGATCCCCGCGAGGCAGTACAGGGCGCACACGTGGTCAGCACCGACGTATGGACGTCCATGGGCCAAGAAGAGGAAGCTCAGGCCCGCCTGGCGCGCTTCGCGCCTTATCAGGTCACACGTGAATTGCTCGATCTGGCCGCACCGGACGTGGTATTCATGCACTGCCTGCCCGCCCATCGCGGCGAAGAGATCAGTCTCGACCTGCTCGACGATCCCCGCTCGGTCGCTTGGGACCAGGCTGAAAACCGTTTGCACGCCCAAAAGGCGCTGCTTGAATACCTCGTCAAACCTGCTTACCGAGCCGAATGAATTCTTCCGCCCTCCTGAGCTTGAACGCGCTGGCCTGTGGTTATGCCGACCAGCGCATTGTCCAGAACCTCGACCTGCACCTGACCCCCGGCGAAATCGGCTGTCTATTGGGCGCCTCGGGTTGCGGGAAAACCACTACCCTGCGCGCCATTGCAGGCTTTGAGCCTGTATATGAAGGCCAAATCCAGCTTAGCGGCCAGGTTATCTCTCGCCCAGGCTATACCCTGGCCCCGGAAAAGCGCCGAATCGGCATGGTCTTTCAGGACTACGCGCTGTTTCCACACCTGACCGTGGCGGCCAACGTCGCCTTCGGCCTGGGCAAGCGTAACGATGCCGCGCGGGTAGTGGCCGAGATGCTAGAGCTGGTCAAGCTCCAAGGCCTCGGGGACCGCTACCCCCACGAGCTGTCCGGTGGTCAGCAGCAGCGGGTGGCACTGGCCCGCGCCCTGGCCCCCGAACCTGAGTTGCTGTTGTTGGACGAGCCGTTTTCCAACTTGGACGTCGAGCTGCGTCGACGCTTGAGCCGCGAAGTGCGAGACATCCTCAAAAGTCGTGGAACCAGCGCCATACTGGTTACCCACGATCAAGAAGAAGCCTTTGCCGTGAGTGACAAGGTTGGCGTGTTCCGCCATGGCCTCTTGGTGCAGTGGGATACCCCCTACAACCTGTATCACGAACCGCAAACGCCCTTTGTGGCCAGTTTCATTGGCCAGGGGTACTTTATTCGAGGCGAACTGACCAGCCCAACCACCGTGCGCACCGAATTGGGTGAGTTATGCGGAAACCGCGCCTATCCCTGGCCGATAGGCGGCGCGGTGGACGTACTGTTGCGCCCGGATGATATCGTTCTGGCGAGTAGTGGTGGTTTGCAGGTCAAGATCCTCGGCAAAAGCTTTCTTGGGGCGTCCACGCTGTACCAACTGCAGCTGCCTACCGGAAACCAGGTCGAGGCCGTCTTCCCCAGCCATGCTGACTATGCGCTTGGGCAGAATGTAAATGTTGCGGTAGCCGCCGAACACCTGGTGCTGTTCCAGGTTTCCGGCGGCGTAGAAGCACAACGCGCGCGGGGCTAACTGGAAGTGACTGGCAGCGGCGCGCCGGCGCTGGTCGATTCGCCGCCTAGCCCTGCCAACAGCCGACCAGACGCAACCAGTGTGACCTGCCCACCTACCAGCACGCGGTCGCGCTCCAGGCGGCAGGCCAGCGCCCCACCCCGCCGCGAACACTGATAGCCGCGCAAGCTGGACTTGCCTAGGCGTTTGGCCCAATAGGGCACCAAGCTGGCATGGGTCGCCGCGCTGGCCGCACCTTCATCAATACCCAGCCGTGGCGCAAAGAAGCGCGACACATAGTCGTACTGTTCACCCCGAGCGGTAATGACGACCCCTAACCACATCAGCGCGGCCAAGGCGGCATGATCGGGGCGGCATTCGCGAACGGCCTGCTCGGACTCCAACACCACGAACAGCTCGTTGGCGCCCAACACATCTACGATATCCACGCCCAACGCCCGCTGTACCTCCAGGCTCACGCCCTCCTCGTCAGGGTATTGGGCGGCGAGGTCCAACCACAGACGGCCCTGCTCCCGACTAACGCTAATTGGCCCGGCGCGGCTGATAAAGTCGATTCTATCGGCGGCTTCGGCATAGATCAGCTGTAGCACATGGGCAGCGGCCAGCGCAGCATTGCCGGCGGCAGGCACTTCAACCAAAGGTGTAAAGCAGCGCAAATGCCACCCTGTGGCCTCCCGCACCAGAAACGCGGTATGGGAAAGGTTATGCTCCCCAGCAATACGCTGAAGCAGCTCGTCGGGTAGCCAATGGCCCAGTCGATACACCATCGTCGGGTTACCGGCAAAGGGGCGGTCAGAAAATACATCAACCTGGTGATATTCAAGCGGCATGCACACCCCGACTATAACGATACAACCTATGCCCGCCCGTTCAGGGCCTTGCGAGCGCGGCGAAGGTCGCGCCTGTGAGGCTTGCCAGAGTGGCCGCGGCCAACTCCACTTCCAAGCCACGACGGCCCGCGCTTACAAATAGTGTTTCGAAGCCTTGGGCGCTGAGGTCGATAAAGGTTCGCAGGCGCTTCTTCTGCCCAAGCGGGCTGATCCCCCCTAATAGATAGCCTGTCGCGCGCTGGGCCGCCACCGGATCGGCCATTTCACAGCGTTTTACCTTCGCCGTCAGGGCCAAGGCCTTTAGGTCCAGGGTGCCTACCACCGGGACTATCGCCACCAACAGTTCCTGGCGCTCGGTGCTGGCCAGCAAGGTTTTGAACACCCGCTCCGGTGCCAGCTGGAGTTTTTCGGCCGCCTCCAGGCCATAGGAGGAAGCGTTGGGGTCGTGTGCATAGCTGTGCACATGAAAAGCCGCGCGTTGTTTCTTAAGCAGGTCTATGGCTGGAGTCATGAAAGCAGGCAGCGATATAGGTTGGAAACGCCAAGCATATCGACAAAGCGTTGAGATAACGCAACAGAAGCAAACCAACCCGGACTTTTCGTACAAGAAAAAACGAATGGACTGCCTCACAAAGGTTCGATTTTGAGCTTTACAGACTCATTTTATGGTTATATTTTTTCGTTTACGAATGCCGAGCGCGAACTTTTCGCGTTATTGCTCGTCCATTGCGCCGTAATACCGTTGCGCTTAAAAGCAGCCCCTGAGCGTGGCGGCGTTATATATGAAACAACAACAAAAATCGAGGTCCCGGATGTCAAACGGCTTTAGCAAACCTGTGTTGTCTGGCCAGTGCATGGCTGAGTTTTTAGGTACCGCCCTGCTTATCTTCTTTGGTACGGGGTGTGTTGCAGCGCTCAAGGTCGCGGGCGCCAGCTTTGGCCTGTGGGAAATCAGCGTCATATGGGGCATCGGGGTGAGCATGGCCATCTACCTCACCGCCGGGGTGTCCGGCGCGCACCTCAACCCGGCCGTGAGCATCGCGCTCTGGCTGTTCGGTGACTTCGAACGGCGCAAACTGCCCTTTTACATCTTGGCCCAGGTGGCCGGCGCATTCTGCGGCGCAGCGCTGGTTTACACCCTTTACACCTCTTTGTTTTTCGATTACGAACAGGCGCACCACATCGTGCGTGGCAGCGAAGCCAGCCTGCAGCTTGCCAGCGTATTTTCCACCTATCCGAACCCGGCGCTCAGTGAAGGCCAGGCGTTCTTGGTGGAAGCGGTGATTACCGCCATCCTCATGGCTGTGATCATGGCCTTGACCGACGACAACAACGGCCTGCCACGGGGCCCGATGGCGCCCTTGCTGATCGGCCTGTTGATCGCTGTCATCGGCAGTGCCATGGGCCCGCTGACCGGCTTCGCCATGAACCCGGCACGGGACTTTGGCCCTAAGCTGATGACCTTCTTCGCTGGCTGGGGTGAAATTGCCTTCACCGGTGGCCGAGAAGTGCCCTATTTCCTGATCCCCATCGCCGCGCCGATACTGGGCGCCTGCTTCGGTGCCGCCAGCTATCGTCTGTTGGTAGCCCGGCACCTGCCCGTGAGCATCGCGGCCGACGAGACCACCAGCAAGGCCAAAGACTCAGCCAAAGAGGCCGATGCGAGCGCCTCCTGAACCTGCGCCGTAATCAGCCCAACCACTACCCTCAAGGCAACCGCCATGACCGATAAAAATTACATCATCGCCCTTGACCAAGGTACCACCAGCTCCCGCGCGATCATCTTCGACCGCGATGCCAATGTGGTGTGCTCAGCGCAAAAAGAATTCGCCCAGCACTACCCGCAACCGGGCTGGGTAGAGCACGACCCGATGGAAATCTTCGCAACACAAAGCGCAACCATGGTCGAGGCCCTGGCACAGGCCGGCATCAGCCACGCCCAGGTAGCGGCACTGGGTATCACCAACCAGCGGGAAACCGTAGTGGTATGGGATAAAAACACCGGTCGGCCGATTCATAATGCCGTGGTCTGGCAATGCCGCCGCAGCACCGAGATTTGCGAACAGCTCAAGCGTGATGGCTTCGAGGATTACATCCGCGAAACCACGGGCCTGGTCATTGACCCCTATTTCTCCGGCACCAAGGTGAAGTGGATTCTCGACCATGTAGAAGGCAGCCGCGAACGGGCGCGCCGTGGCGAACTGCTCTTCGGCACCGTGGACACTTGGCTGATCTGGAAATTTACCGGTGGCAAGGTGCACGTGACCGATTACACCAACGCCTCCCGCACCCTGATGTTTAATATCCATACCCTGCAGTGGGACAAGCGCCTGCTGGACGTGTTGGACATCCCTGAGCAGATGCTGCCCCAGGTACGGTCGTCGTCGGAGGTGTACGGTCAGACCAAGAGCGGAATCGACATCGCCGGTATCGCCGGTGATCAACAAGCCGCGCTGTTCGGCCAGATGTGCGTGAACCCAGGCGAAGCGAAGAACACGTACGGCACTGGCTGCTTCCTGCTGATGAACACCGGCGATAAAGCCGTGGCCTCCAGCCATGGTTTGCTAACCACCCTGGCCTGCGACCCTCATGGCAAGGTGGCGTATGCACTGGAAGGCGCGGTGTTCAACGGTGGCTCCACCGTGCAATGGCTGCGCGATGAGCTCAAGGTGGTCAACGATGCCTTGGATACCGAATACTTCGCTACCAAGGTCAAGGACAGTAATGGCGTCTACCTGGTGCCTGCCTTCACCGGCCTTGGCGCTCCCTACTGGGACCCCTATGCCCGTGGCGCGCTGTTCGGCCTTACCCGTGGCGTGAAGGTAGACCACATCATTCGCGCCGCCTTGGAATCCATTGCCTACCAGACCCGGGACGTGCTGGATGCCATGCAGCAGGATGCCGGCGCGCGCTTGAGCACGCTACGGGTCGATGGCGGCGCGGTGGCGAACAATTTCCTGATGCAATTCCAGGCCGATATTCTCGGCACGCCAGTGGAACGCCCGCAAATGCGCGAAACCACCGCGCTGGGCGCTGCCTACCTGGCAGGTCTGGCATCAGGCTTCTGGGGCAGCCTGGACGAGCTGCGTAACAAGGCTGTAATCGAGCGCCAGTTCACCCCACAGGTAGACGACGACAAACGACAGGCACTGTACGGGGGCTGGCAGAAGGCAGTGGACAGAACCCGCGGCTGGGCTCAGTGAAGGCAAGTGCTCAACGCAAGGCAAGGCTGGGCTAACGGCGGATTACCACTAGGCTAGCGAAAGCCGGGGGCGCTGCGGCATCATGGGAAAATTCTGCGACAAGCACAAGGACTCCCCATGACCCTGCCCCCCCGTCAGCAGCAGATCCTTGATCTGGTGCGCGAACGTGGTTACGTCAGCATCGAAGAAATGGCTCAGCTGTTCGTGGTCACGCCACAGACCATCCGCCGGGATATCAATCAGCTCGCCGAAGGCGGGCTGCTCCGGCGCTACCACGGTGGCGCGGCCTATGATTCCAGTATCGAGAACACTGCTTACGCCATGCGCGCCGACCAGATGCGCGATGAAAAGCAGCGCATTGCCGAGGCCATCGCGACACATATTCCAGACCACGCCTCGCTGTTCATCAATATCGGCACGACCACTGAATCCATCGCTCGCGCCCTGCTAGGGCACCAGCAGCTCAAGATCATCACCAACAACCTGCACGTGGCCTCTATCCTCAGCGGCAAAGAGGATTTCGAGGTGCTGTTGGCTGGCGGCAACGTGCGCCGGGACGGCGGTGTGGTGGGCCAAGCCTGCGTGGACTTCATCAACCAGTTCAAGGTGGATTTCGCCTTGGTGGGCATCAGCGGCATCGATGAGGACGACGGCAGCCTGTTGGACTTCGATTACCAGGAAGTACGGGTCTCCCAGGCCATCATTGCCAACGCCCGGCAAGTCATTCTAGCTGCCGACTCTAGCAAGTTCGGCCGCAATGCCATGGTCCGGCTCGGCTCCATAGGCCTTATAGACCGGCTGGTTACCGACAGCACACCCACGCCTGCGCTGGTACAGCATTTGAATCAGCACAAGGTTCGCCTGGAAGTCGTTTAAACCCAAGCGGCGCGATACCGCAAAAATGACCAAAGGTTCGTTATTTTCGTAATTGTTCTTTTTCTTTCGCCTTATGAAGAAAATCAATCAAAAGGCAGGTGGCGGCCGCGCTCATGTTGCGCTACCATTTTCGAAAATGAACATTTGATGTTCGATTCCAATTCGAATCTATCCGGAGGCATTCATGCCCGATACCTCGCAGTTGCCCGAAACCCTTTATGACGTCGCGGTCATTGGCGGCGGTATCAATGGCGTGGGCATCGCAGCCGATGCGGCAGGGCGTGGGCTTTCGGTATTCCTCTGCGAAAAGGATGATCTGGCCAGCCATACCTCCTCGGCCAGTAGCAAGTTGATCCACGGTGGCCTGCGCTACCTGGAACATCACGAGTTTCGCCTGGTGCGCGAGGCCCTTGCTGAACGTGAGGTGCTGTTGGCCAAGGCGCCGCATATCGTCAAACCCATGCGCTTCGTGCTGCCCCACCGGCCTCATCTGCGCCCGGCCTGGATGATCCGCGCGGGCCTGTTCCTGTATGACCACTTGGGCAAGCGCGAAAAACTCCCAGGTTCACGTAGCCTTAAGTTCGGCCCGCGTAACCCACTCAAGGCAGAGATCACTCGCGGCTTCGAGTACTCAGACTGCTGGGTCGACGATGCTCGCCTGGTGGCTCTAAACGCCATGGCTGCTCGCGAGCACGGCGCGCAGGTACGCACCCATACTCGCTGCGTCAACGCCCAACGGGCCAACGGCGTGTGGGAGGTGCAACTGGAAGGGCCAGCAGGTGAACGCTATACCGTGCGTGCCAAAGCGCTGGTGAACGCGGCCGGCCCTTGGGTGGCGCGTTTCATCCGCGAAGACTTGCAGTTGAAATCCCCGTATGGCATTCGTTTGATCCAGGGCAGCCACCTGATCGTCCCACGCCTGTACGAAGGTGATAACGCCTACATCTTGCAAAACACCGATCAGCGTATCGTCTTCGCTATCCCCTATCTGGAAAAATTCACCATCATCGGTACTACCGATCGGGAGTACACCGGCGACCCTTCCAAGGTGGAGATCACCGAAGAAGAGACCGACTACATCTTGAAAGTGGTGAACGATCACTTCAAACACCAGCTCAGCCGCAGCGACATCGTACGTAGCTACTCCGGTGTACGCCCACTGTGTAACGATGAGTCGGACAACCCGTCGGCAATCACTCGCGACTACACCCTGGCATTGACTCAGGAACAGGGCCAGGCGCCATTGTTGTCGGTGTTCGGCGGTAAGCTGACGACGTACCGCAAGCTGGCCGAGTCGGCCATGACGCAGCTTAAACCGTTCTTCCCGGCCATGGGCCCAAGCTGGACAGCGGCCCAACCCCTACCTGGCGGCGAAGGCATGAGCACGCCTCAGGCACTGGCGGCCGAACTGCAGGGCAAGGCGCCCTGGTTGCCGGCGCAGGTGGCGTTGCGCTGGTCCACCACCTACGGCAGCCGCAGCTGGACCTTGCTTGAGGGCAGCCAACAATTGGCAGACTTGGGCGAAAGCTTTGGTGCTGGTCTGTATGCTCGGGAAGTAGACTACCTGGTGCAAACCGAATGGGCCCGTTCCGCGCAGGACATCCTGTGGCGCCGGACCAAGCTTGGATTGTTCCTGGATGCTCAAGCACAACAGGCCCTGGCCCATTACCTGGAACAGGCTACCGCTGTAAAGGGCGATACCCAGGCTGCGTGATCTTCTTGAACGAATCTGCGGCTAACCGTTAAGCCTGTTGTACGCCCCTGCCATTGGCGGGGGCGCACGGCTGTGATGAAATGGCGATTCGCTCGCCTGTCCATAGCTGCCTTCCTTACCGTGACTATCCCTTTCCTTCGACGCTGGCTGTTATTGCCATTGGCCGGCTTGATAACCCTTGGCCCTGGCCTGGCCGGTTATTATCTTAGCGAACGTTTCGGGTTGCGCACTCAGGCCGAAGCCGGGGCCCGCCAACTGGAGCTGCATGCGCGGGCTGTGGAAAGCGAGCTGGATAAATACACTTACCTACCCAGCCTGCTGGAATTGGCCCAGGGGGTCGATGCTCTGCTAGCCAGGCCCGGCGGTGCCGATGCCACCGGCGTAAACCCTTATCTGGAAGGCCTGCAAGCGCGCAGCGGCAGCCGGGCAATTTTCATCATGGCCCCCGATGGTCAGGTACTGGCTAGCAGCAACTGGCATGCACGAGATAGCTTTATTGGTGAGAACCTGGCCTTCCGGCCCTACTTTCAAGATGCAATCAACGGCCGCCCAGGGCGTTATTATGGCGTGGGCAGCACCACTGGGGAGGCGGGTTACTTCATTGCCCATGGATTGCGCAAGAATGGTCGAATCATCGGTGTGGCGGTCGTCAAGGTACGCCTGGATGCCCTTGAAGCACGGTGGCAGAAGGCACGCCTGGAAACCTTCGTCAGCGATGAGAACGGCATCATCATTTTGTCCAGCGACGACTCTCGCCGGCTCAAGTCCATCCGGCCTCTGGATGCTGATAGCCGCAACCGCCTCAAACGCAGTCTGCAATATTTCGCGGCGCCTTTGAGCGAACTGCAGCCCCAGAGCCGTGAACACCTGAGCGACGGCGTGGAGCGCTTGACCCTCGGCAAGGACGACGGCGAAGGTCACGTACGGTCGGCACGCTACTTGGCACAATCGATGGCCATCAACGACGCCCGCTGGCGCATGACCTTGCTCACGCCGCTCAAAGACCAGCGTCGCGAAGCTATCATCCAAGGGGTACTGGCTGCCGTTGCCTTTGCGTTGTTGGCCATTGGCCTGATCGCCTGGAACGAACGCCGCAAGGTGATCGCTGCCCGCCTATCGGCGCGGGAGGCGTTGCAGGCCGCCAATGACTTGCTGGAGCGGCGTATCGTTGAACGCACCGCAGACCTGCGCAACAGCAACGATCGCCTCAAAAGCGAGATCCGCGAGCGGCGCAACGCTGAGCAAACCCTGCGCAAGGCCCAGGATGAGCTGGTGCGGGCAGGCAAATTGGCGGCCATTGGGCAAATGTCCACCAGCATCGCCCATGAACTGAACCAACCTTTGGCCGCGCTGCGCACGCTGTCCGGCAATACCGTGCGTTTCCTTGAGCGGGGCCGCCTGGACACCGCCAGCACCAATCTGCGCACCATCAACGATCTGGTAGAACGCATGGGCCGGATCATTTCCAGCCTGCGCGCCTTCGCCCGAGGCGGCGAACACAGGGGCAGCGCCGAGGTTACCAAGGCCGTGGACGCTGCCTTGGATGTGCTGGAGCAACGAACAAACACCCGCCCGGTAAGTATCGAACGCAACCTGTCCACCGCAATGGTGGCCATAGAGCAGACCCGCCTGGAGCAAATCCTGATCAACCTGCTGAGCAATGCCCTTGATGCGGTGGAAACTGTCGAGAATCCCTTGATCGATGTACAGGGGCAACCGGAAAACGGCCAGTACCGGCTGTGGGTACGCGACAATGGCCCAGGCGTGGACGCCCATAGCCGGGGCCAGTTGTTCGAGCCTTTTTTCACCACCAAACCGGGCGATCAGGGGTTGGGGCTAGGCCTTACCCTATCGGCCCAGTTGGCGGCCGCCGCCGGGGGCCGGCTGACCTTGGACAGCAATCCCGAACAAGGCGCCACCTTCATATTGACCCTGCCACTGTGCGCGCTCGTCCCTGGGAGTAACCTGCCTTGAACCCACCTTTGAGTGTACTGATCGTCGAAGACGACCCCCATGTACTGCTCGGTTGCCAGCAAGCCCTGGCCTTGGAAGATATCGCCGCCGAGGGCGTAGCCAGCGCCGAGCTGGCCATGGAGCGCCTCCACGCCGGCTTTCCAGGCATCGTGATCAGCGACATCCGCCTGCCCGGCATGGACGGCTTGCAGTTAATGGGGCGGGTCAAAACCTTGGACCCGACCTTGCCGGTAATTTTGATCACCGGCCATGGGGACATTCCTCTGGCGGTGAGCGCCATGCGTCAGGGTGCTTATGATTTCATGGAAAAGCCCTTCTCACCGGAACGGTTGGTAGAGGCCGCGCGGCGCGCGCTGGCACAACGCAGCCTGGCGCTGGAGGTGACAGCCTTACGCCGCCAACTGGCTGGGCGTGGCACCCTCGAAGAACGCCTGCTTGGCGATAGCGCGCCTATGCGTAACCTGCGCCAGTTAATCGCCAACGTGGCGGACACCTCCGCCAATGTGCTGATCGCGGGGGAAACGGGCGTAGGCAAAGAGCTGGTTGCGCGTTGCCTGCACGATTTCAGCGCGCGGCAACCTCAACCCTTCGTGGCGCTCAACTGTGGTGGGCTACCTGAGCTATTGTTCGAGAGCGAAATGTTTGGCCACGAACCTAACACGTTCGCAGGCGCAACCACCGGCCGAGTGGGCAAGATCGAACATGCACAGGGCGGCACGCTTTTTTTGGACGAAGTGGAAAGCCTGCCCCCAAGTGTTCAGGTGAAGATGTTACGAGTGCTACAGGAGCGTACCTTGGAACGCTTGGGCTCCAATCAGCCCGTGGAGGTTGACGTGCGAATCCTGGCGGCTACCAAGGCAAAACTGGGGCAAGGCGGTGCTGAGCAGCCCCTTCGCAGCGACTTTTTCTATCGTCTGGACGTAGTCACCCTTCAAATCCCACCGCTACGTGAGCGACGCGAAGACATCCAGCCGCTGTTCAAACACTTTCTTCACCAGGCCGCGCTGCGCTTCGGCCGTGAAACGCCTCCCCTGAACACTGCCTTGCATGGGCGCCTGACCGATCATGATTGGCCTGGCAACGTGCGCGAGCTGCGCAATGCCGCCGAACGCTTCGCCCTGGGCCTGCCCTTGTTCAACCAGGGTAACCTGCCAGGGCCCAGGCCAACGTTCACCGAAGCCGTGGAGGCCTTCGAACGCAACCTGCTACAGCAGGCGCTGGAACGTAACGCAGGCAATATCACCCAGGCCAGTGCCGACCTAGGCATGGCCAAGACCACAGTGTTCGATAAAGTGAAGAAATACCGCCTTACAGAACCCGTATTAACAGGGGTCAGCGGCAGCCTTAAGTAATGCCAGTGCTACAGCCCTCAGGCATTGAATGGCGTTTCCCGCAAACGGAGACCCTGCTTTATGCCTACGTCCGATGTCACTGCTTCTACGTCAGCGGCCAGTCTCGCGCCTATCGAAACCGGCTTTAGCTTCACAGGCAACCCCATCGACCCTGATACTTTACCCACGCCCACCGCCCTGTGGGCGAGAGTAGACCGCTACCAGCGCTTGATGGAGCGACAGTTGGAACGTGAACTTAGCACCGGCGACCGTACCGTGTGGCCGACTCTGGTTTCCGCCCTGGCGCTGCAGCAGAGTTGGCACGAACAGAGCCGTATCGACGTTCGCCAACTGTGCGCTCGGGCCAATGACCTCACTCAGAGCCTTGACTCGGCCGCCTATCAACAGGCGCATCTGGCTGGCGCGTTGGCCGACGCACACATACAGCTACACCTCGGCACGCTCACCCCCGGCGAATGCACAGCCATCGAGCATTGCCTGAATGCCTTGCTGGCCAACCAGGAACCGCCCCAAGCGTATCGTTTTATGCGGCTGGAATTAAGCCACGAAGAACAGCGCGGCTTGTGGAACGGCGCGGTGGTCATGCAGGTTATCGCTCCACTGGCGGAGCCGCCGGCCCCAACAGGTGTATTGATGTACCGCTTCGGTTTGGAAGGCGGTTGGAGTACTCACCCTTCCACCGAGGCGCTGCTTAGTGAAGCGTCACAGGTTCTAGGGGTGCTGCCTGATCAGCAAGTGACCTTGCAGCCCACGGCGGAAAAGTCGCTCGAAACGGTTTTGAATGAGCGGGTAATGGCCTTGCTGCGACCTGATTCGACCCAAACCCACCCCCAAACCCAGACTCAAGCCGAGCGTGAGCAACTGTTGATCCAGGCACTGGACGACTTGACCGTACCAGTGAATCCCGCGCGCTTGCTAGCGTTGGCACGGATCGAAGAAACGCGGCGCTCCTTGCGCCTTGGCGAACAAGCCCAACCCTGGCTATCGCATCTACCGCCTGAGGCCGCGAGCCAGCTGGCGCGCTTGATCACCGATTACGCCGCGGCCATCGCAGCCAGTGATCGGCTGCTTCGCCGAAACCTGCCCACCCGACAAGCGTATGCCTCGCGCGAGGTCAGCGAGCGGCTGGAGTCGGACTTTAGCCTGACCGAACCCTGCCGGGTACGGCTGAAGGTTCCCCAGCAGGTGATCTATGTGCGGGACGTTATAGCAGGCTCGGGCGCGCCGGGCACACCTTCGAAGCGGGTGCCCACCGCGTCCTCGGAAACCGAACTGATCGACCTCGAAACCCTCGCACTGGCCCAGCTGGATGATGGCCTGGTGGAGCGACTCAACTTCATGGAGGTTGAACTCGATCCACCCAGCCACCCGCAACGGGAAGCACTGACGGCAGGTATCACGGTTGTCTGGCTGCGTAAGCTGGTAACCGACCTGGATGTAGCGGGAACCTACGAGCGTTTGCTGACCGATGTATACCTGCGTGCCGGGGAGGCACGCACGGGCGCGGAAGATGAAAATATACTGGTCAAGCCCTTTGCGCTGATGCTGGAAATGCACTGGACCATTGCGCTCGCCCGGCGGCACATAGACGCTCGAGGCCGCCGCATGCTTATGCAGGCCTGCCAGGCAGAAACGCCTGAAGCCTGGAACAGCGGCGAATTTCGCCTGGCCCTGCGTCCAGCGGCGCTGACCTTGTTCAATGCGCAAACCCACAGCCGGGGCAGTACCCTGGCGGGTGTCAGTTTCATAGAAGACCACGCCAGTGGCACCACGTTGTTGTATCTGCCGCAGGCACCTAATGGCCAAACCTTTAAGCAGTACTCTAGCCTCGTGGAGGCAACCGAGGCCTTGGGCAATCTATTCCTTGATGAGCGATTGCGCGGTTACCTGTGTGAACGGGCCTTGGAAGGCAATCCTCGCCAACTGGAAAACCTCGTGGATCAAGCGTTGATCCGGGGGTTTAGGCACTTGGTCGACGCGCGCGCGCCATGGCCTACGCACCAATCACTGGCCCGCAACCAATACCTGGCCGAGCTTGGGCTCAAAGTAGCCGCGCACCGCGCCAGTTCTACGTCCAACGCCGATCAACGCTTTCACGCGGCAGTACGCAGTGGCAGCGAAACGGTAGGCTATATACGTATCGCACTGGGGTTCGTGCCTTTTCTGGGTAGCGCTATCGCCCTCGTAGATGCCGTGCAGGCCGGGATCGAATTGGGCCATGCATTTTCTGAGGGTGATACCGTTGCCGCCCTGGAAGCCACGGAATCAGTGCTGCTGTCCATCGCCGATGTGTTTCTAGATTTCGGCCCAGCGGCGTTGGCAATCGGCGCCAGTTCCGCCAGCTTGAGGGCGACCACCAAGGCTCGCCAGCTTCGCCAAGGCTTGCAGGGCGCTGGCCGCTTGCGCCAGTTGTCCAGTTGGAGCGTGCGTCGTGCCAACGAGGCCTTCCAGGGCTATGAAAGCCCTCTGCGCCTCACCACCCATCCTGGAACCGAAGGCCGCTGGCAGAACGTCTATCAGGAGCCGCAAGGGGCCTTCATCCTGCGCGGCAGTCATACCTATGCCGTGGAATGGGACGAGGGCCTGCGCACCTGGCGCCTGGCAGCCACCCGTACCCGTTCGTATCGGCAACCTATTGCCCTGAATGAAGCCGGTCAGTGGCAGACCCATGGCCACCTTTACGGCAGCCTGGTCGATGGAGGATTGCGCGGCGGCGGTGGCCTACAGAGCTATGTGGCGGACCGTCTTGACCCACTCTGGCCAGACGCTCTGCGCAGGTTGCTTCCTCGTTGGTGGATTGATGCGCATTTTCGCCGCCAACAGCAGCTGTTTAGCCAGTACGTTGCCCAAGGGAATGCCGCTGTGACGGGCGAAGCGGTTTTGACCCGTTCGCTAGCGGCCTATAACCGCAACCAGGGATCTTGGCAGACCGTAATCGCCCACAGCGACGACGTGATCGCCGCCTCTGAACGCTTTTATCGCACCGTGCAAGAATATCGGGCGTTAGCCCGAGGTCAACGCGCCGCGGCAGCGAGCCTCGACCAAAGCAGGGCCGCAGCCACCGTGTGTGACAAAACGCAGTTGCAAATAAAACTCTACTTTAGAGAGTCGGAGCGACTGCTCAACCTGGCGTTGGCCCAACAGGCCGAGGTCAGAGTATTGACGCGGGCCATTCCAGATGATGCCACGTCTAATCACTCGTCCATTGCAGTTGTCAGAGCGAAATTGCAGGAAATTAGGGAAACCTTGCTCAGTCTTCTCAAGCAATATGACCAAATCGATGACAACTTGGGGCGGCTGGCGACCTGGGACCCACGGGTAACCGCGCGTGAGCACCGCGCTACATTGAACAGCACTAACGAAGCGATTGCCCAGGCGTTTCCCAAACAGCCGGTGGCCTACCTGCGGGTAAGCCTGTTGTTGGACGCCGCCCCGATCAATGACTTACGCCATGTCTCCTGGACATACATGCGGCGCCTCTACACGCCAGCGCGTGAACGCTTCGACCGCGTGGCTCACGCCCGCTTCAGCAGCGAAGCCATTAGCTTAAGCCCCCAGCAGCGTCAACGTCTGGACGCGCAACTCAAGGACCAAAGCAAAGCATTGATCCGTACCCTCCGGCGTTTACTGGCCAGCTACCCTGACCAGTTTGACAAGGCCCTGGCCGAACGCTTGCTGGAAGAGCTGCGCAAATTGCACGAGGGTGTGAGCGTACCCCGAATGCAAGCGGCGCGGCAGCCCTCTGGCCGGGGCCGGTCCCTCCCAAGAGTATTCGAGGCCGATGGATTGTTGCTGGTAGGGCAGCCCGTCCCGGGCGAAGCAAATACGCTGGTCATTCCCCGTGTGAACAACCAGGTCGAGCGCTGGAGCCTTAACGCGGAGCGTCGGTGGGTGCAAGCCACCCCGTCCGTGCCTTCCCCGCGCCCACGCCCCTTACGTGAACTGGTAAACGATGCCGAAACTCGGCTTCGCGAATTACCCGAGTTCCGCGAGCGGCTGCAACGTTATGCCTATCAACGAATGCTGCCAGCGGACCTGGAAGACCTCTACGTGGGCGAGTCCCAAGAGCTGGACTATCGGATCAGGCAGCTACATGAAGCGGACACCCAGCACCGTCATGGCCATCTTATCCAACGCTTGCAGCGAGAAGCTGACCAATTGCGGCTCGAAGGTCGCTCAGCACGCATCGCCCAGTGCAAGGCGTCGGTTAACCCCACCGGTGGGCAATTGGAGTACCTGGCCGAGGTGGGTGAAATGCAGATTCGCAAACTGGGCGAGTTGCAACGCTCCGGCACGTCGCCTGCTACGCGTAACTGGCTGCAGGAGTATGAAGTCATTGACAGCCGCACGGGCCAGCCGTGGGCTTACGCACACTTTCACTATCGCAGGGAAACCCCACGCTTCGATAACTTCGAGGCTGCTCATCTGAAAACACCCTCTCAGCGCTTGCTGGCCGGGCCTCAGCAGGGAGATACGACCATCTGGCGAGGTGAAATCAGCCGGCGCCTAGCAGGTAAGTTATTCAGGCCTTTATTCAACTAACCCTTTTGGCGTCAGACTTGCATCCCTGGCGCTGTATCGACATCCCTCGCACCATGAGCCACACTCACGTTTAACTAAATTATTCGGAAAGTGGCTCATGGTGCGCCTTGCTTGAGATTCGTCATCTAAAAACGCTCCATGCCTTGCGGGACGCTGGCAGCCTGGTCGAGGCGGCCGACCGCTTGCACCTGACCCAATCGGCCCTCTCGCATCAGTTCAAGGAGTTGGAAGACCGCTTGGGCATGACCCTATTCATGCGCAAAACCAAACCGGTACGTTTTACCAGCGCGGGCCTGCGCCTGTTACAACTGGCCGACGCCACGCTGCCTCTGATGCGGGCCGCCGAGCGCGATATCGCGCGCCTGGCAGGGGGGACCGCTGGGCGCCTGCACATGGCCATCGAGTGCCACAGCTGTTTTCAATGGTTGATGCCGACTATCGATCAATTCCGCGATGCCTGGCCAGAGGTGGAGCTGGACCTTGCCTCAGGTTTTGCCTTTGCCCCGCTACCCGCGCTGGCCCGTGGCGACTTGGACCTGGTAGTGACCTCAGACCCCGTGGAACTGACGGGCATCACCTACGTGCCCTTGTTCACCTACGAAGCCATGTTAGCCGTAGGCAACCAGCACCCCCTGGCGAGCAAAGCCTGGATCGAACCGGAAGACTTGCTGGACCAGACCCTGATCACCTACCCGGTGGAGCGGGGCCGTTTGGATATCTTCACGCGTTTTCTGGAACCTGCGGACATTGAGCCCGCCGGGGTTCGCACTGCTGAGTTGTCGGTAATGATGATGCAATTGGTCGCCAGCGGCCGTGGGGTCTGTGGCATGCCCCACTGGGCACTGCATGAATACAGTGCTCGGGGCTATGTAAAAGGCCGCAGGCTGGGGGAAAAAGGCTTGTTCGCCAACCTGTATGCAGCCATTCGCGGCGACATGCTCGACGCCCCCTTCATGCGGGATTTTCTACTGACCGCCAAGGACACTTCTTTCGCTACCCTTGATGGGGTAAGCGCCGTACGCTGAGGCCAAGCGCTGGGTGGCACTTGCAAGCCAGGCGTACTGGCCGCATAAAGCAACGTATGAACCTGCCCTCTTCAAACGCTACGCTGGATGCATTCCATCCAGCCATCAGCCACTGGTTTCGCCAGAGCTTTCCAACCACCACCGCGGCCCAAGCCGCCGCTTGGCCCCTGATCAGGGCGGGGCAGTCAGTACTGGTCGCCGCGCCTACAGGGTCGGGTAAAACCCTGACGGCCTTTCTTGCGGTACTGGACGAGTTGGTTTACCAGGCCCTTTCGCCCGCGGGGCTGGCCGAGGGGACGCAGGTGCTGTATGTGTCGCCGCTCAAGGCATTGTCCAATGACATCCAGATCAACCTGCAAAGGCCCTTGGAAGGCATCAGCGAGCAGTTGCAGGCCATGGGCCTGCCAGCGCTGAGCGTACGTACAGCCGTGCGTACCGGTGATACGCCACAAAACGAGCGGGCAACCATGCGTCGCCGGCCGCCACATATCTTGGTCAGTACACCCGAATCGTTGTATGTGCTGCTGGGCTCTGACGGTGGGCGGCGAATGCTGGCCGGGGTGCACACGGTCATCGTGGACGAAATCCACGCGGTGGCCGACAGCAAGCGGGGTAGCCACTTGTCCCTGAGCCTGGAACGCTTGCAGGCGCTGACTGGCGCGCCCTTGCGGCGTATCGGCCTGTCGGCCACGCAAAAACCCATCGAGCGCGTCGCTGCCTTTTTAGCGGGGCACGGGCGCGCCTGTGAAGTGGTCGACATTGGCCATGCTCGGCCTCGGGACCTGGCGCTGGAGGTGCCCCCGGTGCCACTGGGACCGGTCATGGCCAATGATGTATGGACATTGGTGTATGACCGCCTGGCCGAGCTCGCCAGGGACCATCGCACCACGCTGATTTTCGTCAACACACGGCGCCTGGCCGAACGCCTCACCCGCCACCTGAGCGACCGCCTGGGCCGCGAACACGTGGCCGCGCACCATGGCAGCCTGGCGCGCGAACAACGCCTGAGCGCTGAGCAACGGCTAAAAAGTGGCACCCTGAGCGTGCTGGTGGCCACGGCGTCCCTTGAGTTGGGCATTGACATTGGCGAGGTGGATTTGGTCTGCCAGATCGAGGCACCGCGCTCTATTGCCGCGTTCCTGCAGCGGGTGGGCCGGTCTGGGCATCAGGTAGGCGGTACCCCCAAGGGCCGTTTGTTCGCGACGTCTCGGGATGACCTGATCGAGTGCGTGGCCCTGCTCGACTGCGTGCGCCAGGGCGAGCTGGACGAGCTGCGCGTTCCCCGGGCGCCACTGGATGTATTGGCCCAGCAGATCGTCGCCGAGGTGAGCTGCCAGGAATGGCAAGAAGAGGCACTCCTTAGCCTGTGCCGCCAGGCACGGCCATACGCTGAGTTGGCTGAGGCTGACTACCGGGAGCTACTCGATACCCTTGCCCAAGGCTATAACACCCGCCAGGGCATGCGCGGGGCCTATCTGCACCGGGATGCAGTCAGCGGTACCCTGCGCGGCCGGCGGGGTAGCAAGCTCACGGCGGTGACCAGCGGCGGGACCATCCCGGATAACGCTGATTACAGTGTGATGCTTGAGCCCCAGGGCCTGAACATCGGCAGCGTAAATGAAGACTTTGCCGTCGAAAGCAGCGCTGGCGATGTATTTCAACTGGGTAACACCTCCTATCGGATCATCCGCGTGGAAGGCGGCCGGGTGCGGGTGGAAGACGCCAAGGGCCTGCCACCGAACATTCCCTTCTGGTTGGGCGAAACCCCAGGGCGCAGCGACGAACTCTCCGCCTCGGTGGCGCGCCTGCAGGGGGCTATCGATAAGCGCCTGCAGGCCAGTGGCGGCCAGCATCCCCCTGTACTGGCCTGGCTGAACGAGAGCCTAAAGCTTGATGCGGCATGCGCCGAGCAACTGCTTGACTACCTGGCTCGCACCCGCCAGGCGTTAGGTGCCCTACCCTCACACGATACCCTGGTAATGGAGCGCTTCTTTGATGAATCAGGCGGCACCCAGTTGGTGATTCATACGCCCTTTGGTAGCCGTATCAACCGTGCCTGGGGCCTGGCGCTGCGCAAACGCTTTTGCCGCACCTTCAATTTCGAACTGCAAGCAGCCGCCAGCGAAGACGCCATCGTACTGTCGCTGTCTACCACCCACAGTTTTGCCTTGGATGACGTGTGGCGCTATCTGAACAGCCAAACCGCCCAACAGGTGCTGGTGCAGGCTTTGCTAGATGCGCCTTTATTTGGCGTGCGTTGGCGCTGGAACGCTGCCACTGCCCTGGCCCTGCCGCGCTATACCGGCGGGCGAAAGGTCGCGCCGCAGCTGCAACGGATGAAAAGCGAGGACCTGATCGCCAATGTGTTCCCTGACCAGTTGGCCTGCCTTGAAAACATCGTGGGCGAGCGCGAGGTGCCGGAGCACCCGCTGGTACGCCAAACGCTGGAGGATTGCCTGCACGACGCCCTGGATTGCGAGGGTTGGCTGCGCCTGTTGCGGCGAATCGAAGCAGGCCAGGTAAGGTTGGTCAGCCGGGACCTGCCGGCGCCCTCCCCCTTGGCCGCGGCCATTCTCAACGCCAGGCCCTATGCCTTCTTGGACGACGCCCCCCTCGAAGAGCGGCGTACCCAAGCAGTGCTCAACCGCCGCTGGGCTGGCCCAGAGTCCGCCGATGACTTGGGCGCACTTGATCCTGCCGCCATCGAGGCAGTAATCGAGCAAGCCTGGCCGCTGCCGCGCAACCCCGACGAGATGCATGAAGCCCTCATGAGCCTGGGCGTGATTACCCAAGCCGAGGCACAGGCCCAGGACGGCTGGCTCGGCTGGCTACAGGCCCTGGCCGACACCGGCCGGGCCGGCACGCTTATCCCAGACAACGGCACACCGCTGTGGTATGCCCGCGAGCGCCTGGCCAACCTGCAAGTGGTCTATCCAGGCGCCGCCCTGGCGCCCGCCTTCGCTCCCTTACCCGGCTTTAACCGTGCCGAGCCCAAAGAAACCGCACAGCTGGAACTGATTCGTGGGCGCTTGGGCGGTTCAGGGCCTGTGCGCGCCGCGGACATTGCCACCGCCTTGCAACTACCACGGGCGCTAGTGGAGCAAAGCCTGGCCCGCCTGGAAGGCCAAGGCTATGTGCTGCGCGGGCAGTTTCATCCCGGGCTCGACGGCTTGCAGTGGTGCGAGCGGCACCTGCTGTCACGGATTCATCGGTACACCCTCAAGCGCCTGCGTAAAGAGATCGAACCCGTTTCGCTGCAGGACTTCATGCGTTTTCTGCTGGACTGGCAGCACCTGTCCAACCTTACCCGCATGGAGGGCAGTGTGGCCCTTGCTCAGGTGCTGGCCCAGTTTGAGGGCTATAGCGCACCGGTCAGCGCCTGGGAAACCGACCTGTTACCTGCGCGGGTCAAGCATTACAGCCAGACCTGGCTGGATGATGCCTGCCGCTCCGGTAAAACCCTGTGGTTGCGCCGAGCCAGTGCTGGCAAACACGCTGGCAATACCCTACGCGCCACCCCGATCATGTTGCTGCCCCGGCAGCGGCTGAGCGTGTGGCAAGCCCTGGCCAATGAAGATGGGGACGCCACCCTCAGCCCCCGGGCGCGGAAGGTCCGTGATGCCTTACAGGCAGAAGGGGCGCTGTTCTTCGACGAGTTGCAAGACCACGCACGGCTGTTGCGAACGGAGTTGGAAAACGCCTTGGCGGAGCTGGTCGCCGCCGGGCTGGTAAACGCTGACAGTTTCGCTGGGTTGCGCGCCCTGGTAACCCCGGCCACCAGCCGCCAGCAGCGCAGTAGCCGCCGGGGCCTGGGGGCGTTCATCGGTGGCATGCAGGACGCCGGGCGTTGGGCCCTGTTAAGGCACTCGGCAAGCCCCCCCGCCCAGGAAGCATTGATCGAACACGTGGTTATGACCCTACTGCGCCGCTATGGCGTGGTGTTCTGGCGCCTGCTGGAGCGGGAGGCAGCCTGGCTGCCCAACTGGCGCGAGCTGCTGCGCACGCTCCACCGCTTGGAAGCCCGGGGGGAAATCCGCGGCGGGCGCTTTATCGACGGCTTGGCTGGCGAGCAGTTCGCCTTACCAGAAGCCATCCCTCTATTGCGAGAGGTTCGGCGCCGCCCGCTGGATGGCAGCCTGGTTGCGGTGTCTGCGGTGGACCCATTGAACCTGATAGGCACCTTACTGCCCGGCACCCGCGTTCCCGCCCTGGCAGGTAACCGCCTGGTGTACCAAGACGGCGTGCCCGTGGCCGCGCTGATAAGCGGCAAGCCCCATTATTGGGTGGAGCAAACCCGAGAACTACGCGATGCCCTGACTCACAAGCCAGTGTTTTAGGGCGTAACTACCTCAGGCGTTACCCGCCAACCGCAAACGCGCCGCCTGGGTGAAGTCCAGCATCCGCTTGAGGGGGCGAATGGCCTGGGGAACCAGCGCCGGGTCCACGAAAATCTCGTTACTGCCATTGCGCAGGCAGTCCAGGGTGCGCTCCAGGGTATTCATGGCCATCCACGGGCAATGTGCGCAACTGCGGCAGGCCGCGCCGTTACCCGCGGTGGGCGCTTCAATAAACACCTTGTCCGGGCACAGCTGCTGCATCTTGTAAAAGATGCCTCTATCGGTAGCCACGATGAAGGTAGAGTTCGGCATGCGCTGGGCCGCGGCGATCAACTGGCTGGTTGAGCCTACCGCGTCAGCCAGGGCGATCACCGCCTCGGGCGATTCAGGGTGGACCAATACAGCGGCCTCTGGGTACAGGGCCTTGAGGTCTTCCAGCTGCCGAGACTTGAACTCTTCGTGAACGATACAGGCGCCATCCCACAACAGCATGTCCGCGCCGGTGTGCTTCTGGATGTACCCGCCCAAGTGACGGTCTGGCGCCCAGAGGATTTTCTCCCCGTTGTCCATCAGGCTTTCGACGATCTCCACCGCGCAGCTGGATGTCACCACCCAATCCGCACGGGCTTTCACCGCCGCAGAGGTATTGGCATACACCACTACCGTGCGGTCCGGGTGCTGGTCACAAAACGCCGAGAACGCCTCGACGGGGCAGCCCAGGTCGAGGGAACAGGTCGCCTCCAACGTAGGCATCAATACGCGTTTTTCCGGATTGAGGATTTTCGCGGTCTCACCCATAAAGCGTACCCCGGCCACCAATACCGTACTGGCCTCGTGCTGATTGCCAAAGCGAGCCATTTCAAGCGAGTCAGACACGCAACCGCCGGTTTCCTCGGCCAGGGCCTGGATGACCGGGTCACAGTAGTAGTGGGCAACCAGCACCGCGTCACGGGCTTTGAGTTCGGCGGCGATGGCGTGCCGATACTCGGCTTCTTGCGCGGCGGTCAGCGCCACGGGCTGCCTGGCGTCTAGGTGGGCCTGGACCAGCAAGCGTTCGGAAATCTGAGACATAGGCGGGACCTGCAAGCGCTGATGTGCAAAGGGCAACTATACACCTGCCCAACGGCGGAAGGGTCCGCTCGCTGGCCGGCGCGCGCAGGCTATACCGAAAGGCGGCACGGGGCTAGCCCTGCCGTAAGAGGCTAGCCCTGGCGCAGGCTTAGGGGGCTACTGGCTCGGCCAGTTCAGGCATTCGCGGTACTTGCCAATGGGCGGCCAACGCCAGTGGCATGGGCCTGCCGGTCAGGTAGCCTTGCACCTTCTGCGCGCCCAGCCGGCGCAAGGTGAGCAGGTCTGCCACCTCCTCTACCCCTTCGGCCACTACACTGCTGCCAGTTTCCCGCGCAAACGCGATCAATGCCGAGGCCATGGCGCGGCGCTGTGGGTCGTTTTCTATGCCTTGGGTAAGCGCCATGTCCAGCTTGATGATGTCCGGGCGCAACTGAAGAATATGGCGCATGCTTGCGTAGCCGGCGCCAGCGTCATCGATCGCCAACCGTAGCCCACTGTCCCGTAAAGGTTCGAGGGCGAGCGCCAGGGCCTGGTAGTCAGGCACCACGCAATGCTCGGTCAGCTCTAATACCAGGCGCTTAGGCTCGTAACCGGCCAACTTCTGCCCCAGCCGCCCGCAAAGCAATAGCTGAGGAGAGCAGTTAAGGGACAGGTAGTGATGGCCAGGCAGCTCACCCAGGCCCATCAGGGCTTTTTCGACCGCGCGCAATTCCATTTCCAGGCCCAAGCCGGCTTCCGCTGCTTCCCGAAACCACAGGTCTGGGCTACGCACGGGCTCATCGGTAAAGCGAGCCAACGCTTCCCAGCCGCTGATTTGCCCATTTACCAACTCGACAATGGGCTGATACACCACATTTGGTTGTGCCTTGGCCAAGGCCGCACAGATCACCCGGTGCTTGCGCAGCCGTTCTTCTTTTACCCGCTGGTCACTCTCAAGGCGATCAGCGATCAATTCGGCGAATACGTTCATCATGGCCAGGTCCCGCTGGCCAAGGCTGGTGTCAGAACGGCCGGAAAAACAACAGAGCGCGCCATACAGCCGGCCATCGCTCAGGTATACCGGTACGCCGATATGAGCGCCAATGGGAAGCGCGCGGGTTTCAGGGATCGCCATGGCTGTAGGCGATTGAGCGGTGTCGGGTATCAGCCGTGGCAGCCTGCCGTCCACGACCTTCTGACAGTAACCGGCCTCTAGTGGAAGGGTATCGCCGCGCTTGAGAGGAGCAATGCCCCGGGCATCTACATGAGTGAACACACGGTCAACGATGCGAAATCGAGAGACAAATGCCACTTCCATGTTTAGGTGAATGCGTAATGCGCGCAGCACCTTTTCTATTCCTTCGTCCCCGGCACCAGGCGGGGGCTTTAGGGAAACTACGCTGGTCAGTTGCATGACCGGACTCCCTTTGACACGCCAATACCCTGAGGTTAGTTGGTCTTGGCCTGGATTCGCCACGACCAATGTGCAATGAAAGCCCTGTTGCATAACCGTTCGTCGCATAATCCCGCCCAAAATGCGTCTTCAGGGCGGGGAGGCGCTCGTGTCAGCCTTCACTACGCCGTGGGGTGCCACCATGGCTGTGTTGACCGCCCACTCGGGCTTTGTCGGCACGATCACGCTTAAGGTCCACGCCCGCTGGCGCCGGGCTGCCTTGGTGGCCGGGTTTATTCGGGCCTGACACATAGCCAGGTTTGTGGTGATTAGTCATGGATCTATCCTCTGCAAGTCCCGATCAGTTGGCCTTTCGCATTTGGATATCCCGGCAGGTGCCTGGCAAGAGGCGCTGACGAGTGACGAAACCGCTGACTGAATATCAGCGTAGCCCGCCGACTAGTTAAACTGGGTTAAGACCCGCCCACTGGTTGAGCTTAAAACCAGCAAGTGCGTCCGTTACTATTAGACTGAGCAAAACAAAATAGGCGTTAACATTTGGTGTACTTGAACTTACCACCTTCACCTTTAACCTTAAGTGCCTGCGGTAAGTTCTAGTATCCGTCAGTGAGTTGAAGGCATTCCCGGTGCGCGGCGCTTTAGCCTTGCGCCGCGCTACCGCTTGAGCCCGCGCCTTTGCCTGCGCCTCGGTGGCTTCTCTTCCCGCCCTTGCGACCGGCTTCCGCCGCCCTGGCCGGGTCGTTGGCAAAATTGCCACCCGAAACACTACCACCCTTGCGGCCAGCTTCGGCAGCGCGGGTTGGGTTGTTAGCAAAGTTACCGGCATTCTTACTCTTTACTGCCATGGCGATATCCTCCTGGATGTGGGTCGCTACATAGTTATGGAAGCAAGGCATACCGATAAGTTTTTTATAAACTCAAGCGAAGCTGACAAACGGTGAGCACTTTAGTGAAGGTTATTTGGGCGTGTGGCAGAAAGTTGTTTATGGGCCAAGGCCTTATCGGTGCTAACCGCTTGTGTTTTCAAGGGCGCCGGTGTATTGGACAGACCAGCGGTCACGCCTGGCGGTCCGCCCCTTGACCTCTATCACAGCCAACACAGCCGGGCATTGCGCCGGAACGCTATGGGTTGCTTGGGTTCATACCCTAGTGCGTTTTTCATACCAGTTTGGAGCAAAACCGTGGCGGAGCCTGAAGACCGACCGAATTTCCGAGCCAGTGATGGCGAGCCGGCATTGTTAAGCCGCTTCGGCGTGGGGCCCCAGCCCAGCATGGGCGCATTGAACGCTAGCATCAAAGTACCGAGCACAGGCAGCTGGTTCCGCCGCCTGCTTGCCTTCGCAGGCCCCGGATATATGGTCGCGGTGGGCTATATGGACCCAGGTAACTGGGCCACGGACCTGGCCGGGGGTTCACAGTTTGGCTACATGCTGCTGTCGGTGATTTTGCTGTCGAACCTGATGGCTATTGTGCTGCAAGCGCTGGCGGCGCGGTTGGGCATTGCCACCGGCATGGACCTTGCTCAAGCCTGCAGGGCCCATTACAGCCGACCAGTGCGTATCGTGTTGTGGCTAGCCTGTGAGCTAGCGATCATTGCCTGTGACCTGGCTGAAGTCATAGGCACGGCCATCGCGCTCAAGCTGCTGTTCGGCATTCCTCTACTGTGGGGGGCGATCCTCTGCGCGGCGGACGTATTTATTATCCTTTTGCTGATGCAGCGGGGCTTTCGTTGGCTGGAAGCCTTTGTTGTCGCGTTGCTGACCCTGATCTTCGTATGCTTTGCCGCGCAGATGGTCATGTCGCACCCGCCCTTGGCTGAAGTGCTTCATGGGTTTATCCCGCAAAAAGAAGTGGTCACCAACCCAGCGGCCCTGTACTTGGCCATCGGAATTATCGGTGCCACGGTGATGCCCCATAACCTGTACCTGCATTCTTCCATCGTACAAACCCGTGCGTATGAACGCACTGACGCAGGCAAGCGTCTGGGCCTGCGCTGGGCGGTCACGGACAGCACCATTGCCCTTACGCTAGCCCTGTTTGTGAACGCGGCGATCTTGATCACTGCGGCAGCGGTGTTTCATGCCGGTGGGCGAACGGATGTAGTAGAAATCGAGCAGGCCTACGAACTGCTCTCTCCTATGCTGGGTATCGGGATCGCATCTACCCTCTTCGCCATCGCCCTGCTTGCGTCGGGCGTGAATTCCACGGTGACCGCTACCCTGGCCGGGCAGATCGTGATGGAAGGGTTTCTGCATATGCGCATTCCTGATTGGGCGCGGCGCTTACTCACCCGTGGTCTGGCGATCATTCCGGTAGTCGTCGTCACAGCCTTGTACGGTGAGCGCGGTACCTCCCAGCTGCTGGTGTTCAGCCAGGTGATCCTGTCCATGCAATTGCCCTTGGCGGTTATTCCATTGGTGCGCTTCGTTACCGATAAGTCAAAGATGGGCACACTGGTGGCCGGCCGCGGCTTGGCGGTTCTAGCCTGGGCGATCTCGGCGGTTATCGTCACGCTTAACATCAAGCTGTTGATCAGCGCGGTAGAAGCATTGTTTTAAGCCCCCACCACGCACGCATGAAAAAGCCGGGCATTTGCCCGGCTTTCTTGTAGCTGGCATCACGCTTACTTGGTGTCGCCACCGTGGGCGGCAGCCAGCTTCTTGGCCTGAGCCAAGTGAGCTTCCAGCTTCGGCAGGGTTTCCTTGGCGAAAGCGGTCAGCTCAGCATCTTTGCCATCTTTGATTTCTTCCTGGAAGATCTTGATGGTTTCTTCGTGGGCCATAACCTGGTTGTTGGCGTAAGCTTTGTCGAAGGACCCTTCACGCACTTCCAGGATCATCTTCTTGGCCTTGTCCAGCAGTTCGGCGTCAGTAGACACCTTCAGGTTTTTGGCGGCAGCGATGGATTTAAGCTTCTGGTTTGCCTTGGTGTGATCATCGATCATCATCTGGGCAAAGGTTTTAACGTCCGCAGCTTTGGTTTTTTCCAAGGCCAGCTGGCCGTTCTTAACTTCAGCAATGCCTTTGGCGGAAGCGTCGTCAACGAAATCGTCGGCATCCGCAGCAAAGACAGAATGGGCTCCCAGCAGGAGGAATGCGCCACAGATACCGGCTTTAAGCTTCATGTTCATAGACATCGTCCTTTTTTGGAATGACAGACAGGGGCGCAAACAACGCCTCACCCTTTCTCAGACGAGCCTATGGCCGCTGGGTTCAGGTTTTTTACCAAACGCCTGCCCGTCAGCCCTATTGCACGGTAAACCGGTACTGGCCTTGGCTACGGTGAGTATCCACCGACACCACCTTCCACTGCACCTGCCAGGCACCGGCCTTCAGTAACGACACCGGGGTAGCTATCAAGGTAACAGGCGTGCCTTGGGCCAGGCTCAGCTGGGTTTTGACGGTCTCACCGCTGTCACTGACCAGCGTTACCTCGCTAAATGACAGTTCGATCCCCTCGCTAAAACTCAGGCGTACCTGTGTGGGCGCCGCCACGGTACTGTTTTCGGCTGGGCTAGGTTGACTTAGATGCGCATGGGCCCAGGCCCCGCTACTCAGACAAGCGGCAAGGGCGGCGGCGATCAGAACACGTGCTTTCATGGGTAGGCTTCACTCCGTAGGCAAGCAGGCACCACCTCATGGGCGGCTTGCGGCCATGATAGCGCCCGGCTGGGTTACTCGCACGATCAACTACTTGCCGCGGTTGCGGGCGCGGCGCGATATGGGATCATGCACGTCTCTACCGCCAATGCCGGAGCACTGGGCAGATGAACAAGAAGGTATCGGCCACCATCACGGACGTGGCCCGGCGGGTAAACGTAACCACCATCACAGTGTCCCGTGCGTTCAACAAGCCTCACTTGGTCAAGCCGGGCACCCTGGAGCGGATTCTGACCGCCGCCCGCGAACTGGACTACGTGCCCAACGCCTTCGCGCGCGGCCTCAAGCGCAGCGAGAGCCTGATCGTTGGAGTGATTACCGCATCGGTGGACAACCCGTTTTACAGCGAGATGATCAAAGCCATCTCCCGGGAAGCCAAAATACATGGCTATACCATCATGCTCATCGACACCGACGGCTCACCGGACCTTGAAGAAAAAGCGGTACAGACGCTGCTGGGTTACCGCGTGGCGGGGATCATTCTTTCGCCAGTCTCCGATGAACCCGCTTACCAGCCCGGTTACCTGGGCCGGCTGCGCAATGGCGAGGTCCCCGTGGTGCAGTTGGACCGCACCTTGACCAGCGCGCCGTTTAGCCAAGTGGTGCTGGATAACTACCACAGCGGCATGAAAGGGGCGCGTTACCTGCTGAGCAAGGCCGCTGACTTGCGGCGGCTGCTGGTGCTGACTGGCCCTGAAGGCTCACGGATCAGCCACGACCGCCTCGAAGGCGTAAAAGCCGCCATCGCCCAGAGCCCGCGGCCGATTCACCTGGACATACTGACCGGTGACTACACCCTGGAGCCTGCCTATGCGGCCACCCTGGGCTACCTGCATAGTCACCCCCTGCCCGATGCCATCTTCGGCTTCAATCAGTTGATCACGCTGGGCGCCCTCAAAGCACTGCGCGACCGCGGCATTTCCCGTAATCAACTGGCCATCTGCGGCATCGACCGCCTGCCCTTTGCCGATATCTTCGACTTCCCCATCGCCTGCGTCGCCCATGACGGCACCTTCGCTGGCGCCTCGGCAATGCGCTTGCTACTCGAACGCATCCGCGACCCCCTCAAGGCCCAGGCGCGCCAGGTAGTGGTTGGGGAGTTGGTCAATGGTTAACGGCTGGTATACCCCCCATCGACCGGTAAACACACGCCGCTGATCATGCCCGCCCCCTCACTCAGCAAAAACAGCACCGGCGCCGCGACTTGGGCGGGTTCGGCGAAGCGGCCGAGGGGGATGGCAGCGAGCATGGGGTCGCGCTTGGCGGGGTCACCCCAGGCCATGGTGGCCATGGGTGTGAGGGTAACCGTAGGATTGAGTGCGTTGACCCGAATCCCATGGCGGCCCCACTCACCGCACTGCACCCGGGTCATGGCATCCATGGCAGCCTTGGACGCGCAATAACTCAGGTGGTTATCCAGCCCGACCATGGACGCCTGGCTCGATACATTAACGATGCTCCCGGCAATGCCTTCGGCGATCATGCCCTGGGCTACCTGGGCAGCGATGGCGGCCGCGGCACGCACGTTGACTGCCATCACCTGGTCGAACAAGGCCGGGTCCAGCTCTGTGGCCGGATGAAGCCAGGCGATACCGGCACAGTTGACCAGGCCGTGCAACGCAGGCAAGGCGGCGCAAGCCTCTACCACTGCAACAGGGTCGGCGATGTTCACGGCGATGGCCGTTGCGCCCTGACGGGCCAGGCTATCGAGCGCGGCCTGATCTCGGCCCATGGCATAGAGGGTCGCGCCAGCGGCCAACAACTGCTGAGCCACCTCAAAGCCAATGCCACTGGTGGCGCCGGTGACCAGCACCCGCTGGCCAGCGAAGTCAAAGTTGAGCTTACTCATCCTGAACGCTCCGTAAACGGTGGAAGACGGCTTTGAGCGCTGGGTAGCATTGGCAATAAACCTCGAACAATGGCGCATAGACGTTGGCATTGGCTGGGTTCGGCGTGGCGCGATGGCGCAGGCGCACCCAGCCCTGCTCCATGTGCGCCTCGCTGACCAACCCCGCTGCCCGTGCCGCCAGTAAGGCCGCGCCATAGGCGGCTTCTACGTTTTGGGCAATGGTCACTACCTCGAAACCGGTAACGTCGGCGATGATCTGCATCCACACGTCCGAATGGCTGGCCCCACCCACCACAATCAACTGCCGGTCCAGTTCGCTGGTGGCTCGCCGCCCGGCCTCGATGTTATGCCGCAGGGCGTAGGTCACCCCTTCCAGCACGGCCCGGTAAAGATGGGCCTTGCCATGAAGCAAGCCGAGCCCGATAAAGGCGCCGCTGGCTTTGGCATCCCAGATCGGGCTGCGCTCGCCCATCAGATAGGGCAGAAACAACAGTGCCTCACTGCCTGCCGGCACCTGGGCAGCCATTTGCTCCAGCGCCTGGTGCGGGTCCGTGCGGTCGGTAGCGGCCTGGATCACCTCAGCCTGGCAAAACTGTTCGCGAAACCAACTGACCGAAGCGCCTGCGGTGAGCGCACCGCCGAAGCTGTAGAGGTCGTGGGCCCCGTTGTACACATGGGGGAAGCTGACCAGCCCATGCCGAGCGTCAGCGCTGTGGGCCAGGTAACCCCAACACATGCTGGTGCCGATCATCGCCACATGTTTGCCGGGGCGGTTCACGCCTGCAGCGAAGGTGGCCATGGCCGCGTCCACGCCCCCGGCCAGTACCGCGGTACCCGGCGCCAGGCCGAGCCGTGCGGCGGGTTCAGGCAACAGCCCGCCTATGACCTCGCCGGCGTACAGCAGCCGATGCGGCATCAGCTTTTGGTCGATACCCAAGGCCTGGAGCATAGGCTCGGACCAGCAGCGGGCTTTTATATCGTAGATGCCGCCGATGTTGCCGGCGCTGCTGTGGTCCGCCGCCAACTGCCCGGTAAGGGCATGATTCACATAACTGTTAGGGGGCAATAGCCAGCGCACCTGCGCCCAGACCTCCGGCCGCTGCTGCTTGAGCCACAGCATTTTGGTAAAGCCGTAGTAGCTGTCTACGCCGTTGCCCGTTACCTCGTGCAACTGAGCCAGGTCCTGCTCAGCGTTCACCTGGGCCACCTGGGCCTCGGCGCGGCGGTCCATCCAGATCAAACAAGGGTGTAGCGGCTCGAAGGCGTCGTTGACCGGAATGCCTGAACCGCCATAGAGGCTGCTGACACACAGTGCCTTGATCTGCGCCGGGGGTACACCAGCGGCCTTGGTACAGGCCGCCACGCACTGATACACCGCGCCCAGCCAAACCTGTGGCCATTGCTCGGCCCAGCCAGGCCTGGGCGTGTCCACTTTATAGGCCTGGCTATGCTGGGCAATTACCGTACCGTCTTCGGTCACCACCAGCGCCTTGGTGCTTTGAGTGCCGATATCTATGCCAATCACATACGCCATAACGCGCCCTCAGGCTTGAGTCGCCGGTTTGAGCAGCACTTTGATAGAGCGGGTGGAATTGGCCAACTCGAAGGCTTCGGCGAAGGCATCCAGGCCAAAGCTATGGGTCACGATCCCCTTGGACGTGATCAGCCCACGCTCGAACAAATCAATGGCGACCGGGTAGCAATACGGCCCCAGGTGGGCCCCGCGCACGTCCAGCTCCTTGCGGTCGCCGATGATGGACCAGTCCGCGCTGGTGTCGGCGCCAAACACACTGAACTCTACAAAGCGCCCCAGCTTGCGAATCAGCTCCAGGCCTTGGGTTACCCCCGCCGGCACGCCGGTGGTCTCGATATACACGTCGCAGCCATAGCCATCGGTAAGGCCGGCGATGACGGCCTTGGCATCGTCCCGCGCGGGGTTGATGATCACATCGGCGCCGAACTGCCGCGCCAGCTCCAGACGCTCATCCACCATATCGATCACCACCAGCTTGCGCGGGGTTTTCAGGTGGGCCACCTGCACCATGCACAGGCCCAGGGTGCCGGCACCGGCGATCACCACTACGTCGTCGAGCTGGATGTCGCCACGGTTAACCGTGTGAATGGCGCACGCCATGGGCTCGATCAGCGCGCAGTCTTCCAAGGGGATGGCTTCAGGAATCTTATGCACGATGGCAGTACGGGGCACGCGCATGTACTGAGCCATGCCGCCTTCGGCCACTTCGCGCTGGAAGCCGAAGATGTTGTGCACCTCGCACATCCAATATTTGCCGCTTTTGCAGAAGCGGCATTTTTCACAGGGCACGATCTGCTCGGCGATGACTTTATCGCCCACCTTCACTCCAAAGTGCTCCTCGGCGCCCTCCCCGGCCTGCTCCACATAACCGAAGAACTCGTGGCCCGGCACCACCGGCGCCTTGACCCAGGGGCTCTCGCCGCCCCAGAACATGGCCGCGCCGGAGTGGCACTTGCAGTCGCTGGCGCAGATGCCGCAGGCACCAATTCGCAATACCAGCTCAAAGGGCCGGGCCTGGGGTTTGCCAATGCGCTCAAGGCGGTAATCCTTGGGCGCATGGCACACAACAGCTTGCATGGTGTTCTGATTATTGTTGTCCATGACGGTGTTCCTTTTAGTGAGGGCGAAGGAGCCCGGGCAGCCCCCAGGGCCGCCACGCGGGGGTAGCTATACCGTTAGCGGGTTCGTTGACGGCTGATGAAAATCGCCAGCAGGATGATCCCGCCCTTGATTACGCTTTGAACGTAGGGCGATACGCCCAGCATGTTCAGCCCGTTGTTGAGCACGCCCAACAACATGGCGCCCACCAACGTGCCAAGGATCACGCCACGGCCACCGGCGATAGAGGCACCGCCCAGCACCACGGCGGCAATGGCGTCTAGCTCAAAGGCTGCGCCCGCATTGGGCTGGCCGCTCATCAAGCGAGACGTCAGCACCAGGCCCGCCAATGCCGCAGTAAAGCCGCTTATGGCATACACCAGCAGCTTGAACCGCGCCGCGCGCACGCCGGAGAGCCGTACCGCCTCCTCGTTGCCGCCAATGGCGTACACGTAGCGGCCCACGCGGGTGTGCTGAAGCATTACCCAGGCCAGCAGGTAGGTCACCAACATAATCAGGATCGGCACCTGAATGCCCAAGGCCTTGCCACGGCCAAAAAACGCGAACCAATCCGGCAGGCCGGCGATGGGGTAGCCGTCGGTGTAGAGCAGCCCCAGGCCACGGGCGATACCCATGGTGGCCAGGGTGACGATGATCGGCGGCATATGCAGGTAGGCCACCAGCACGCCGTTGCCTACGCCGAACGCGGCGCCGATGGCCAGGCCCGCCGCTATCGCCAGCGGCGCGGGAACCCCTGCTACCAGCAGCCCGGCAGTGAGGGTGCCAGAGAGCGCCATCACCGGCCCCACGGACAAATCGATGCCGCCGGTAAGGATGACGCAGGTCATGCCCACGGCGATGATCGCGTTGATGGACACCTGGCGCACGATGTTTTCCAGGTTGGCGCCGGTCAAAAAGTTATCGCTGGCAAACACCATAAAGGTGGTGACCACCAGCAGCCCTACGAAGGGGTAAAAGGCGGGCGAGCGGATCAGTTGCCGGGCCCAGTCGTTGGCAGGGCGCGCAGGCGGCAGTGCAACGCCTTTGGCGGGCGTGTCAGTGTCGTAGGCTTGCGGTCGCATGGCGCATGACCTCCTCGGGATGAATGGCGCTGCCTTCCAGGGTGGTGACGATGGCGCCTTTGTTGAAGACGGCCACTCGATCGCTCATGCCAATGATTTCCGGCAGCTCGCTGGAAATCAAAATGATCGAGTAACCCTGTTCGGTGAGCGTGCGCATCAAGCTGTAGATCTCGGCCTTGGCACCCACGTCGATGCCCCGGGTGGGCTCGTCGAAGATCAGCACCTTGCATTGGTGGTTGATCCAACGGGCGATCACAACCTTCTGCTGGTTACCTCCGCTGAGGTTGATCACCTTGCTTTCCGGGCTCGGCGCCTTGATGGCCAGTGCCTGCATCAGGCCCGCCACGCTTTCGCGCTCCCGGCCGCGGTCCAGCAACCTGGCCACGCCCTCGTATTTACCCAAGTTGTTCAGCGAGATGTTTTCCCGAATGCTGAACTCCATCACCAGGCCTTCGCTCTTGCGGCTTTCCGGCAGCAGGCCGATGCCGTTGGCCAGGGCGTCGGCCGGGTCCCCAAGGCGCACCGGTACGCCATTGAGCAGCACCTCTCGCTTGACGCTAGGCAAGGCGCCGATCACGGCCAAGGCCAGTTCCGTTCGGCCAGACCCCACCAGGCCAGCGAAGCCGAGGATCTCCCCACGGCGCAACTCGAACCGGTTGCTCGGCCCGTTGCGGGTGCGCTGCAGGTGCTTGACCTCCATTACCACGTCACGCGTTACCCGCTCGGGCTTGGGCGGAAAACCGCTGGCCAGCTTGCGCCCAACCATCATCTGCACCAGTTGGTCAATATCGCTATGGGCAGTGGTCATGCCGCCCGCGTTAGCGCCATCGCGTAGCACGGTAATGCGGTCACACACTTGGAAGATTTCTTCCAGATGGTGGGAAATGAAAATCATCGCCACACCCTGACGCTTGAGTTCGCGCATCACGTCGAACAGCAACGCGGCTTCCCCCGGTGTGAGGGTAGCGGTGGGTTCATCGAGAATAAGCAAGCGTGCATCCAGGGCCAGGGCCTTGGCGATTTCCACGAACTGCTGTTGGGCCACGCTCAAATGCTGCACCGGGCAGCTTAGGTCCATGTCCACCCCGAGCCGCGCGCACAAGGCCCAGGCCCGTTCGCGCATGCTGCGTTTACGCAACAGGCCGAAACCATTGACCTGCTCGTGGCCCAGAAAGATATTGTCCACCGCGTTCAGGTAAGGGATCAGGCTGAACTCCTGAAACACAATGCCAATACCGACCGCGATAGCATCATGATAGGTGGCGAAACGGCGCGCCTGCCCATCGAAATGAATGGTGCCGGTATCCGGGTGCTCCACACCGGCCAGGATCTTCATCAAGGTGGATTTGCCCGCGCCGTTTTCCCCCAGCAGGGCATGGATCTCGCCCTGCTCCACCGCCAGGTCGATGGCCTTGAGCGCCTGCACGCCATGGTAGCGCTTGGATATGTCGTTCAATTGCAAAAGGCTGCCCATCGCTCACCCCGCCTGCCACATGCCTTGGTCGTACTTAACCGCCGGTGTTGACTCACCAGCTAAAGGTTTTGGCTTTGTCGCGGTCCACCAGCAGGATGTCCACCGGCACCGCCTTGGGCACCTGGGCACCCCACTTGCGCGCCAGGGCCAGGCCCAGGGCCAGCCGTACCTGGTCACGGGGGTATTGGGCGGAAGTGGCAATGAATTTGCTGTCTGGCTTTTGGATTTCCTTGATGGCATCGGGGGCACCATCCACGCTCACGAGTTTGACATCCATGCCACTGGCCTCGATGGCAGCCAGCGCGCCGAGAGAGCCGTTGTCGTTGACGCTGAACAAACCTTTGAGGTTAGGTTGGGCCTGGAGCATGTTTTCGGTGACCGTAAGGGCCTGGTCACGCTCTTGCTTACCGTTCTGGGTGCTGACGATCTTAATGCCAGGGAACTTGGCCAGCGCCTCCTTACAGCCACGTACGCGCTCCAAGATGGGCACCACGGCAATGCCGTCGAGAATGCCCACGTCGCCTTTGCCGCCGAGTTTTTCGCCCAGGTATTGGCACGCTTGCACCCCGGCGTCGAAGTTCTTCGAGCCTACGAAACTGTCCAACGGCCCCTCGGCCTGGGCGTCCACGGCAACCACTACCACGCCTTTGTCATGGGCCATTTTCACCGCCGACTGCACCCCTACCGAGTCCGTAGGGTTGATCACCAAAATATCGATGCCTTTCTGCAACATGTCTTCGATGTCGCTGAGCTGCTTGGACACATCGTGGCGGGCATCGGTGACCAGCAAGGTAGCCCCTATGCTGCTGGTGGCCGCTTCCAAGGCGCCTTTCATGGTGACGAAATAGGGGTTGTTGATTTCTTGGAAGGACGCACCGACCTTCAAGGCCATGGGCGCCGCGTGAGCGGCCAGGGGCAAGGCGGCTACAAGCGCGGTGGCGATAAAAGTGCGAGCGAAACGAAACCCAGCGAAGGTGTGCATAGCGTTAGACCCTGTCGTTTGTTGTTTTTGTACAGAATGTCATCGTTAACATTTTTGAAACTAGCAGAGCGTTACATCCGTGGCAAGGGCGACCGGTGGTAAATATGTAGTTACAGTCTTGAACAGCAGCCCCTTGCTCAGCTAGGTACGATCGTAGATTCCCAGCCTAGAGAGCTTTCTATGATTTCCGCCCGTCTTATTACCGCCGCTGTCGCCCTGCCCCTGTTTATCAGCACTTCTGTCAGCGCCCACGGCCTGTGGATGGAACATCGTCGCGGCAATATTGAAGTGGTATTCGGCGAAGGCGCCGAAGACGATGCCTTCGACCCCGCCAGCGTGACCGAAGGCTGGGCCTATGGCGCGGATGGCAAGCCGGTGTCGGTGAAGATCGATCGTTTGAAAGACCACGCTCGCCTGGTACCGGCCAGTGAGGCTGCCGTTACCGCCGTTACCTTCGATGCAGGCGTGTGGAGCGAAAAAGCCGACGGCAAGTGGGAAAACAAAGGCCGTAGCGAGATAAAAGACGCCAAACAGGCACTGCATGCGTTCAAGTACAGCGTTGCCCTCAATGGGCCGTACCAAAAGTTGCCGGCGATGAACCAGCTTGGGCTGGTGATCGTGCCTGAAGTAGACCCTTCTACCTTAAAACCTGGGCAGTCGCTGCCGGTCAAGGTATTGAATAACGGCAAGCCACTGGCCGACGTCAGCGTGTTCGGTGACTACCGTGGCGCGCCTACGGCCGTTAGCGGCAAAACCAATGCCGAGGGCCGGGTCAGCCTCCCTATTCGCAACGAAGGCTTGAACGTACTGGCCGCCGAGGCTTCAGTACCCGTCAAAGGCGACAAGAATGTCGACAGCAATGCGTATTTCACCTCGCTGACCTTCGTGGGCGCACCCCACGCGCAATAACCTACAGCCGCAGTCACGGCGCACGGCTCCGAGGGCCAGCGCACTGGCTTACTGGCGCTATTACCCGGCTAAACGATAGCCGCTGCGGCCTTGGCGTTTGGCGTCATACATGGCCGCGTCGGCTTGGCCTACCAAGGTTTCGGGGGATACATCCCCACCCTCTGGGTATAGGGTCACACCAATGCTGGCGCCGACTTTCAGGGTAATACCCGAGACCACAAAAGGTCTGGCCATGGCCGCGCACAGGTTTTGCGCGATCCGCTTGGCAATTTCAGGAGTATTCACCCCGTGGGCCACTACCACAAACTCATCCCCCGCCAGCCTGCAGGCGAAGTCTGCCTTGCGTACCGTGCGCTGTAGCCGCGCGGCTACCTCCTTGAGCAACCCGTCCCCAATGTCATGGCCATGGGCATCGTTCACACCCTTGAAGCCATCCATATCCAAGAACAGCAGTGCGAATGCCTGCGCGCCCACACGGGTCGATTGCTTGAGCATTTCGTTGAACGCCCGGCGATTAGGCAAGCCGGTAAGTGAATCGCGCATGGCCTCGTCCCGCAAAGAGCGCTCCATCTGAGTGCGCTCGGTGACATCCTGGGACATCACGAAAAAGCCATGCACCTCGCCGTCGCGCATGTCGGGGATATAGGTCGCGGCCCATACCCGGTCAGCCGTGCCCTCATAGCGCACCTGCTCATGCACCACCCGCTCCCCCGCCAGGGCGCGCTGGAAGCAGGGCTCCAGTTCCCTGAACAGGGCTGGTGCCAGTACGTCTTGGATATGTTTGCCTATTAGCGTCTCCGGGATAATGCCGAATACCTGGCGGTACACATCGTTGTTAAACAGGTAACGCAGGTTACGGTCTACGTGAGAAATCAGGATCGGCAGGTTATCGGTGATGGTTTGCAGGGCACCGCGGCTGCGTTGCAGCTCTGCGGTACGGGCCTCTACCCTATGTTCGAGTTCGGCCTGGTGCTCTTTAAGCAGCGCTTCGCTGTGTTTGCGCGAGGAAATATCCAGAATGTCCGCAATGCAATGCAAAGGGCGCCCTCGCCCATCCCGCACCATGGCCACACTCACCTCTACCCATACCCAGCTGCCATCTTGGCGCAGGTAGCGTTTCTCAACCGAATAGGCATCTCGCGAGCCTTCCACAAGCGCCGCATGGCGAGCCAGGTCGCCTTCCAGGTCGTCCGGGTGGGTAATGTCGGCAAAACACTTATCGACCAGCTCCTCACGGCTGTAGCCGGTGAGCTCACAGAGCTTGGTGTTGACCTCGGTAAACTGCCCGTGCAAGTTTACCAGCGCCTTACCCGTAGGGGCCTGTTGGAACACAGTGGCAAAGTGCGCTTCCACTACAGCCCGGGCCTTGCGTTCTTCGTCATTGACCACCCGAATGTCCGTGGCCACCGCGCGTTGCAGGATTTCACGCTCTACCATCCCGGCCAAGTCAATGAACGCGGCCTGTTGCGCAACACTGAGCACGCGGGGTGAGGTATCCAAAACACACAGCGTGCCTAATACCAAGCCGGTGTCAGTGCTCAGTGGCACGCCTGCGTAGAAGCGCAAGAAGGGTGCCCCAACGACCAGGGGGCTATTACAAAACCGTGAGTCTGCAAGGGCATCTTCTACCAACAGCATGTTGCGGCTTTCCAAGGCATGGGCGCAGAAAGCCATATCACGTGGGGTTTCGCTCAGCTCTGTGCCGACCTTGGATTTGATCCACTGCCGGTTGGTATCCACCAGGGACACCAGCGCAATGGGCACCTGCAACAATTGGGCAAGCACGCGCGTGGCGCGATCGAAGCATTCCTCGGCCGGCGTATCCAGCAGGGCAAGGCTGTGCAACATTCGTACACGCGCCGCTTCGTTGGCGGGAATGGGAGCAATTTGCATGATAGGTCTGACCAAGGCCCTTCAAGTCCGTGCCATCCAAGTATGGGATCTAAAACCTGTATGGCTAGTTTTGTATCGGGTACGGCCGCATCAACTTGAATGGAAAATCCGCTGCGCTTCTGAGCTACAGTGAAGGCGCCTTCACAAAACTTAAGGATTGCTTGTGACATTTCCCTCCCTGCGCTCTCACTTGGCCTGCGCTCTTGGCCTGACACTCACCTTCGGGGCACTGGCCCCAGCCCTGGCCGAGCCCCACAAACAAATTCAAGCCAGCGCCGAGCACTACCAGGGCGATGCCCTTAAGTTGCTTGAGCGCCTGGTGAACATCGACTCGGGCTCTGGCTATGAACCTGGCCTTTCACAAGTGGCTGCTATCAGCATTGATGAGCTGAAAAAACTCGGCGCAACCATCGAAATGGTCCCCAATACCCCACCGGATAAAAGCAAACATGTGCTGGCCACGTTGAAGGGCACCGGCAAGGCCAAAATCTTGCTGATGGCCCACATGGACACGGTGTTCAAGGAAGGCTCGGCGGCGCAACGGCCGTTTCATATCGAGAACGGCCGCGCCTATGGCCCAGGCGTGATGGACGACAAGGGCGGTATCGTTGCGGGCATCTATGCCTTGAAAGCGTTGCGTGACCTAGGCTTTAAGGACTACGCGCAGATTACCTTCCTGCTTGATGCCAGCGAGGAAACCGGCTCGGATGCCGCCACGGCGCTGATCAAGCAAACCGCCAAGGCCCATGACGTAACCCTGAACCTTGAGCCTGGCCGCCCCGCGGACGGGTTGGTGGTGTGGCGTAAAGGCAGTGCTACTGCACTGGTCGAGGTCAAAGGCAAGGCTGCCCACGCAGGGGTAGCACCCGAGCTTGGCCGTAATGCGGCCATGGAAGCGGCGCATCAAATTCTGCAACTGGGCAAATTGGGCAATGAGGAGAAGAAAACCACTGTCAACTTCACCGTGCTCAATGCAGGCGATCGCACTAACGTGATTCCGGACCAGGCTACCGCCAAGGCGGATGTACGGGTGGCGGTACCGGAAGAATTCGACCGCGTGGAGCAGGACATGGCCAAGGTCTCGGCCAACAAGCTGATCCCCGACACGGACGTGAAAACCAGCCTGCTGCGCGGCCTGCCGCCCATGCCGCAAACCCAGCAATCCGACGCGCTGGTGGCCATGGCTCAAGGCATCTACGGCGAACTGGGCCGCACGCTAACCATCGAGGGCAGCGGCGGCGCGGCGGACTCCAGCCTCTCGGCGGGGGTTGGCACCCCTACCCTGGACGGCTTCGGCATCGTGGGTGGGAATATCCACACCCCCGAGGAATACGCGGAAGTGGGCAGCGTTAGCCCACGGATCTACCTGCTGGCGAGGATGATCATGGCGCTGTCAGCCAAGCATTGATCCCAGCCCCCGCAGCTTTGATAGTGCGGGGCCGTTGAGTCTCAGGCAGCTAAACCTTATCGGGCCGCCATCTCCAGCGCCCGCGCGCCACCTAGAGAATCCCGAGTCATGGACTCCAGGTTCTTCTCGATGGTCTGGCAGATGGTGTCCATCTGAATCTCATGCTCGCTGGTGCGAAACGGGCTTTGCAGGTCCGTACCGATCCGCTCGATGGCCAGTAGCATAAAGCCCACCACCGTAGAAGCCGCGGGTGTGAACCAGCCTAGGGATTCCACCAGGCCCACAGGTACAATCAGGCAGAACAGCGAAATAAACAGCCTGGGGAAATACACATAGGGGTAAGGCAGCGGCGTATTGGCAATGCGCTCCATGCCACCTTGGCTGTTGGAGAGCTCTACCAGCGTGGATTCCAGCCGTGCCAGGCGGATGCTATCGAGGCGGCCTGCTTTGTATTCCGATGCCAACAGAGCGGCGGAGCCGTTAAGAATGTCATTGGCGAAGTTGTTGGTGGTGCCTGCCCGAGCAAACTCCTCGGCAGGTACGAAGGCTTTGACCTTTTCGGGGCAGGGTTGGCCACGCAATTGGGCGGCCAGGCAATTCACATAGCCCACATGGCGTTGGAGCAGCACCGCCTTGACCGGGTTTTCCTCGGCGCCTGGGTTATCCACGAAGGTCAGCACTTGGCGGGCGAAGCTGCGCGAATTATTGACCATCGCCCCCCACAGGGTGCGTGCTTCCCACCAGCGGCCATAGGCGCTGCTGTTACGAAAGCTGATCAGCACCACCAGCGCCGAGCCTAGCAGGGTCAGGGGCATCAACGGCAGGTTGATCTTGCTGTCGAGCACGAGCATGAAATCTACCGTAACGGCGATGTCCCAAAGCAGCAGCCAGAATAGCGCCCACCCCACATAGCCCATGGTCTTGATGACCAGGCGGTATTTCCTGACGATGGCAGCTTTCAAAATGACCTCACAGCAAACGGTAATAAGCACCAATGCCTAGCTCGGACGTCAATTTTCGAAGAAAGGTTCGTGGGCAGCCCCTTAACGGATGAAACGTTTCAGGGCTGACGTGGCGCTGGCCGTTTTGCCTGCAATCGGGCACGGCAAAAGGCTTGAATTCAACAGCGCAGGCTTAGGCCAGAGCACCTAAGCCCGCGCAGGCTTTCAGGCAGCGCTTGAGGTTAGAACTGCCAATCCAGCGACAGCCCTACCCCATGGGCTTTGTCACGGGCGCCCAGCAGGCCGTTGTAGTCCAGGTTGACCCGCGCATCCCGGCTCAAGGCAAGGCTGGCGCGGGCACCCACTACAGCGGCGTCCCGGTCCATGGACACGCTTTGCACGGCAAAGGTATTCGCCCCGCTGGCAAAGGCCAGGTGCTGCTCGGCAGAGGTATCGCTCAGGTTATGCTGCCAGCCCAAGGTACCGGACACGTCCAGCTTTTGGGTGTCGGTAAGGTTGAAACGGCTACCAGCGCGTACGCCCAGGGTAGAGAGCACGGTGTCGCGGGCATCGTCGCTACCCTTGAGCGCCGTGGCACCACCCTTCTCGGTGAAGCTGTCGCTGTCCAGGTGCACATACGCCAGGTTAGCGAAGGGTTCCAGCGCCAGGGGTTGCAGGTTTAGGCGATACGTTGCTTCGGTGAATACCTGGGTCGATTGCGCATCGCGCTTGACCTTCTGGCGGTCTGCCGAGGTGCCCAGTTGCAGGTCACGCTTAACGTCAATGCGGTGCCAGCTATGGGATGCACCCGCGGTCAGGCGTAGCGGCCCTTCCTCATGGCCAATGTAGATACCCAGGTGGTAACTGTCCGCCGAGGCGCGGGAGTGGGTATCGTCGCCCATCCCTAAAGAGGTATCGCTGTAACCGGCCATGGCGCCCAGCCGGGTGTGCTCAGCCACCAAACCGTCCACACCCGCGAGCAGGCCGCCCAAGGACGAGGTTGAACTGGCGCTGTCGCTGCTGCCGGAGTTCTTGCCCCAAGCGCCCAGCCCCTTCACCCAGACGTTGTTGTTTTCACTGCCCGGCGCTGGCTGGTCATACAGCCCTTCGACCCGTAGGCGATCGCCTACCGCATCACGCACCTGGCGACTGTCATTGATCAACTGGGTGGCGATGGCCGGGTGCACTTCACCGGACAACTGGGTATAGGCACGCCGAGCGGTAGCGGCATCAGGGCTCAACAGCACCTCTTCATATACCGCATTGCCTACGCCCAACTGCTCGGCGGCAGCGGCCACGTTAGCCTGGTTGGACGTTTGCGCGGCGCTGGCAAAGCTGTCCGCGTTGCGTTCCAGCGCCAGGGCAACGCCCGTACCGCTGTAGGCCAGGTTGCCGTCAAGGAAGGCATAGTTATCCAACACGGACCCAAACTGGCCCTGCACGCCACCGGCGGCTTGCAGCACGTTGAACTGCTGGCCCAGCGCGCTGGTGATTTCGCTAGTGGTAAGGCTGAGGCCGTTTTCCAGCGAGAGGGCCATGGTGGCACCGCTCACGGTGGCCTGCCCGCCAGTGACGATACGGTCGCTACCCGTGGGCGACAACTCCACCACATACACAGAGCCTGGCGCCAGGTTAAGGTCCCCGGCCACTTGCAGGGTGCCCACGGAATTACCCGGCGCTACCGTACCGCCACGGTTGGCGGTCAGGGACGCCAGGCGACCGTTGCCACCTACTATACCGGTGTCGTTGACGGTGACCGCGGAGGCCAGCGAACCGTTGACTGCTAAGCGACCTTCATTGACCAGGGTTGGGCCGCTGTAGGTGTTGGCGCCGGTCAGCACTAAGGTACCGATACCCAGCTTGGTCAAGCCACCATGACCAGAGATATCATTGCTCCATACATCCCGCCCGCATTGCGGCCCACTGCAGATGCGCTGGGTCGGTTTGCCGGCATCGACCACCGCGTCTACACCGGGCAAGTTGGCCACGAACTGGCTATCGCCATAGGCGCCGCTGATACGAAATTCAGCAGGAATATCCGCCTCGGTGACGAACTGGCTCGGGCCGTTGACGGCCTTGCCCAGGTTGATCATGCCCCAGCCATAGAGCGCGTCCACGCCAGGCGCGCCCAGGTCTGTGGCGGTGGTTTTCAGCACCTCGGCGACCTGCGCGCCGCTCATGTAGGGGAAGCGCTCCATCAGTACCGCCATGCTGCCCGCCACATGGGGCGCGGCCATGGAAGTACCGTTTTTGTTGGCCCAGCCCACGGTGAGGTCTTGCAGGCTGGTGCCGTTGAGCACGGAGCTGTAGATCCGGGTACCGGGGGCCGACACGCAGAAGCTGGCCGTGTAGCCGCAACGGGAAGAGAAGGTACTCAAGATATAAGGGGTGGCGCCAGCGGCCGAGGTGTCTGGGTTCTGCTGCAGGGCGGCGACGGTCAACCAGTTGGGAGCGATGCCTGGTACGAAATACCCCAGCCCGGCCATGGCGTCCGGGTTGTTCAGGTTGTAATCATTACCCGCGGCGAAAATGGTTACCACACCGCTGCGCGCGGCATCGATGGCGCCCTGGTAGGCCCCGCCTGGGCGAGTGCCGAGAATCTGTTGGATTTGATCGAACTGCAGTTGCGCATCCTGCACGGTAAAGTGCGCGAACGCCGGGTCCCGGCCGCCCTGGTCAAAGCGGTCGGTGATGCCGATGCCCCAGCTGTTGTTGATGATGCGCGCGCCACTGCTGACCAGGGCATTCCAGCCAGCCTGGTACACCGCCCCGTCATTGCCCAGCACGATACCGTCTTCCGGGCCTGGATCGCCGTTGTCGGCGCTAATGATCTGGGCGTTGAAGGCCACGCCATGCATCGGCCCGCCATCGCGGTTGCCGCCGGCGATGCCACCTACATGGGTGCCATGGTTACCCAGCCTCCCGTTGGAGTCGGGGGTAGGCGTGCCATCGTAACGGAAAGGGTCGCCCGCCTTTACCGGAATATAAGGGTCGGTGTACTCGCGGACACCACTGGTCACCAGGTTGATCACTTTGTCTGGGTTGGCGAATTCCGGGTGCGACGCGTACACCGGCTGGTCGAAAATCCCTAATTTAACGCCCTTGCCGGTGTAACCGGCCGCGTAGGCCTGATCGGCATTGATCGCGCCCAGCCCCCATTGGTTGGTGAACTCGGGGCTGTGCCAACTGGCGGCATTTCCCGCCTGCCCGGCTTCCACGTAGGGCGCGGCCTGAGCTACGCCAAGGGTGGCCAGGTAACAGGCCAAGGCGCCACAAGACGCGTGATTAGCCGCGCGAATGGCTCGCCGAATGGCTTGCCGAATGGCTTGCCGAATGGAGCTGACAGCAACCTGCCCAGTAGTGGATGGCTCTTTCATAACTACGACTGTCCTTAGTTAGCGCACACAAAACCCTGCGCGAATGCCGCCTTGGCATCCGCGTTGTTCTTTTTTCCAACGGTGGGTGGGTTGAAGCTTTGGGCTCTACGAAAGCGGCGAGCGAAGGCTAGGCTCGCCTAGCCGCTTTTCATCCAGACCCTAGAATTGCCAGTTAAGGCTCAAGCCAATACCATGGCTTTTTTCACGGCTGGCCAGTTGGCCGTTGTAGTCCAGGCTAACGCTGGCCTCACGGCTCAGGGCCATGCGAGCGTGGGCACCCACCAAGGCCGCGTCACGCAGCAAGGGCGAGCTTTCAATGCCGAAGCTGCTGCCACCGGCCGCAAAGGCCAGATGTTGCTCCGAATCGGTATCGCTCAGGTTGTGCTGCCAGCCCAGGCTGCCGGACAGGTCAACCTTTTGCCGATCGTTGATGGCGATGGTTTTAAGCGCCCGTACACCCAGCGTGCCGAGTACGGCTTCACGGGTATCGCTGCCTGATGTTAGGGCCGCCGCATCACCCTTCTCAGTGAAGCTATCGGTGCCCAGGTGTACATAAGCCAGGTTAGCGAAGGGTTCGAGTACCGCAGGCTGCAACTGAATGCGGTACGCCGCCTCGGTGAATACCTGCGCGGTTTGCGCATCGTGCTTGGTTTTCTCCCGACCACTGGCGCCGCCGACCTGCACGTCACGCTTGGCGTCGATACGGTGCCAGCTGTAGGCCCCGCCGAGGGTCAAGCGCCATGCGCCGATTTCGTGGCCCAGGTAGGCACCCACGTGGTAGCTGTCGACCGAGGCGCGGGAGTGGGTGCCCGAGCCCATATTGACCGAGCTATCACTGTAGCCGCCTACCAGGCCGAGGCGCGTGGCTTCACCTACGTCACCGTCGACACCCGCCAGCATGCCCCCAATGGACGAGGTATAACCCGCCGTGTCACTGCGTGAATCGGTTTTGCCCCAGGCGCCCAGGGCCTTGAACCAAACGTTGTCCTGCGCCTGCGTATTGGCATCGGCGCCAAACATGCTGGCCCCCAGGCGCTCACCGACCGCATCACGCACATAGCGGCTGTCGTTGATCAACTGGGTAGCGACTGCCGGGTAAATCTCCCCTGACAGCTGCTGGAAGCTATCTCGGGCCGAAGCGGCGCTTGGGGCGAGCAGCAGGTTTTCATACACCGCGTTGCCCTCCCCCAATTGCTCGGCGGCCGAGGCCACCGCTGCCTGGTTAGGGGTACGCGCCACGCTGGCGAAAGCCGCGGTACGCTCGATGTTCAGTGCAACCCCGGTAGCGGCGTAGTCCAGGCGGCCGCCAAGGAAGGCATAGTTGGAGGTAACCGCGGCGAACTGCCCGTTAACGCCATTGGTAGCTTGCAGCACATTGTACTGGCGGCCCACCAGGGTTTGGCCAGGCGTGGCATTCAGGGCCAGCGGCGTTGGGTCCAAGGCCAGGGCCATGTTGGCCCCCGACACCGTGGCGATACCGGTGGCCACAATACGATCACTGGCGGTAGGCGAAAGCTCTACGGCGTAGGTGGAACCTGGCGCGAAGGTCAGGTCACCATTGACCTGCAGGGTGCCGATCGAGTTACCCGGCGCGACCTGCCCGCCGCTTAAGGCCGTAAGGTTACCGACTTGGCCATTGCCGCCCAAGGTGCCACCGGCATTTACCTGCACGGCGGAAGCGAGAGCGCCGTTAACCGACAACAGGCCACTGTTGACTTGGGTAGCGCCGCGATAGGTGTTGTTCCCTTCCAGGATCAACCGGCCCGCGCCGGACTTGATCAGGCTGCCTTGGTACTGGCGCTGAGCAGCCGCCGCGGCGCGGGCGGTGCCCACGGCGTAATCGGTTTGGTCCTGTTGGCTGGCGGTGCTGGCCACGCCGTTCTGCCAGCCCTTGTTGACCACCGTTTGCTGCCAGGCGGCCTGTTCAGCGGTATCTTCGGCCTGGCGTTGGATCAACGCCTGGTCAGAAATATCGTTACTCCAGACATCGGTTTGGCCGGCGCCCAGGGTGGCATCGAAGGTGCCCAGCAACTGGCCCGGGCCACGCATGGCCCGCTCCAGGTTAGCCACACCCCAGCCCACGGTACCGTTAGGGGCCTGGGTCACTGAACCGTCAAGTTGGGTGGCGGTAGTGAGCAGTACCTGCAAGGCCTGCTCGTTGCTCATGTAAGGGTAGCGCTCCATCACCAGCGCCAACGCCCCGGTAGCATGGGGCGCGGCCATGGACGTACCGGACTTGAGCGCATAACCACCACCAGGGACGGTACTGTTGATCAGCCGCCCAGGCGTGGTGATGCACCAGTACTTGGCGATACCGCACTGGTTGTAACGCTGAGCATTGGCGCTATCCAGGCCGGACACCGCCAGCCAATGGCCTTCAAGGTCTGGCTCGAAGTACGGCAACGCAGAGCGCACGCTGGCGTTGGCATAGCCGGTATTGCCAGCACTGAAGACGTTGATCACACCCTTGCGCGAGACATTGGCCGCTTCATCCAGCCAGGTGCCCCGGTTGTAATGCTGGGCATAGGCAGCCTGCACGCCCTCCAGGGTCGCGTAGGTCACATCCGGCGGCTGGCTACCCCAACTGTTGTTGATGGCTCGAACACCGGCATCGGCCAGGGCGCCATAAGCGGCCCTGAAATACAGCGGGTCTGGGTTAGGGCCGAACAGAAAGCTATCGCTCTGGTTGGTGTTGGCCACATAGATTTGCGCGTTGTACGCCACGCCATGCATGCCAACGCCATCACGGGCCGCGCCCATGGTCCCCGTCACGTGAGTGCCGTGGGTGTCGTTGTTAGGGTTAATGGCACCGGTAATGCTAAAGGGTGAACCATCCACATAGGTGCCAGTGGCCGTTACCGCGTGGTAGCGGGATGGGCTGGCTTGCGGATGAGAGGGGTCAAAGCCTGAGTCCAGCGCGCCGATCTTTACGCCGTTGCCGGTGATCCCAGCGGCATAGGCCTGGTCAGCCTGGATACGCCCCAAACCCCAGTCACTCTGGAACTCTTCCGAGCGCCAACTGGCTGCATCGCCCAACTTCCCCGGCTCTGCATAGTCGGCATAGGCCGAGCAGCCAAAGGTAAAAGACAACGCGCAAAGTGCGGTCTTGGTTGCAGGCTTAACGGAATAACGGACAGCATTAGACGTCTTGAACCTTCGCATCCCTGCATACCTTCTTATTTGTTAGCTCCCTATTGAGCGCAGGAAGAACATAGTCCGCTCTCCGAAGGTTGGCAACTAATTTGTTTCACTTCTGATACAAAGCTAAACGTCTAGCGGGGCATGGATTACGCGGTATACGAAGCGGTGATGGGGTTTTTAACGCGTTCAAGCTTAACTAAGCGGGCAAAAGCCAGTAGTGGCTTTTTAGTTCTATTGCTTGAGCCACAGGGTTCTCTTTAGGTGATGTAGCCTGGGCCTGGGTCCTGCGGATGATCAAGGGTCTCAAGCAGCGACAGGAGAAAAGCCGGTATTCAAAAACTGGATAGCCTAGGCGCTGGCTGCGCCATTATTTGGCCATGGCGCGAAGTGCCCGCTTTAAGCAACTGGTTGGCGATGGTTTGAATGCCTTCAATGACCAGACGTAGATTCAAATGATCGCCAGCCCCTAACTGTAATAGTCCGCGACTCTGCCACCAATGAGGCCATTGGTGTAATTATCGCTCTTCTGTCTCTTATAATCGTTACAGCTCGATACAAGCTTCCCGCGCAGCTGTTTGTTCGTTCATACCCTGTGAGGGGATGCGTCATACCGTGGGCGTCCAAGCTTCAATCGCTGGTGACATTCCCTGTTTTGGCCAGTTTTGCACTGAAGGATTCGAGCATAGTAGGGATGGAAAGAGGCTTTTGAATGAAAAGTACGTTTTCAGGCAACGCAGGTAGCGCGCTGGCATCGTGACCGCTCATAACAATGACTTCGAGCGCAGGCCAGCGCTGTTTCACCAGGTGCGCCATGTCGCTGCCTAGCAATTGGCCTGGCGTACTTTGGTCAACGACCAGAAGATCGACAGGGCTTGGCTGCTTTAGCATCCACATCAGCGCATCGTCAGAGGTGCCAAAGGCCATACATTGAGCGCCCAAGTCCTCGATCATATCCGCCATCAACGAACGAAGAAGCTCGTCGTCTTCTACGAGCGCTACCAATTTAGCCATTACATTCCCTTTTGAGACTCTTCGAGTGGTTATCGTACAAGAGCACTATGCCATGATAGACGCCCCCGTACGGCATGTCTCATGCATTACGCTTAATGGCGAGGCGCTTAAGCATGCGTTACACACGTATTTACTGTGCTAATCAAATGGCTACGAGCATCACTGGGTGCCAAACTATTCCGCATAGAGCCTAGGAGGCAATGAGCTCATTAACCTTGAAGGCTAATGCGTCAATTGCAAATGGCTTTGTCAGTATGCCCATTCCCTTTTCAAGGTGACCTTCGCCCAGCGCGGCGCTCTCGGCATACCCGGTAACAAACAAGGTTTTTAGACCGGGTCGTACCTCTCGAGCGGCGTCTGCCATCTGGCGTCCATTCATGCCACCTGGTAGACCTACGTCGGTAATAAGCATATCGATGCGGACATTGGAGCGTAGTAGTTGCAAACCAGCGCCGCTATCAGCTGCCTCAAGGATTCGATAACCCAGGTCACCTAAGGCATCGGCTAGAAGCAGGCGCACAGTCGGCTCATCATCGACTACCAAGATCGTTTGGCCCTCACCCACGGGTGCGTACTCTTTCTGGGCTTCCACACCTTCCAAGTCAGAGGCATCGCCCAGGTAGCGTGGGAGGTAGATACAAATGGTTGTGCCCTTTCCCACCTCAGATTGCAGGCTTACCTGCCCTCCAGATTGCTTGGCAAAACCATAAATCATGGAAAGGCCAAGGCCAGTGCCTTGCCCAATCGGCTTAGTGGTAAAGAAGGGGTCGAAAGCCTTGGCTAGCACCCTGGGCGACATACCTGCCCCCGTATCAGTGACTCGGACGGTTAAATAATCACCTGTAGGTATGGCTAGTGCCTGAGAGTTGCGCTCATCCAGTTCCTTAGCTCCCGTCTCAATGGTGATCTGCCCACCGTCCGGCATGGCATCGCGCGAGTTGATGCACAGGTTCAACAACGAGTTTTCAAGCTGGCTGATGTCAACGCGTACCGGCAAAACACCGTGTGCAAAATCTGTTTGCACCATGATGCCAGGGCCCACTGTGCGTTGGATCAGGTCACTCATGCCTTTAACGAGTGTGTTCACATCAGCGGGCCGCGGATCAAGGGTTTGGCGGCGAGAGAAGGCCAGCAGTCTATGGGTCAAGGCAGCAGCACGCTTAGCCGCGCCTTGTGCGGTTACCAGGTACTTATCAACGTCTACCACCCGGCCTTGTTCGATTCTTTTGGCCATCAGCTCCAAGGAGCCGGAAATACCTGCCAGCAAATTGTTGAAGTCGTGTGCCAGGCCGCCTGTTAGCTGGCCGACGGCTTCCATTTTCTGTGACTGGCGAAGCTTATCTTCAGCCTGCATCAGGTCTGCGGTGCGCTCAGCTACCCGCTGCTCTAACGTCTCTGTAAGCGTTCGCAGCTCAGCAATGGCACGGTCTCGCTGCGCCTCTACCGAGCGACGCTCCTGCAGGTCCATAAGCACACCGGGGAAACTTAGCGGTGTACCATCAGAGGCGTATTTCACACGCCCGCTTGCCTCTATCCAGTAATACTGCCCATCCGCGCGGCGCACCCGATACTGGTGGGTATACAGGCCTCCCTTTTCAATGGTGCGGCTGATGGCTTCGAGCAGCCCCTGACGGTCCTCGGGGTGGACGGTTGCGAAAATCTGCTCTAACGTCAGTCCCTTGTAACCAAGCACCGGATCTAGCCCAAAGGCTCTAGCAAACGCCTCATCTACGGTGTAACTGTCATTACGAAGATCCAGGTGCCACGTGCCCACGATGGCGCCCGCCTCAAGCGCAAGCTGGACACGCTCTACGTTCTCGCGCGCAAGGGCTTCACTTTCACGCAGGCGAGCTTCTGCGTTTCGTCGGTCCGTTACATCGCTAAATAAAATGGCGATCTGCCGATTGGCTGGGTTGCCAACCCCCACGGCTCGGACATCAAACCAGCGTTCGAACCGTTCGGCATAACTTTCAAATGTGACCGATATGCCAGTTTTAGCAACATGCCCGTACGTGTCGAACCAGAAGCGTTCTAGGTCCGGCGCGAACTCCGTTACCCATTTCCCACGCAGGTTGACCCCAGCCTGTTTTTCGAAGGCCGGGTTCGTCTCTAGAAAACGGTAGTCAATCGGGCGATCATCGGCATCGAACTTCACCTCGACGATGGCAAAGGCCGATTCAATGGTCGCTACAATGGTTCTGAACCGCTCTTCGCTCTGACGAAGGGCTACTTCAGCGTTGCGTACACCGCTCATGTCCAGCATAGCGCCGATCATGCGAACAGCTTGACCTTCGTCATTACGGATCACATGCCCCCGGTCAAGGACTTGCGCATAAGAACCGTCGGCACGTTGGAAGCGGTACTCTTCTGTCCAGCTGGTTTGTGTGCCATCAATCACCGCGTGGATAGAGTTGTAGATACGACCCCTATCCTCCGGGTGAATATGGACAATCCACCAATCGCCTGTGTTTTCGACAGTGGCTAACACATGGCCATGAGCATGCTCTAACGCATCATTCCAAAGTACGGTGCCTGCTACCAGATCCCAGTCCCAGATCGTGTCATTCGTGGCCTTTACAGCCAATCGGTAGCGCTCCTGAGCTTCCCCGATTGCACGGCCTGTCAGATGCTCCGCCGTACGGTCCCTAAGAATCTTCACAAACCCTAAGTGAACCTGGGTATCGTCAAAGAGCGGCATCATCTCGCCTGATGCCCAGAAGCGACTCCCATCCTTGCGTAGGTGCCACCGCTCATCAGTCGCCCGCCCGTTCTTTAGGGAGGTGACCATCTCGTATCCAGGCCTGCCCTGCGCACGGTCTTCAGGTGTGAAAAACCTTCCCGCGGGCTGTCCGCGCATTTCCTCCTCGGCCCAGCCCATAACGTGCGTGGCGCCGGAGTTCCAGTCTGTGATGATCCCTTCTGGATCAGTAATGACCATTGCAAAGTCGCCAGAGCTATCAAAGATGGCGCGTTGACGTGCTTCACTGCTAGCCAGTGCGGATCGGCTGGCGTGGAGCTCAGCCAAAACGTCCCGTCCTTCAAGCAAGTCATGTCCTGTGCGTTGCGTGCCCGTTAAAAGCTGGGGGTTGACCTCAGCGCCCTTCAAAAGATGATGGAGACGAAGCACCTCGTTCTCGAGTGCTTCTCGACTGAGATTTTTCAGCATTTCAGGCTTGAAATTGCCCGGCATAAATCGGCCTCTGCCCACGTGGTGGTATCAGGTCATAGCGAGGTATCGAAGGAGCGCCTGGGCGGCTGCCAGATAAGCGCTGCTTTCTTGGGATATGTAAGGACTCTGCCAGAAAGCTAAGGTTTCCGGGCCCAGGGTGTTGCTGTTAGATAGACGATGCATGTTTGCTCTTGGCTATAGCCAGACAAGTCCGTGCCCTTGAGCAAGTACTGACGGATCAGACCGTTGATATTTTCATTGCTGCCGCGCTGCCAGCGGCATGCGATTCAACGCAGCGCTGAAGCCCTGCACCGCAGAGGTGGCGGTGGCGTCATGCATCTTTGCCAGCATCAGATAACCCGTGCTGCGCTCCACCAGCGTGCCCACCGCGGAGGCATTGGCCTTGATGATGTCACCTCCCCAATGGCCGGGCGTCAACTGGTCTTCTACCTCCGGGGGTCGAACATGGATACTGACCAGGTCAGGGATCTGGTCACGGCGTGGTACCGGATTGGTCAGGTGTTGCACTCAGTTTTTGCCGCCGCCCAGACTGAGTTCCGAGTTTTGGAAATTCGACGCGGGCTGACGAGCTAATAGCTATTCGTTTCATCAGAAACGATGCTGACGGAAAACTCATACTGGCTCAGGCCTACTAGGTAGGCTGAAAAGATACAGAACACCCAAGTCAAGATAGTGCTCTCCTACGCCAAAAATGCGTTACAGCCAGATCGGACAGGGCGCGAGAAGCACGCGAACCACGGCCCGCGCTTATCCAAAGCATTACCCCTCCAGACGCCAAAAATTAATCGGATCGCCTGTTATTTGACGAAAATACTTCGTAACAAGCTCCGCACATAAGAACCGCCGCCAGCAAATCGTCGAATAGATGGCTTTTTATCCCTTCCGTTACTTCTTTGACACCAACCTCCAAAAACTATAAGCATTTCTGAAAATTCTGTCATACAAGGATCCTAATCAGCGCCGATTTATTGGCAGCGACTCTTATTCTTCTCCCAAGGACAGATAAAACCATGATCTTTAATGTAAAGGACTTTGGAGCGGTAGGTGACGGAATCACAGACGATACCGCAGCGATTCAGGCAACCATCGACGCTGCCGCGCAAGCCGGTGGCGGTACCGTATTTGTACCGACCGGAACATTTATCGTGTCTGCGGGAGAAGAACCCTCCGACGGTTGCTTGATGCTTAAAAGCAACGTGTACATGGAAGGCGCTGGCGCTGGCAAAACGTCGGTCAAGGTAGCTGACGGCTCCGACACCAAAATCACGGGTGTCATCCGCTCTGCGTACGGCGAGGAAACCCACGACTTTGGCCTCAGCAACCTGACCATCGACGGCAACCGGGACCACACCACCGGCAAGATCGACGGCTGGTTCAACGGTTTTATCCCTGGCAAAGACGGCCACGACAGCAACGTGACCTTGAGCGGGGTAGAGATCAAAGATTGCTCGGGCTATGGCTTTGACCCCCATGAGCAAACCGTTAACTTGACCATTGAGAATTGCGTGTCCCACGGCAACGGCCTGGATGGCTTTGTCGCGGATTACATGGTTGATTCCAAATATATAAACAACGTGGCCTACGACAACGATCGCCACGGCTTTAATATCGTAACCAGCACCCACGACTTCACCATGACCGGCAACGTAGCCTATGGCAACGCTGGCAACGGCATTGTGGTGCAGCGCGGCAGCGAAAATATCCCCTCTCCGTACGCCGTTACCATAGAAGGCGGCAACGTGTACGGCAACGGCGCCGAGGGCGTGCTGGTCAAGTTGTCCAGCGATGTAACCGTCACTGGAGTGAACATCCACGACAACGGCGGCTCCGGCGTGCGCGTGTACGGCAGCACCGACGTCACTATCACCGGCAACACCCTGACCAACAATGGGCTGAAAGCGCCGGTGCCGGAAGTGGTCATCCAGAGCTACGACGACACGGCCGGTGTATCGGGCCATTTCTTCCCAGGCAGCGATAACAAGATCAGCAACAACACGATTATCGGCGGCGCCAACTCAACCTACGGGGTAGCTGAGCGTAACGAAAACGGCACCGATCGCAATACCATCGTGGACAACACTATCAGCAATACCACCAAGGGCTCGACCCTAACGTATGGCGACGGCACCACGGTAGGTACTAGTCCGCCGGTGATAGCGCCGGAGGGCACCGCAGGTAGTGACACCCTGATCGGTACCGCCGGTAATGACACCCTCACGGGCCTGGCCGGCGATGACACGATCAACGGCGCCGTTGGCAACGACACCATCGACGGTGGTGCCGGCGTGGATACGCTTACCGGTGGCGCCGGGGCTGACACCTTCGTAGTCGCAAACCGTTTGGACAGTTATCGCAATTACAATACAGGTGGTGCCTCGCGCATAGATGTGATCACTGACTTTGAAGCCGGGCAGGACCACATTGACCTTTCGGCATTGGGCGTCACTGGCCTGGGCAATGGGCGCGATGGCACGGTCTACCTCAGCCTCAATACCGCAGGCGACAAAACCTACGTCAAGTCCCTTGAACCCGATGCCAGCGGCAACCGGTTCGAGTTGGCACTGACGGGTAATTTACTCAACACCCTTAAAGCGACAGACTTTGTGTTCACCTCCGCGGCTCCGGTCAACCACGCGCCTGTGGTGACCACACCGTTGGCGGACCAGACTGCCACCGAAACCACCTCGTTCAGCTATGTGATTCCGGCAGGTAGCTTCACCGATTCCGATAACGACACTCTGAGCTATAGCGCGACCCTGGCCGACGGTAGCGCTTTGCCTGCTTGGCTCAAATTCGACGCCGCCACCCGCACTTTCAGCGGAACCCCGGGCTCCAACGCCGCCGGCACCCTCAACGTCAAGGTCACCGCCGCCGATGACCGCGCCGGCGTGGCAAGCGATACCTTTACCCTCGCCGTACAGGACACCCCTGTTCCGGTCAACCACGCGCCTGCGGTGGCTACGCCGTTGGCGAACCAGAACGCCAGCGAGACCATCCCGTTCAGCTACGTGATCCCGGCAGGCAGCTTCACCGACATCGACAACGACACCCTGAGTTTCACCGCTACCCTGGCTGACGGCAGCGCCTTGCCGGCATGGCTCAAATTCGATGCCG
>NZ_JBSKHS010000005.1:260711-316290 GCF_057128685.1 Pseudomonas artemisiae
CAGCGGCAAGCGCTTGGAGTTGGCAGTCACGGGTAATCTGCTCAACACGCTCAAAGCGACGGACTTTATCTTCAACAGTGCGCCAGTCGTTAACCATGCGCCCGTTGTGGCCGTACCTCTGGCAGACCAAAGCGCCAGCGAGACTACCCCGTTCAGCTACGTGATCCCGGCAGGCAGCTTCTCCGACGCCGACAATGACGCCCTGAGCTTCACCGCTACCCTGGCTGACGGCAGCGCCTTGCCGGCATGGCTCAAATTCGATGCCGCGACCCGCACCTTCAGCGGCACCCCGGATGCGAGCGCCGCCGGTACCTTTAACGTGACCGTGACCGCCAACGACGGTAAGGCTGGCACCGTCAGCGACACCTTCGCCCTGGCCGTACAGGACACCCCTGTTCCGGTCAACCATGCGCCGCTGGTGGCCGTACCTCTGGCAGACCAAAGCGCCAGCGAGACCACCCCGTTCAGCTACGTGATCCCGGCAGGCAGCTTCTCCGACGCCGACAACGACACCCTGAGCTTCACCGCTACCCTGGCTGACGGCAGCGCCTTGCCGGCGTGGCTCAAATTCGATGCCGCGACCCGCACCTTCAGCGGCACCCCGGATGCGAGCGCCGCCGGCACTTTCAACGTAACCGTGACCGCCAACGACGGTAAGGCTGGCACCGTCAGCGATACCTTCGTCCTGGCAGTCAAAGATGTACCCCCGGCCCAAGGCAATGTAATCAGCGGTACCGTGGGCAAGGACGTGCTCACGGGCACCAGCGGCAATGATCAACTGTTCGGCCTGGCCGGTGCGGACACCCTCAAGGGCGGCACTGGCAATGACCTGCTCGTAGGCGGCGGCGGTGCCGATAACCTGATGGGCGGCGCGGGGGCTGATACTTTCCGCATCACCACCCTGACCGACAGTTACCGCACTGCCAATACGGCATACACCGACCTGATCACCGATTTCGACGTCAGCATGGACAGCATTGACCTCGTCGGCCTGGGCTTCCGGGGCTTGGGGAACGGTAATAACGGCACCCTGCTGGTGCAATACAACAGCACCGCCAACCGCACCTATATCAAGAGCCTGGACGCCGATGCCAGTGGCAACCGCTTCGAGCTAGGGCTTCAGGGCAACTACCTCACCACCTTGAAAGCGTCCAACTTCGTGTTCTCGTCTGGCAGCCTGCCGGCGAACAACGCGCCGATGGTCACCGACCCGCTGCAGGACAGCACAGCGACCGAAAATACCGCCTTTAGCTACACCCTGTCGCAGACCGCATTCACCGACGCCGACAACGATGCGCTAACGTACACCGCTACCCTTCAAGACGGCACGGCGCTGCCTTCCTGGCTGACCTTTGACGCAAAAACCCTGACCTTCAGCGGTACCCCGGACGATAACGCCGCCGGTGTGTACAACTTCTTAGTCACCGCCACGGACAGCAAGGGCGCCTCTGCCAGCGACCTGTTCGCGGTAAGTGTTGCCGAAGCGCCACGCACCACCCTCACCGGCACTGCGGGCAAAGATACTTTGACTGGCACCACCCACGATGACCTGCTTCTAGGTTTGGGCGGCGCTGACACCCTTAAAGGCAACGCCGGGGCCGACGTTTTGGACGGCGGGACAGGGGCGGACATCCTTACCGGCGACGCAGGCGCGGACACCTTCCGTTTCTCGGCGGTCACTGATAGCTATCGCGATTACGACGCCGGTGGGATTACCGCCAGCGATACCATCACCGACTTCACCGTTGGCGTGGACAAGATCGACGTCTCCTCGCTAGGCATTCTTGGCTTGGGCGATGGTAGCCACGGTACGCTTTCCATCACCTCCAGCGGTGGCAAAACCTACATCAAATCGGGCGAATCAGATGCCGATGGCAACCGCTTCGAAGTCACCTTGCAGGGCAATTATTCCGCCACCCTGAGCGCCAGTGACTTTGTGTTTGCCGAGCGCGCCCCGCAACACATCCTCTTCGTGCCCACACTGGGCCAGTCCAACGCCCGGCTTCTGCGCATGACCGACGATGATGCGCAGTCGGGCATCACCGAACTGGTCAATGACCTGAAAAAATACACCGATTACGACGTGCGCAGCCAATTCACCGATGCCGACGGCAATGGTATCGACGTGGCCGTAGGTGGCAGCACAGTGAACGGGTTGTCTACCGGTAGCGAAGAAGAACTGCGCCTGTCTTGGTGGTTGTCCGACACCAACAAACCGGGGCCAGCCTTGCTGCGCGCCGTGGGCCTGCTACAAGAGCAGCTTGCCAGCCTCAAGGCCACCGACAACGTGACCATGGGCATCATCTGGGGCCAGGGCGAGGAAGCCGCGCAGGAGATCGGCCGCGCCGCCAACCCCGCCGCGCAGGCTGCCGCGTATAAAGCCAACACGCTGAAAGTGTTCGACTACCTGCACGCGCAGTTGGGGGACTTCAAGGTCTACATCATGGAAACTGGGCACTACGACGCGGATGCCGCGCGGGTGCGTGGCTATGATGAGGACAAGATCGCCCAGATCCAAAAAGGCTTGGTGGCCGTGCGAGCAGCACAGGAAGCGATGGCCGCAGAGCGTTCAGACGTAGACCTGGCCGTGGACTACACCGACCTGCCACTGCGTCAGGAAGCCGACCCCGTCACCTACCCGGACGACGTGTGGCACTTGCATGAAGAGTCTGCCGAAATCGTGGGCCAGCGCCTGGCCGACTATATCGCCACAGACCTTGGCTACAAGGGCAACACTACCGACAACCGTACCGCCCAGGATGTGTACAACGAAGTGGCTAGCCAGAATGGCGGCAACATTCTCGGTACCGACCAAGACGACACCCTGGTAGGCAGCGCCTACGGCGACACCCTGGACGGCGACCTTGGCGCGGATAACATGACTGGGGGCGATGGCAAGGATGTATACATCGTTGACAACGCACTGGACGTGGTCACTGAAACCAATGCGTCTGCTACCCAGATTGACACTGTAAAAGCGTCTGTCAGCTGGACGTTGGGCAATAACCTGGAGTACTTGGTGCTCACCGGCTACTCGGCCATCGACGGCACTGGTAACGCCCTGCGCAACTTCATTACCGGCAACGACGCGGCTAACGTACTGGATGGCAAAGGCGGCGCCGACAGCATGACCGGAGGCAATGGCTCAGACACCTACTATGTCGATAACATCGACGACACCACCGTCGAGAACAACAGTAACAGCGTCGTGGGCGGCATCGACACCGTGTACACCAGCCTGGCGACCTGGACCCTGAGCAGCAATGTGGAAAACCTGGTGATCAATACTACTGGCACTGCCAACGGTATCGGTAACGCACTGGATAACATATTGTTCGCCGGCAGCGGTAACAACGTGCTGGACGGCCGTGACGGCAACGACACCGTCTCTTATGCCTTCGCTACGGCCGGGGTGACTGTGGGCTTGAGCAGCAGTGCCCAGCAAAATACCGGCGGCTCTGGCTTGGACACCCTCAAGTACATCGAGAACGTGATCGGTAGTCATTTTAGCGACTCCCTTACCGGTAGCAGTGCCGCCAACGTGCTCGACGGCGGCGACGACAACGACACTCTGCTGGGCGGTGCCGGTGACGATACGCTTATTGGCGGCGCGGGCACCGACACACTCACCGGCGGTACGGGAGCCGATACCTACACATTCACTGCATTGGGTGATGTGGGGTTGGGCAGCTTGCGCGATGTGATCCAGGGCTTTAAAACCACCGAGGGCGACAAACTTGACCTCACCGGCATTGATGCCAACTCGACCACTGAAGCCCATGGCAGCTTCAGCTTCATCGGCAGCCAAGCGTTTAGCAGTAGCAACGCCGCAGGCCAGTTGCGTTTCGAAAACGGCATCCTGTACGGCAGCGTAAACGCTGACGCCAGCGCCGAGTTCGAGATCCAGTTGGTGGGCGTGACCCAACTGCAGCAAAGCGACTTCGCTGCATAAGGCGATAAAGGTCGCGGGGTAACGCCCGCGGCCGGCTTGCTGGCTATTGGGTTAGTGTTAAGAGCGCGCAAATTATCACCTGCCCTTGTCCCCTGCTAGCCTACTTGCCTTTGCTTTGTACCCCTCTTCATTCAGGCGCGCCAATGGCTTCAAGTAGAACGGTGGCCAGGAGGAGGGAGGCCTTGCTGTGGCAGAAGCTCAAAATAAGCACTGGGTGGCAGGCATGACGCCAGGGTATCTGCGCCGCGGGTAGGCGATTGAAAGAGTCTGACGCAGCTCAATTGTGGTTCGACAACATTCCGCTAGCGGTATATGTTTTGCGCCAGACGGCTGCAAGCCAGAGCTACAGAAACGCAAAAACCCTCCATATAGGAGGGTTCAGGCGGAACATGGTGGGTCGTGTGGGATTCGAACCTACGACCAATTGGTTAAAAGCCAACTGCTCTACCAACTGAGCTAACGACCCCTTTTGGTGGGGCGTATCATACTGATTTTTAAGCAGTAATCAACCCCTGTCAGGTAAAAAACTAGAAATAACGGGTAGGGTCCGGCACGCCCGCGGCAGCGAAGCCTTCGGCGCGTAGTCGGCAGCTGTCGCACTTACGGCAGGCTTCGCCCGCTGCGTTGGCCTGGTAGCAGGAGACGGTCAGGCTGTAGTCCACGCCATGGGCCATGCCGGCTTTTACGATATCGGCCTTGCTCAGATTCTGCAGCGGTGCGCGAATGCGGAAGCCCTGACCTTCGACGCCTGCCTTGGTGGCCAGGTTGGCCATACGCTCGAAAGCCTCTACGAATTCTGGGCGGCAATCTGGGTAACCGGAGTAGTCCACGGCGTTTACGCCGATGAAAATATCCTGCGCGCCCAGCACTTCTGCCCAGCCTAAGGCCAGAGACAGAAACACGGTGTTGCGCGCTGGCACGTAAGTCACCGGAATGCCTTCGGTGGGCGCCTCTGGTACGTCGATGCTGCTATCAGTCAGGGCGGAACCGCCGATGCCGTTGAGGTTAAGGCCGATAACCTTGTGTTCTACAACGTTCAGGTCTCTGGCAACCTGGGCTGCGGCGTGCAGTTCGGCGCGGTGGCGCTGGCCATAGTCGAAGCTCATGGTATAGCAGGTGTAGCCTTCGGCACGTGCCATGGCTACTACTGTGGCGGAGTCTAGCCCGCCAGACAGCAAGATAACGGCTTTCTTGTCAGACACAGATGCTCTCCTCATTCAGCGGCCGGGTTCGTCGTTCCACAACAATTTGTGCAGCTGCAGTTGGAAGCGGACCGGTAAATTGTCGGCGACTACCCAATCGGCTAGTTCGCTGGCCTTGATGTCATGGTGGCTGGGGGAAAACAAAACTTCCCCTGCCCGCTCGGCCAGGTTGTACTCGATCATCTTGGACACGGCCCAGTCGTAGTCTTCCCGAGAGCAGATCACAAATTTCACTTGGTCATTGCGCGTAAGCAGTGCCATGTTTTCGTAACGGTTGCGATGGACCTCGCGAGAACCTGGGGTTTTCAGGTCCACCACACGGCTGACTCGGGGGTCCGTGGCGCTAATGTCCAGCGCGCCGCTGGTTTCCAAAGACACTTCATAGCCAGCGTCACATAGCCGCTGCATCAGTGGGATGGCGTTGGGCTGGGCCATTGGCTCGCCACCGGTCACGCACACATAGCGTGGCCGAAAGGCGGCAACCTGCTCCATGATGTCGTCGAGGGTATAGAGCGTGCCGCCAGTGAAGGCATAGGCACTGTCGCAGTATTGGCAGCGCAGTGGACAGCCGGTCAGGCGAACGAACACCGTTGGCAAGCCAGCGGTTCGGGTCTCCCCCTGCAATGAGTGAAAGATTTCGGTAATACGTAATGTGTTAGACATAGTCGCCACGGGCGTGGCAGCTAAACAGGCCACCCGCCTCCGTTAGCACCCGCGCCCGCTGGCCAGGGGCCGCGCTTACGAAGGTTGTGAATAAAGGGCGCAAATTCTAACGAAAAAACCCGCGGCGTGCGCGGGTTGATTCGTGAAGTTTGGCCGGTCGGTCAGAGTTTTTGCAGATCCCGCTGCGCCAATTGCGCAGCCGCGGTACCTGGGTACTGGCTGATTACCTGTTGAAGGATAGGCTTGACCCGGTCAGTGTGCCCCAGGCGACGCTCTACATCCGCTAGTTTATAGAGCGAATCCGGCACCTTAGGGTGCTTGGGATACAGCTGACTCACCTTCGCAAAAGCTTGGCCAGCACCCTGCAGGTCACCCTTGGCCAGGTTTACCTCACCCAGCCAGTACTGAGCATTACCTGCGTATTGGCTACTGGGGTATTTACGCAGGAAAGCTGAAAATGCCTGGCTCGCCTTATCGAAGTCCTTCGCCTTGATCAGGTCGAAGGCCGCATCGTAGTAGAGCTTTTCCTTGGCGGGGTCGGCGGGCTCGGAGCTCGCGGCGCCTTGGTCGGCTGAAGCCATGTCAGTGCCAGAAGCACCGCCAGTGGCAGAATTCGCAGATGGATCGATGGCATTTGCCGGTTGTTGCGCAGGCGCACCTGTGCCGATACGGCGATCCAGGTCCTGGTAACGGTCCAGCGCTTCTTGCTTCATGCGCTGAATGTCATTTTGCTGGACTTCTACCTGCCCACGAAGGCGCGCGATATCTTCCTGCATTTGCTGAAGTTGCATGAACAGCTCGCCCTGCGCCGAAACAGGGGCCGAAGAGGCCCCCGCCCCGGCGTAGGCGCCGCTCGTGCCATAACCTGAGGGTGGATAGCTGGCACCGTTACCGGCGCCACTTCCATCAACCACGGGAACTGCTGCCCACGCCGAAACCGGAAGGGCAAGCACCAGAGTAGTTAAAGCACGGCGGCACGTTCGCATGACGAATTACTTACGCAGTTCGACGCGACGGTTTTGAGCCCAGGACTGCTCGTCGTTACCGGTAGCGACTGGACGCTCTTCGCCGTAGGAAACAATTTCAAGCTGAGCTGGAGAAACGCCCTGCAGGACCATGTAGCGCTGAACGGCCTTGGCACGACGCTCACCCAGCGCCATGTTGTATTCACGGGTACCGCGCTCGTCGGTATTACCTTCCAGAACGACGCGAGCGCCGCTAGCTTTCAGGTCCTTGGCGTGAACGTCCAGGGCACGCATGGCTTCTGGCTTCAGGTCAGAGCTGTCGTACTCGAAGTAGAAGGTGGTGATAGCGCGCAGAGCAGCTTCTTCGCTCATGCTGCCGTCGACAGCGCCGGTGTTTGCACCATAACCAGCGTTCGGATCCATAGAACCAGAACCAGCACCGTTGCCTTCACCAGCGTTATCGCCGCCCTTGGAGGAGCAACCTACAGCCACGGCCATGGCCAAGGCCAGCGCAGCGAATTTACCAAACTTCAGCATTTCCATCGTAAAACTCCTAATGAACCCCAGTGTGTTAAGTACAACGTTGTGCGCCGCGTCAGTTCAGGTAAGGGGACCAGGAAGGTTCTCTGACTTCGCCTTGTGCGGTAGGAAGCGGGAGCCTTACGCGTCCATTCAAGGACACGAGCATCAAGACTCCCCGGCCCTGCGAGCGGGTGGCGTAGATTACCATGGTGCCGTTGGGCGCAACAGTAGGCGACTCATCAAGACTCGAGTCCGTGAGGATCTTCACATTACCTCGAATTAGATCCTGAGAAGCCACCTTGAAATTGGTGAAGCCATCTTGACGATGGATCATCACCAACGTTTTTTCGTCGGCTGACAGTTTAGGGTTAGCGTTGTAGTTACCGACGAAAGTTACTCGTTCAGCGTTGCCGCCGCCCACCGACGTTTTATAGATCTGCGGTTTACCGCCACGGTCGGAGGTGAAATAAATAGTAGAGCCGTCCTTGCCCCAGAAAGGTTCGGTATCGATGGCAGGGCTGTTGGTTACGCGGGTCAGGCCACGGCTGCCAAGGTCCATTACATAAATCTCCGGGTTGCCATCCTTGGACAACACAAATGCCAGTCGGTTGCCGTCCGGGGAGAATGCTGGAGCGCCATTAAGGCCTTCGAAGTTGGTGAGCTGCTCACGACGGCCAGTATCTACATATTGAATAAAGATACGTGGGCGTTTTTGTTCGAAGGACACATAAGCGATGCGCTTGCCGTCCGGTGCGTAACGGGGAGACAAGATAGGCTCGCGCGATTGCAGCAAGGTTACGGCGCGAGCACCGTCATAGTCCGAGCGCTGCAATGTGTAACGCGTATTACTGCCACCTAAACGCTCGGCGGTGACGTACAACATGCGAGTGGAAAACGCACCTTTGATGCCGGTCAGTTTTTCAAAGGACTGATCGGCAATAAAATGCGCCATGTCGCGCAGTTGATCTACCCCGCCACTCACGCTGCCGGTAGTCACTTGCTGTTCAGTCGCCACGTTAAACAGGGTGTACTGCACCTGCAAGCGCCCGCCGGCTGGCACGATACTGCCAACCATCAAGTATTGAGCCCCCAGGGCTTTCCAGTCACGGAAGATCACTTCGCTAGGCTGGGCGGGCAGGCTGATCATATTCTGCCGGGGGATGGGGGCATAGTAGCCAGAGTTGCGCAGGTCATCACCGATGATTTGCGCCATGTCGTCAGGCAACGAGCCGCCCTGGTAGCCGAAAGGCACTACCGCGATAGGCGTGGCACGATCACTGCCGCTGGTGACCATAATGTTTTTTTCGTCGGCGTTGACCAACCCCGCCGCGCAACACAGCACGACAAGCAGTCCTCGGAGAAGGGTAATCACAACGCAAGATCCTCAGGTGTGAATGTCATTTTGAAGGAACGGTAAGGGTTGAAATCAGCAGGCTTCAGACCCTGCATTTCGGTCAAACGACCAATATTCTTCACCGCCGCTACCGCTGAACTGTCGAACGGGCCATCTCCGCTGGACTTCGCCACGCTGACATTGGTTACCGTGCCGTCAGGCAGCATGTTGATTTGCAGTACCACGATCATGCCTTTGCGCGCGGACGGTGGGCGAGCCCAGCCCTCAGCAGCGCGAGAGCGGATCAAATCATCGAAGTTACCCGCGACCTCATCACCCTGCTCATCGGCCAAGGCCTGCTGACGCTGGGGCGTATCGGACAGCAAGTCGGCCAATGCCTGGGCCTTTTTGTCCTCGGCAGCCTTGCGCGCAGCATCTTGTGCCTTTTTCTTGGCCGCATCGGCGGCCGCTTTCTTCTTCGCATCCTCGGCAGCTTTAGCCTTAGCGGCATCAGCAGCCTTGGCCTTGGCGTCGTCGGCAGCTTTTTTCTTGGCGTCTTCAGCAGCCTTGGCAGCGTCCGCGGCGGCTTTCTTTTTAGCGTCGTCAGCGGCCTGTTTTTTCGCCTCTTCTTCAGCCTGCTTCTTGGCTTCGTCTTCGGCGCGTTTTTTGGCGACATCAGCCTGTTCGGCTTTCTTCGCCGCGGCGGCTTTTGCGGCCTCGGCTGCCTTGGCAGCTTCTGCAGCCTTCGCGGCTTCCGCAGCTTTGGCCGCGGCGTCGGCTTTCTTGGCTTCATCGGCCTTCTGGGCGGCTTCGGCCTTTTGAGCGGCGTCCGCTTTCTTTTGTTCCGCCGCTTTTATTTCCTCCTGCTCGACCTTTTTGGTCTCCATCTGCTCGACTTCCGTCTGACGCGCCGCGGATTTCTTGGCTTCGCCTGCAAGCTTTTGGTTGGTCTGAGTCGTGGCCTGGCTCTTGGACTTGAGCTGATAGAGGGTCGCCTGAACGATAGGCCGGGCTGGCGGCAACTCAGGCGTCATGGCGAAGCTGACGAACAGCATGCCGAAGATCAGCACGTGCAGTGCTACGGCCCACACTGCGGGCCAGAAGTAGTTTTCCGAGGCGGAATGCTCTCGATGTCGCATCACGGGGCCTCGGTAATCAGGCCGACATTACCCACGCCAGCCTTTTGCAGGCCGCCCATGGCGCCCATCACGGCACCATAGTCCACCGCTTTGTCACCGCGGATGAACACTTGGGTCTTTTTGCCGTTCTCGTTGCCCTGGTTGATGATCGCCGTTACGGCCTGAGTCATTTGGGGCAAGGTGTTGGCCTTGGCCATTTGCTTGTCGGTATCGACTTCGCTGCCCAGGTTCCAGTAGTAGGTTTTATCCGCCTTGATGGAAATGGTCAGCACCTGCACGTTGTTATCCTGTGGCAGGGCTTCGCTGGATACCTTGGGCAAGTCCACTTTCACGCCCTGGTTGAGCATGGGTGCGGTAACCATGAAGATGACCAGCAGTACCAACATCACATCGATATAGGGCACTACGTTCATCTCGGCTACCGGCTTGCGTTTTTGCCGAACTCGAGCCATTGGAAAATACCTGCTTACTCTTCGCTGGTGTGCACTTTACGGTGCAGGATCGCCTGGAACTCATCGGCGAAGGTGTAGTAACGGCTGATCAGGGTTTCGCTACGGGCAGCGAACCGGTTATAGGCGATAACCGCCGGGATAGCCGCGAACAAACCAATGGCGGTAGCAATCAACGCTTCGGCAATACCCGGTGCAACGGTTGCCAAGGTCGCTTGCTGGGCACCGGCCAGGCCGCGGAAGGAGTTCATGATCCCCCATACGGTACCGAACAGGCCGATATACGGGCTGGTGGAACCCACGGTGGCCAAGAATGGAAGGGTTTGTTCGAGCTTTTCTTCTTCACGGGAGATGGCCACCCGCATGGCACGGCCCACGCCTTCCATTACCGCGTCGGGGTCCACGCCTGGCTGTTGGCGCAGCCGCGAGAACTCCTTGAAGCCTGCGCGGAATACTTGCTCCACGCCAGAGTCTGGGTCTGGGTTGCTGCCTGCCTGCCGATACAGCTTGGAGAGGTCGATGCCCGACCAGAAGCGTTCTTCAAAGGCGTCCAGGGCTCGGCGCCCTGCACGGATCAGGTTACTGCGCTGGAAAATAATGACCCACGAAGTGACCGAGGCGGCCACCAGGATCAGCATAACCAGTTGCACCACGATGCTGGCGTTACTGACCAGGCTCCACATGGAGGTATGGTCGACGGCGTTAGCTTCCACGCTGGATCTCCTGCTCTTGAGTTGTACCCGGGCCATCTTTGGCGGCGAAGGCCGCGTGCATGGCGGGTGGAATGGCTCGGGGTTTGAAGTTGTCGGCACGTACGCAGGCCACTAGAAACTGGCCCTCGCACAGCAGTTGCTGGTCGCAAGCGCGCCGCACCTGCTGCATGAAGCGCAGGCTGGCACGGTTGAGTTCACCTACTTCGACACTCACCAGCAGTTCGTCGTCCAACCGCGCCGGCACGTGATAACGCGCTTCGCTGGTATGAACCACGAACAGCATGTTCTCGGCCGCAAGCACGGACTGGACATAGCCCAACTCGCGCAAGCGCTCGGTGCGTGCCCGTTCCATGAACTTGAGGTAGTTGACGTAGTAAACGATACCGCCGGCATCGGTGTCCTCGTAGTAGACGCGACAACGATAAATGAACGGCGCTAGCCCGTTTTGCGCGCGCATACTCTAGTGCGAACTCCGTAGGTTGCCAATCCAACCCAGCAATTGTTTTTTCAGTGGCGTGAAGGCCACAGGTTGCCGAGCCTTCATACCGGCCGAGGGCGCCGCATTGAAACCTTCACTTAAATCCATTTTGTGCGAGCCTAGGACCACTGAATCGGCCATTTGATCGGCGCAACCGAACGCAATCATGCCGGCTCATCCGGAAAGCCGGGGTCGGACAACTCAGGCCGGTTCAGGCCGAAGTGCAAGTAAGCATGACGCGTTACCACCCTCCCCCGCGGCGTACGCATGATATAGCCCTGCTGAATCAGGTACGGCTCCAACACATCCTCGATGGTATGGCGCTCCTCGCTGATGGCCGCGGCCAGGTTATCGACCCCAACCGGGCCACCGTCGAACTTCTCGATCATGGTCAGCAGCAGGCGACGGTCCTGGTGGTCCAGGCCACGCTCGTCTACGTCGAGCATGTTCAACGCCAGGTCCGCGACCGGCTTGGTGATATCACCCTTGCCCCGTACCTGAGCATAATCACGCACTCGACGCAGCAGGCGGTTGGCGATCCGTGGCGTACCGCGGGCACGACGGGCGATTTCGAAGGCGCCGTCCGGGTCGATGCTCAAACCCAGGATGCGCGCCGAACGTGCCACGATGGTGGCCAGGTCTGCGTTATTGTAGAACTCCAGCCGCTGAACGATACCGAAGCGGTCGCGCAGGGGGTTGGTAAGCATGCCGGCGCGAGTGGTAGCCCCCACTAGGGTAAAGGGCGGCAGGTCCAGTTTGATGGAGCGGGCAGCCGGCCCTTCGCCAATCATGATGTCCAGCTGGAAATCTTCCATGGCCGGGTACAGCACTTCTTCGACAATGGGTGACAACCGGTGGATTTCGTCGATGAACAGTACATCGTGAGGTTCGAGGTTGGTCAGCATGGCCGCCAAGTCACCCGGGCGCTCCAGCACCGGCCCGGACGTGCTTTTGATGGACACGCCCATTTCTTCGGCAATGATATTGGCCAGGGTGGTTTTACCCAGCCCTGGTGGGCCGAAGATCAGCGTGTGGTCCAGAGACTCGCCGCGCCCTCGGGCCGCCTGGATGAACAGCTCCATCTGTTCGCGCACCACTGGCTGGCCGATGTATTCAGCCAACTGCAACGGCCGAATGGCGCGGTCTTGCTGTTCTTCACGGTCTCGCCCCGTGGCGGAAATCAGGCGGTCGGCTTCAATCACGTTAGATCATCCCTTTAAGGGCGCGGCGAATCAGGTCTTCACTGGAAAGGCCCTTTTCGTTGACCGCTGCCACGGCCTTGCTGGCTTCCTGAGGCTTATAACCCAAGGATACCAACGCGCTGACCGCGTCGGTTTCCGCGGTGGCCGCCACTGGCCTGGGCCGGCTGCCATCGTCGGGTACCAGCTCGAACATGGCAGGGGTGGCTTGCCAGGCCTTGAAGCGGTCCTTGAGTTCGACCAATAGGCGCTCGGCTGTTTTTTTGCCCACGCCCGGTACCTTGACCAAGGCGCTAGTGTCCTGGGCCTGCACGCAGCGCACCAGTTCGTCCACTTCCAGGCTGGACATCAAGGCCAAGGCCAGTTTTGGCCCCACCCCGTTAAGGCGAATCAATTCACGAAACAGCTCTCGCTCACGCCGCTCGTAGAAGCCATAGAGCAATTGGGCGTCTTCGCGCACCACCAGGTGCGTATGCAAGGTAAGCGCTTGGCCCACTGGTGGCAGGCGATACAGCGTAGTCATGGGCACTTCCAGCTCATAGCCAAGCCCATTGACATCGAGAATTAGGTGTGGCGGTTGTTTTTCCGCCAGGGTGCCGCGCAAACGTCCGATCACGATGAGTTCCTGAGATGCCGAAGGCTGTCCGCCAGCCAATGTCCATGATCGCAGCATGACGAGCATCGGCAAACGAAAAAGTTTTAGGGGATGCTGCGGCTAGAGCCTGAGGCGGCCACCACGGCTACGTGCCGTAGACAGGCCATGGGGTACCAGGCTGGATCGGGTGTGGGCATGGCACAATGCAATCGCCAAAGCGTCGGAGGCGTCTATCTGGGGCTTGGTGGTGAGCTTGAGCAAGTGCATCACCATCAGTTGCACCTGTTCCTTGCTGGCACCGCCCGTGCCGGTGATGGCCTGTTTGACCTGGGTAGCGGAATATTCGGCGATTTCCAAGCCCTCCTCCGCCGCCGCCACGATAGCCGCGCCCCTGGCCTGGCCGAGCTTTAGGGCAGAGTCGGCGTTACGCGCCATGAACACCCGCTCGATGCCCATGGTAACCGGCCCATGGGCGCTGATGACCTCACGCACGCTGCGGTAAACCACCTGCAGCCGTTCGTGCAGCTCGCCACTGCCGGTGCGGATACACCCGGAGGCCACGTACTCGCAGCCTCGCCCAAGCCCGCGGTCGAGCACTACACCGTAACCGGTGATCCGCGAGCCGGGGTCGATCCCAAGAATAAGGCTCAACCGAGCTGTTCCATGATGTCATCGGAGATGGCAGCGTTCGAATACACGTTCTGAACGTCGTCCAAGTCTTCAAGCATGTCGATCAGCTTGATGACCTTTTCCGCGCCGTCGCGATCGAGCTCTGCCTGAGTACTGGGCGCCATGATGATTTCCGCGTCGGCGGCCTTGAAGCCCAGCTCTTCGAGCTTGGTGCGCACGGCATAGAAGCTGGCGAAGGAGGTGAACACGTCCATGGAGCCGTCTTCGTGGGTGACCACGTCGTCGGCGTCTGCCTCCATGGCCGCTTCCATCAACGCGTCCTCGTCTACCCCAGGCGCAAAGCTCAGCTGGCCCTTGCGGTCGAACAGATAAGCGACCGAGCCATCGGTGCCCAGGTTGCCGCCGCACTTGCTGAAAGCATGTCGAACCGCTGCCGCGGTGCGGTTGCGGTTGTCGCTCATGGCCTCGACCATCACGGCTACGCCACCGGGGCCATAGCCTTCGTAGCTCAGTTCCTCGACGTTCTCGCCGTCAGTGGTGCCTGCGCCCCGCGCGATGGCCCGCTCGATGATATCGCGGCTCATGTTGGCGCCCAGGGCTTTGTCCAGCGCCAGGCGCAGTCGTGGGTTGGAGGCGGGATCGCCCCCACCCTGCTTGGCCGCGACCGTCAGTTCACGAATCCACTTGGTGAAGATCTTGCCTCTTTTGGCATCCTGGCGTTCTTTGCGGTGCTTGATGTTCGCCCACTTGGAATGACCGGCCATACAGACTCCAAAACGTTTTCATGACAAACCACCCCCGCGCGCGAAACGCGGCGGGGGCGCAGGGTAGTACAAGGAACGCCAAAGCGCGCCCGTTATTCGGCCTTGGGCTGTTCGCGCAGGCGAATGTGCAACTCGCGCAGGGCCTTGGCATCCACCGCGCCCGGCGCCTGGGTCATCACATCGGCGGCGCTCTGGGTTTTCGGGAAGGCAATGACTTCCCGAATGGATTGAGCGCCGGTCATCAGCATGACCAAGCGGTCCAGGCCAAAGGCCAGGCCGCCATGGGGCGGGGCGCCGAACTTGAGCGCGTCCAGCAGGAAGCCGAACTTCTCCTCTTGCTCGGCCGCGTCGATGCCCAGCAGGCGGAACACCGCCTGCTGCATTTCCTTGCGGTGAATACGGATAGACCCGCCGCCAAGCTCGGTACCATTGAGCACCATGTCGTAGGCACGGGACAGCGCGCCGCTGGGGTTGGCTTCCAGTTCGGCAGGGCTGCACTTGGGCGCAGTGAATGGGTGGTGTACCGCGCTCACGCTACCGTCGTCGTTCTCTTCGAACATCGGGAAGTCGATGACCCACATCGGTGCCCACTCACAGGTGTGCAGCTCCAAGTCATTGCCCAGGCGAATACGCAGCGCGCCCAGGGCTTCGCTGACGACCTTGGCTTTGTCCGCGCCGAAGAACACGATATCGCCATCCACCGCGCCCACGCGATCGAGGATCACGTTCAGGTTGGCTTCCGGAATGTTCTTGACGATAGGCGACTGCAAGCCGTCCACGCCCTTGGCACGCTCGTTGACCTTGATGTAGGCCAGGCCCTTGGCCCCGTAGATGCTGACGAACTTGGTGTACTCGTCGATCTTGCTGCGCGGCATGCTGGCGCCGTTAGGCACTCGCAACGCGGCTACACGGCACTTGGGATCGTTGGCCGGGCCGCTGAAGACCTTGAATTCCACACCCTTGAGCTGGTCGGCGACGTCTACCAGTTCCAGCGGGATACGCAAGTCAGGCTTGTCCGAGCCGTAGCGGCGCATGGCCTCTTCGTAGGTCATGTGCAGGAACTCACCGAACTCTACGTTCAGCACTTCCTTGAACAATTGGCGGATCATGCCTTCGGTCAGGCCCATGATCTCGCTTTCGTCCAGGAAGCTGGTTTCGATGTCGATCTGAGTGAATTCCGGCTGGCGGTCAGCACGCAGGTCTTCATCGCGGAAGCACTTGGCGATCTGGTAGTAACGGTCGAAGCCGGCCACCATCAGCAGCTGTTTGAACTGCTGAGGAGATTGTGGCAACGCGAAGAAGCTGCCGGCGTGGGTACGGCTAGGCACCAGGTAGTCGCGCGCACCCTCGGGGGTTGCACGGGTAAGGATGGGCGTTTCGACGTCCAGGAAGCCGTTTTCATCAAGGAAGCGGCGCACGCTGCTGGTGATGCGCGAACGCAGGCGCAGCTTCTCGGCCATTTCGGGGCGGCGCAGGTCGATGTAGCGGTAGCGCAGGCGGGTTTCTTCACCCACATCGGAATATTCGTTCAACGGGAACGGAGGGGTTTCGGACTCATTGAGTACTTCCAGCTCGTAGCCCAGTACCTCGATGGCACCGGAGGCCATGTTCGGGTTCACCGCGCCAGCCGGGCGCAAGCGCACCTTGCCGCGAATACGCACCACATACTCACTGCGCACGCGATCCGCGGCGGAAAAGGATTCGGCGCGGTCCGGGTCGAACACCACTTGGGCCATGCCCTCGCGATCGCGGACGTCGAGGAAAATCACCCCGCCATGGTCACGGCGGCGGTGGACCCAGCCGCAAAGGGTGATTTCCTGGCCGTCCAGGCTCTCGTTCAGTTGGCCGCAATAGTGGCTGCGCATCATGATGGTCGGTTCACTTATAGTCAGTCGTGTTCGGGCGGGCCCGCATCACCGGCAGTGTGCAGCACCCAGCGAGGGGGTTCAACTCAGTCGGCCTTGTCGGCGCCAGCAAGGTTTTTCTTGGCGCCGGTCTTGAAGTCGGTTTCATACCAGCCATTGCCACTCAACCGGAAACCTGCCTGTGACACAGCCTTGCGCAGCTGGGGCGCCGCGCAGGCGGGGCATTCGGTCAAAGGCGCGTCACTGAATTTCTGGATGGTTTCCAACTGGTGACCACAGCTGTCGCATTGGTAATTGTACAAGGGCATATTACAGGTGCTCGGCTACGAACGTGGCGCGAAGGCGCTGGTTAACTTAAGCGCGGAATTATATCTGGTTACCCGCGCTAGGCTGCAAGCTCCCTGGTGCCACGTTTATCGCTCCGAGCATCGCTCCGGGGCGTCCATAGCGTCTTGGTTCTGCTTGGGCGAGGAAGCTTGTTCGAGCAGATAGGCGACGCAGACTACCCTGACCAACCCACTGAAGTTCTTCACGCCCCCATGACGCAGGTGTACCTCACGGTCCAGATACGATAGCAACTGATTGACGGTGCAGTGATTGCGCTCGGCCAACGTTTGCAGAATGTTCCAGTACACCCGCTCCAGGCGCAGGCAGGTCGCGAAGCCGTTTAACCGCACAGAACGCGCCATGGGCCGCGCCAGGGCCATGTCGAAATCCTTTTCAAAAGGGTCTAGCAACAGTTTGGCGGCGCCGGAGCAACGCGGCGGCTGGGAGCAGTTCATCAACATGTGTCACCTTCCTTGGCCTGATTCGGACGCACGAAAGCGCGCCCCACGGCTTTAATAGAAACCTGGGGACAAGGGATGAGGGAGGGAGCGGAACGATCAGGAAGGTAGGAAATTGCGCTGACACGCGCGAGGTAAAAACGCCCCGACGGCGGTAGCCACCGGGGCGGTGCCAGAGTTACTTGTCTTCAAGCAGAGCGCGAAGCATCCAGGCGGTTTTTTCGTGGGTTTGCATGCGCTGGGTCAACAAGTCCGCGGTGGGCTCGTCGCTGACTTTATCCAGCAACGGGAACAGGCTGCGCGCGGTGCGAACCACGGCTTCCTGGCCGTCCACCAACTGGCGGATCATCTCGTCGGCCGCCGGCACGCCGTCTTCCACCTTGATGGACGACAAGCGTTCATAGGTGGCATAGGTACCCGGCGCGGGGAAGCCCAGCGCGCGAATACGTTCGGCGATGGAATCCACGGCCAAGGCCAGCTCGTTGTACTGCTCTTCGAACATCAAGTGCAGGGTGCGGAACATCGGGCCACTGACGTTCCAGTGGAAGTTATGGGTTTTGAGGTACAGCACGTAGGTGTCGGAGAGCAACCGCGACAAGCCATCCACGATGGATTTGCGATCTTCTTCGCTGATGCCGATATCAATTGCCATGGGGTTCCCCTTATGTGGTGAAACGTTTCAAAAGGTGCGTCGGCTACTGTATCAATAAACCTCGGGGCGCCACAGCGTTGGGCCAGCCTTGATGCTGACACCTGCCGCCAGGCGCCGGGCGTCGCTAAAGACGAGGTTAGAAGCCTGCCTTGGGCGGTTGGAATTGAGTCCACGGGGCTATTTCCTGTTAAATAGCCGGCGTGCCACCGACGCGCGCCAACTTCCTTCGAGTCACCGCTTTTTCTCTCGTTCCATGCGGTTGTCACGCAGGCTTGGCGCGTAGGCGCATAGGCCAATCCCTTCCAGCCGTCTTTCGTTCACTACCGTACGGGTTCTGTAAGGGATCAGCGCTTCATGATCCTTTGACAAAATGTGAGTCAAACCTATGTTGAAAACCGTTCATCTCCTGACAGGCGTGGGCGCCTTGCTGTTGGCCGCCCTGCCCGGCGTTTTGCCGGACGCCTTGCCCTACCTCTCGCAAACCGATGCCTTTCACCTGGCCTTTATCGGCCTGGGCAACCTGTTGTTCGCACCTCTGATTCCGCAATGGAAGCACAACCCTCGGCAAACCCTGCAAGGCTTCGTCAGTGCACTATTGGTGCTGGCGGCCGTATTGCAAGCGCTCGTGCTGTATGCGCCACTGCCGCTGGTGGCGGGCGAGCCTGCCGTGTGGCTAGGGCTGCTGTCGATGTTCGCCGCGGCGATCTTGCAGCTGGTAGCCAGCCAACCACGTCATCACCCTACCCCGGCCCCTGTGAACTTTAACTCCGCCAACCGGGACACCGGGACCGTGAAGTGGTTTAACACGTCCAAAGGGTTCGGGTTCATCTCGCGCGATTCGGGTGACGATATCTTCGTTCACTTCCGCGCCATCCGTGGCGAAGGCCACCGTGTGCTGGTAGAAGGCCAACGGGTGGAGTTCTCAGTGATGAACCGCGACAAAGGCCTACAGGCCGAAGATGTGGTAGCCGCGGCTCCAGGCCGTTAAGGTGTAGAGCCTAGTAATGGGGGGGTGGGGCCTCTTCTCCCGCCTCCCCATACTGCCCCGCCAACTCACGATAACGCTCGATCAACTGGCCCAGCTGCAACCCTATGCGCTCCAGTTGCCGCTGTTGCTCTACCACTACCTCATTCAGAGCCTGAATGGTGTCATCCTGGAACGCCAAGCGGGTTTCCAGCTCAGTGACTCGATTCTCAAGCTCCATCACTTCGCCACCCACTGAAAATCGCCGGGCAATTCGCCCTTGAGCTGCGCCTTGAGTTCGCTCAGGCGGGATTCGTCATAGGCCACGGCGGGCACCTTGCCCCAGACAGGCCCAGGCCAGGCTGCATCGCTGGTGTAGCGGGCGATGACATGCACATGCAATTGCGCCACAACGTTGCCCAGGGCTGCGATATTGATTTTATCAGCGAGTGTTAGCTGCTTTAGAGCTTTTCCAAGCTGGGCGGTTTCCACCGCAAGCTGCGCCTGATCGGCTACGTTCAGCTCAAAAACTTCAGTAACCCCTACGCGGCGCGGGACCAGAATCAGCCAGGGATAGTTGGCATCGCGGCTAAGCAGTAGTTGGCAGAGGGGGAAATCGCCCAGCACCCAGGTATCGGCTTGCAAGCGGGAATCGAGTTCGAACAAAGACAGGCTCCTATGGCGAAATACGGGCGCTAGCGTTCTGCGCCCGGCTAGCATAACCCCTACCCGTCCATTTTAGGATTGGGCCGCCGCCCTGGATTGGCTCGGGCAATAGTTCATACGCACCAATTTGTGGCTTTAATGCCTGTGCCAGAACCAATTGCCTGGCCTAGGGGCGCGGTTTACAAATGTAAGCCGTGCAAACCTTGCCAAGCTAAAAAGTTCCGCTAGCCTCTCACCACCGCTGTGCTACTTTTTGCACCATAACAGAACACATGGGCTACCATCCGTACGCTTTATCCCTTCAGCATCAAAGGGTAACGTGATAAAGGTAACACTGTGTTGAGGTTATAAAGGGCACCATCTTAAAGCGGTGCGGCTGTCAAGTACGGCGTACCTTGGGCTAAGCCCTTGTACGCTGAGGGGTTTTTGCGTTTTTTTGCAGAAAGTGAAAATTTTGTGAGGCGAAGGGGCGTTTGTGCACAATTGTTGCTACCCCATTGCCAGTGAATGGCCTTGGGCACATGGCGTAGCCGCTGCCCGGCCTTAGTATTCCAGACTACCGTGGGCGTGACACAAGTCGCGCCTCAAGAAAAGAAAGAGCCGACCCACTAAAAACCAAGCGGTTGGCCATACTCTTAAACCAAAGGAGCAAGTCACTATGAAAGTGATGAAGTGGAGCGCAATCGCACTGGCAGTCACCGCGGCGGCGGCGTCGCAGCTGGCCATGGCTGAAGCCTTCGTCAGCGACCAGGCAGAGGCTAAAGGTTTTGTGGAAGACAGCACCTTGAATGTGTTGCTTCGTAACTACTACTTCCACCGTGACAACCGTAACGGCGGCAACGACCAGCGTGATTGGACTCAGGGCGTTCATGGGGTATACAGCTCTGGCTTCACTACGGGAACCATTGGGGTGGGCGTCGACGCCTTCGCCTACGGTGGCTTGCGCTTGTGGGGCCTGGATAAGTATGCCGGGTCTGGCAACCTGACTGTAGGTTCGGACGGGGATAACCACAGCAACTTCGGCAAAGCTGGCGCGGCTGTGAAATTTCGCGTTTCCAAAACCATGCTGAAAATTGGTGATCAACAACCTAGCACCAGCCCAGTGTTTGCTGTGGGCGGCAGCCGCTTGCTTCCGCAAACCGCCAGCGGCATTACGTTGATGAGCAGTGAAGTGAACGGGCTGGATCTCGAAGCTGGCCACTTCTACTCTGCCACCAGCCAGAACAGTGACGGCCGTGATGGCGAACTGTGGGCCAACTACGCTGGCGTCAGCGCCAAAAGCGCCGATTACCTGGGCGGCCGCTATGCCATCAACGACCAACTGAGCGTTGGCGTGTATGGCTCCAAACTCGAAGACATCTGGGACCAGTACTACGGCAACGTGAATTACGTACTGCCGTTGAACAACGACCAATCGCTGACTTTCGACGTGAACTACTACCGCACTACCGATGAAGGCAGCAGCAAGGCTGGCGACATCGACAACAACACCTACTCGCTGTCGGCAGCCTACGCCTTCTTGCCTGGCCAGACCCTGACCTTGTCCTTCCAGAAAGTGAATGGCGATACGCCCTTCGACTATATCGGCGTGGGTGACAACAACAAAGGCGGGGATTCCATCTTCCTTGCCAACTCCATCCAGTACTCCGACTTCAACGCACCTGGCGAGAAGTCCTGGAAGCTGCAGTACAACCTGAATATGGCATCCTACGGCGTGCCAGGCCTGAGCTTTATGGCCCGTTACGCTTATGGCTATGACATCGATGGCACCGGCACAGACATGTCGGGTGCATATGTCAGCCGGGATAAAAATAACAACATTACCGGCCCGCTCTACGGGGAGGACGGCAAACATCACGAAACCAACGTCGAGGCCAAATACGTGGTGCAGACTGGTCCTGTCAAAGACATGTCCTTCCGTATTCGTCAGGCTTGGCACACCGCCAATGCCGATGAGGGGGAAGGCGATCGCGCCGAGTTCCGCCTGATCGTCGATTACCCCATCTCGATCCTGTAATCGCCAAGCGGCTCGCACCGCTGTACAAGCCCGGCCCCGCGCCGGGCTTTTCATTGGCGGCGCTTGCTCCGTACAATGCCCAGCTACACACGAATTCAGCAACCGACACGGCCTACCATGCGCACCAGTCAATTCTTGCTCGCCACACTTAAAGAAACCCCGTCCGACGCGGTGGTCATCAGCCATCAGCTGATGCTGCGCGCGGGGATGATTCGCAAGCTCGCTTCCGGCCTGTACACCTGGCTGCCGATGGGCTTGCGCGTGATGCGCAAGGTCGAGGCCATCGTGCGCGAAGAGATGGACGCCGCCGGCGCCTTGGAAGTGCTGATGCCTGGCATTCAACCCGCCGAGCTGTGGCAGGAATCCGGCCGCTGGGAGCAGTACGGGCCCGAGCTGCTGCGCCTTAAAGACCGCCACAACCGTGAGTTCTGCGCGGGCCCCACGCACGAAGAGGTCATCACCGACATCGCGCGTAACGAGCTCAACAGCTACAAACAGTTGCCGCTGAACCTGTACCAGATCCAAACCAAATTCCGCGATGAAATCCGCCCACGCTTCGGCTTGATGCGTGGCCGCGAGTTCATCATGAAGGACGCCTACTCCTTCCATGCCGATCAAGCGTCCCTGCAACACACCTACGATCGCATGCACCAGGCGTACTGCAACATCTTCTCCCGCCTGGGCTTGAACTTCCGCCCTGTGGAAGCCGATAACGGCTCCATCGGCGGCGCGGGCTCCCATGAGTTCCACGTGCTGGCCTCCAGCGGCGAAGACGATATCGTCTTTAGCAACGCCTCGGATTACGCCGCCAACATTGAAAAAGCCGAAGCCTTGCCACGGGAAACCGCCCGGGGCGCTCCCACTGAGGAACTTCGCCTGGTCGACACCCCTGATACCAAGACCATCGCGGCCTTGGTGGAAGGTTTCGGCCTGCCTATCGAAAAAACCGTGAAAACCCTGGTGGTGCATGCCACCGAAGAAGGCAAACTGATGGCCTTGGTCGTGCGCGGCGACCACGAGCTCAATGAGATCAAGGCCGCTAATCACCCGCTGGTGGCTAGCCCACTGGTCATGGCCAGCGAAGCTGAATTGCGTGACGCCATTGGCGCTGGTGCCGGCTCCCTAGGCCCGCTGAACCTGGCCCTGCCCTGCGTGATCGACCGCTCGGTCGCGTTGATGAGCGATTTCGCCGTTGGCGCGAACATCGACGACAAGCATTACTTCGGTGTGAACTGGGAACGTGACTTGCCGCTGCCCGAGATCGCCGATCTCCGCAATGTAGTAGAAGGCGACCCTAGCCCAGACGGCAAAGGCACCTTGGAAATCAAGCGCGGTATCGAGGTGGGGCATATCTTCCAGCTCGGCACCAAGTACAGCGAAGCCATGAAAGCCCAGGTACTGGGCGAGAATGGCAAACCCGTGCCCTTGACCATGGGCTGCTACGGCATTGGCGTTTCCCGTGTGGTGGCGGCGGCCATTGAACAGAACCACGACGAGAACGGCATCATCTGGAGTAACACCCTGGCGCCTTTCCAAGTGGCGTTGGTACCGCTGCGCTATGAGACCGAACAGGTGCGTGAAGCCACTGACACGCTGTATCACCAATTGACCGCCGCTGGTTTCGACGTGCTGCTGGACGACCGCGACAAGAAAACCAGCCCTGGCAACAAGTTCGCGGACATGGAGCTGATTGGCATCCCGCACCGCATCGTGATCAGCGACCGCTCCCTGGCTGAAGGCAAGCTGGAGTACAAACAGCGTACCGAGCGCGACGCACAAAGCCTGGACGTCGCCGAGGTACTGCCTTTCCTTCGGGCACGCCTGGGCCGCTGATTAGCGAGTAAGCGTTCATGTCTACACGAAGTTTCTCGATGCTTGGAGGTGCCGCCTTGTGCGGCGCCTGCCTGCTTGCGGGCTGCGCCAACCAGATGTCTCAGCGCACCGAGCATGAGGCGCGCACCGTGCGCAAACCTATCGAACACCACCTGTCGATCGACGCGGGCGACCCGGTGATGGAGCAGCCTCAGCGTAGGGTGCGTGTCACCGAGCAGGCGACGTTCGAGGTCACCGACTTTGAAGTGAGCCGCCGCTACGACCGCTATACACCTTACCAACCTTGGCGCGAGTTGTATGAAGTGCCGTTGGGTGCGGTAGCGGTGGTCGCAGGGGTTGCAGCCAATGCCGTGAACCTCGTAGCACTGGGGCACCTCCCAGAAAACGTGACCCACGGCTGGCTCAACTATGGCTTTGCCGGGATAAACCCCTTTATGAACGCCCAATCCAACGGGCGCGCAGAGCAGAACCTGGCAGGCCTGGATGAAGTACAGAAAGACCAGCGCCGGGAAGTGATCACCGACCCTTGGTTCGAGAAACCCGTAGAGGTCACCGCAGGGGCAGAGGTGTATGCGCTGACCACCGACCGCAAGGGATACCTGCGGCTTAATTTGCTGGACGCGCCCTTTGCCGATCAAGACATGCAGCGGGTAAGCCGATTAGTGCTGGCGGTCAAAGATGAAGACGGCACCTCTCGCGCTGACGCCTCATTGCAGGTGCCCCTGGCACTGCGCACCAAGGTCGCCGAAGCCCACAAGCTGATTTATGAAGACCTGGAGGACGACGAGGTGGGGCAATGGGTCTATAGGGTCAAGCGCCTTGCCCAATTGGGCTTAGAGGATGAAGCCAATGAGTTGCAGCAAAGCCTGGTGGAGCTGACACGCAACGACCCGGAACTACAGCGCGACTTTATCAAGGCTCTTGCCAAGGATACAGGGCGCAAGGTCACGCCCTGAACACAGCGGATTGCCGGTCTGTAAGAGCCAGCAAAGCGGGAGAAACCGCTCAAGAGCATGGCTTTGCGGTGGATTTTCGCCAGCTTTGCTGGTTCCTAGAGAAACATCAGCCCCCAGGCAGGTTAGGCCTCGCCGAACAACTCCAGTTGGGTAAGGGCGCCGCGCACGTCGTGCAGCCGCACGCCGATGCCTAGCAGGCGTACCGGCTTGTTGCCACGGGCATAGGCCTGGCCCAGCAAACCACGGTAGCTGCCCAGGTCCCGCGCGGCATTGGCTTGCTCTAAGGTGGTTTGGGTGAAATCGTGGAATTTCACCTTCACGAAGGGCTTACCCAGGCGGTAGCTATCGTCCAGCCGCTCCAACCGCCCGGCGAGAGTATCCATCAGCTCAGGCAGCTTGGCCAGGCAGGCATCCAAGTCGGGCAGATCCTGGTCGTAAGTGTTCTCAACGCTGACCGACTGCCGACGGCTATCCACGTGTACAGGCCTGTCATCTATGCCTCTGGCCAGTTGATACAATCGCTCGCCAAAACCGCCAAACTCCCGAATCAGATTCAAGCGCGACCACTGCAACAGGTCCGAACAGTGTTCGATCCCCAGGCGCACTAGCTTTTCCGCAGTCACCTTCCCTACCCCATGCAGCTTGGCCACGGGCAAATGCGCGACGAAATCCTCGACCTGGTCAGGGGTTATAACGAAGAGGCCATTAGGTTTACGCCAGTCGCTGGCAATCTTGGCGAGAAACTTGTTTGGCGCTACCCCCGCCGACACCGTAATGTGCAGCCGCTTGGCAACGTCATTGCGAATGGCCTGGGCAATGCGGGTCGCACTGCCATGGAAATGTGGGGAATCGGTCACATCCAGGTAGGCTTCGTCCAATGACAGCGGCTCGATCAGCTCGGTGTACTGCTGGAAAACCGTATGGATTTCCTTGGACGCCTGCTTATAGGCATCAAAGCGAGGCCTGACGATAGTCAGATCTGGGCAGAGCTTCAGCGCATGCCGGGACGACATCGCCGAACGTACACCATAGGCGCGCGCTTCATAGTTGCAGGTAGCGATCACGCCTCGCCGGTCAGCAGAGCCCCCTACCGCCAGAGGCTTTCCCGCAAGCCTGGGGTCGTCGCGCATCTCGATGGCTGCATAAAAGCAGTCGCAGTCAATATGAAGGATCTTCCGCTGCGCCATGACCGATTGAAACCTATGGTGACAGGTGAATAAATATACAGTCTTTTTTTAAAATATACCCTGGCCAGAGGCCACGGCGCTGTGTTCTAAAAGCTAAACGGTTGACTGAAAAGCAATTTTTCATCGGAGCCCATTGACAGCCGCCACGTTTGGCGTAGAATCCACCCCACAGACGCGGGATGGAGCAGTCTGGTAGCTCGTCGGGCTCATAACCCGAAGGTCGTCGGTTCAAATCCGGCTCCCGCAACCAAACAGAGAAAGGCCACTTGAAAAAGTGGCCTTTTTTTGGCTTCGCGTTAAGTCCGCAGCTCAGCACACCCAGGCTTTAGTACTGGTAGACCAAAAGCAGATAGCTGAGGGAGATTCATGTTGACAGCGCGCCAAAGCTCCCTATAATGCGCAACCACAGACGCGGGATGGAGCAGTCTGGTAGCTCGTCGGGCTCATAACCCGAAGGTCGTCGGTTCAAATCCGGCTCCCGCAACCAAATAGAGAAAGGCCACTTGAAAAAGTGGCCTTTTTTTTGGCTTCACGGTCGAGCATGTGCCACCCTCTTAAACTGAGGTCGCTCGGTAAAGCCGGTCGGCCAGGGTAGGCCAAGCAGTTGCCCCATAGCGGGCAGGCACCTGGGCTTTCGCAAAAATTTCATTTTTGTAGGGATTGGTAAGTTGGCCAGATACCTCCATCCTGTCGCGCTCAATAGGCGAGGTCCTTGATGCGCCCAGAAATGTCTGAAGTAAACGACACCGTAGCTCCTCCACCCCCCCTGCCCCCCGCCCGCTTGCGCTGGCTGGAACTGCTCAGCAAATACCGCCAACCCTTAGGGATTGGCCTGACGCTGGTGATGTTCGCGATAGCCCTGATCGCCTGCCGGCGCATGCTGACCGATATGGACATCTACGCCCTTCACGACTCCGTTGCAGCCACGCCCACCGGCGCGCTTTGGGCGGCGTTGGGCTTTACCGCCTTGGGATTCATGGTGCTGCTGGGCTACGAATGGTCCGCCGCCCGTTATGCCGGAGCAACCCTGCCCTCGCGTAGCCTACTGATGGGAGGCTTTACTGCCTTCGCCATCGGTAACGCCGTAGGCCTATCGCTGCTGTCCGGCGGGTCAGTGCGCTACCGACTGTACTCCAGAGCGGGCGTGGGCCCTGCGGAAGTCGCGCGAATGACCCTGTTCGCTAGCCTTTCGCTGGGCTGTGCGCTGCCTCCCTTGGCCGCGTTAGCATGCCTGAGCGACCTTTCCGCCGCGTCCACGGCGCTAGGAATTTCCTCCACGGTACTGGCTGTGGTGGCCCTGGGCGTGCTGCTACTGGCAGCAGGCTTGGTTCTTGGCGTATACAAACGCCGCGCTCCGGCGCAGCCCTACCCTCATAACCTGATTGTGCGCACGGGGCGTAGCACCCTGCGCTTACCTTCGCTTCGGCTTTGTGGGCTACAACTGGTAATCACCGCGCTGGACGTGGCCGTGGCCGCGGCAGTGCTGTACAGCCTGTTGCCTGAGGCACCACCCTTCGGCGCGTTCCTGTTGGTGTACCTGCTGGCGCTGGCCGCGGGTGTACTCAGCCACGTGCCAGGTGGCGTAGGGGTATTCGAGGCCATCCTGCTGGCGGCCTTTGCCAACACCCTGGGCGCCGCGCCACTGGCGGCAGCCTTACTGCTGTACCGGCTGATCTATGTGATGTTGCCGTTTCTGCTGGCATGCCTGCTGCTATTGGCCACCGAGGCTCGCCGGCTGTTGTTTGCTCGCCAAGCCATCCGGGTGGCCTCTGGCCTGGCCGCGCCTATCTTAGCAGTGCTGGTGTTTTTGTCGGGCATGGTATTGCTGTTCTCCGGCGCTACGCCGGAAATCGATACCCGCCTTCGGCACATGGGTTTCTTGCTGCCCCATCGCCTGATCGATGCGTCCCACTTCGCCGCCAGCTTGATCGGCGTGCTGTGCCTGTTGCTGGCCCAAGGCTTGCGGCGTCGGCTCTCGGCGGCCTGGATGCTGACCATGGTGCTGTTGCTGGTGGGCGCCCTGCTTTCCCTGCTCAAGGGGTTCGACTGGGAAGAAGCCAGTATCCTTGCGCTCACCGCTAGCCTGTTGGCGGTCTTCCGGCGCTCGTTCTACCGGCCCAGCCGGCTGATGGAGCTGCCCTTCTCGCCCTTTTACCTGATGGCCGCGGCTTGCGTGGTCGGGGCATCGATCTGGCTGCTGTTCTTCGCCTACCAGGACGTTCCCTACAGCAACCGGCTGTGGTGGCAGTTCACCTTGGACGCGGATGCCCCCAGGGGCCTGCGCTCTGCCCTAGGTAGCGCGGTGTTGTTGATCATAGTGGCCCTGACCTGGCTGTTGCGCACCGCACGGCCAGTGATCCACTTGCCCACGCCAGATGAACTCCAACGCGCTCACCGCATTTTGATGGCGTCGCATCAGCCCGACGGGGGCCTGGCGCTTACAGGCGACAAGGCGTTGCTGTTCCACCCTGACGACAAGGCGTTCTTGATGTACGCCCGTCGTGGCCGCAGCCTGGTAGCCCTTTATGATCCTGTAGGGCCTACGCAACCCCGGGCCGAGATGATCTGGCAGTTCCGTGACCTGTGCGACTTCCATCATGCCCGCCCCGTGTTCTATCAGGTGCGTGCCGAGAACCTGCCGTTCTATATGGACATTGGCTTGACCGCCATCAAGCTGGGCGAAGAAGCGCGAGTCAACCTGCGCACTTTCGACCTGGAAGCCAAGGGCAAGGAAATGAAAGACCTGCGCTACACCTGGAACCGTGGTACGCGGGACGGGCTGAGCATGGAGATCTACGAGCCTGGCCAGGCGCCGCTGGATGAACTGAAAGTTATCTCCGATGCTTGGCTATCCGGTAAGAATGTACGAGAGAAAGGCTTCTCCCTGGGCCGCTTCAGCCCGGACTACCTCAAGCATTTCCGTATCGTGATCATTCACTTCCAGGGGCGCCCAGTGGCGTTCGCCAACCTGCTGGAGACCAACAGCCATGAGTTGGCCAGCCTGGATTTGATGCGCTCGCACCCAGAAGCGCCGAAACTCACCATGGAATTCATGATGGTAGGGCTGATTCAGCACTACAAACAACTGGGTTACGGTCGCTTCAGCCTGGGGATGGTGCCGCTCTCTGGGCTTCAGCCCCGCCGTGGCGCGCCACTGACCCAACGCCTGGGCTCGATGGTGTTTCGCCGGGGCGAGCAGCTTTACAACTTCCAAGGGCTTCGCCGGTTCAAGGACAAGTTCCAACCGGACTGGGAGCCCCGCTACATGGCTGTGCCCGCGGGCCTGGACCCGCTTGTGGCGCTGGCCGATACCGCTGCCTTGATTGCAGGCGGCCTGACTGGATTGGTGAAACGCTGATGATTCGACGTTACTGGCGCGCGGCGCTGATCGTGTTGTTGATCGTAGTAGCACTGGGTGCGGCGGGCTTTTGGTGGGCGACTCGGCCCATCCCTCCGGCCACCACCGAGCCTGTAAAGTTGAGCGATGGTAGTGCCGCGACCTTGGTCACCCCTGGGCAACGCGCCAAAGTGACCATGGCCGTGGCGGTACCGGTGGACCAACCGCTGAGTGACCGTCAACTTGCAGACCTGAGCCGCACGGGCGCCGCGCGTATTCTTCAGGTTGTGTTACCTAAAGAGGATTGCGTTGCCCAGCAAGGTGCGTTTGATGCAGCCCTCAAGCAATTGGGTAGTGCCCCAGATATAGTCGGTGGCATTGGCCCTGGGGCTTTCCTGGCCTGGCAATGGCTGGCTGGCCAGAGCAATGACAAAGCGCGGGCAGTGTCCGTGGACTTCGCCGTAGAGCAGCCCAACTGCAAGGCTGAGGTGCCTAAGAAAGCCGAGCATGGTAGTTGGTCCGTGGCCTGGAACGACTGGCCCGATGATGTAAGCGCAACCTTCGTACGTGGCCAGGCCAATGCCCAGAACAGTATCAGCGACTATGACGTAAAGCTGCCACAACTGCTAAAGGCGCAACTGACTCAGGCTGTGCTGGGTCAGGATCACAAGGGCCTGAAGATGCCGGTGGTGGAAGTCCCCGCCGCTGGGCATAACGACACCGTGACGCTGTTCCTGTCGGGCGACGGCGGCTGGCGCGATTTGGACAAAGTCGCGGCTGAAGAGATGGCCAAGTCCGGTTACCCGGTGGTGGGCATCGATACCTTGCGCTATTACTGGCAGCACAAGCCCCCAGAAGAAAGCGCCGAAGACCTGGTAGAGTTGATGCAATATTACCGGCAGAAATGGGGCGCCAAGCGCTTCGCGCTGGCTGGCTACTCCTTCGGTGCCGACGTGTTGCCTGCCATCTATAACCGCCTGCCCCCCGAAGACCAGGCACGAGTCGACAGCATGATACTGTTGGCCTTTGCCCGTAGCGGTAGCTTTGAAATCGCCGTAGAGGGTTGGTTGGGCCAGGAGGGCAAAGAAGCACCTACGGGCCCTGAGCTGGCCAAAGTGCCCGCGGCCAAGGTGTTCTGCGTGTACGGCGCCGAAGAAGCCAATGAAAGCGGTTGCACCGAGGCAACTAACCAGGGGGAGAAGTTGCAACTGCCCGGGGGGCACCACTTCGACGAAAACTATCCTGCCCTGGCGCAACGGTTGATCAAAGCGATCGATCAGCGCAAACACTGATTGGCAGAACAAACAAGGCCCGGGTATTCCCCGGGCCTTTTCTTTTGCGCTCGCCTGCCAGTTACATCTCTACCTGGGTCCCCAGCTCAATTACCCGGTTAAGCGGCAGCCTGAAGAAGCGCAGGTTGCCGTTGGCGTTCTTGAGCATGAAGGCAAACAGCCCTTCTCGCCAGCGGGCCATTCCTGGCAACCGCGAAGGGATCACGGTTTCTCGGCTTAAGAAGTAGGTGGTGCGCATGGGCGTGAAATCCAGGTCGTCCAACTGGCACAGCGCCAGTGCGCCAGGCACGTCCGGTTCATCCATAAAGCCGTAGTGCAGGATCACTCGATAGAAGCCCTCACCATAGGCTTCCACTTCTACTCGCCGCTGTGTCGGCACGCGGGGCGTGTCCTCGCTCAACACCGTCAGCAGTACGATCTGCTCGTGCAGTACCTGGTTGTGCAGCATGTTATGCAATAGCGCGTGGGGTACCGCATCTTGCCGCGCGGTAAGGAACACCGCCGTACCCTGGGCACGGAATGGCGGCTGCACACGGATGCTGCCAATGAAAATCGGCAAAGGCAGGCTGCTTTCGTCCAAACGGTCTACCAGCAACTGCTTACCGCGCTTCCAGGTGGTCATCAGAATGAACAACACCGCGCCGGCCAATACCGGGAAGGCACCACCCTGTACGATTTTCGGCACGTTGGCGGCAAAGAACAGCAAATCTACGATCAGGAAGCTCCCCAGCAAAGGAATGGCCAGCGCCAGAGGCCACTTCCACAGCCGAACGATCACCACCGACACCAGTACCGTGGTGCACAACATGGTACCGGTGACCGCCACGCCATAGGCCGACGCCAAGGCGCTAGACGATTCAAAGCCCAATACCAGCAAGATCACGCCAACCATCAGCGCCCAGTTCACAGCGCTAATGTAGATCTGCCCCTGTTCGCTGCTGGAGGTATGCTGGATGTGCATGCGAGGGATATACCCCAGCTGAATAGCCTGATGGGTGAGCGAGAACGCCCCGGAAATCACCGCCTGGGAGGCGATGACCGTGGCCAGGGTCGACAGCACTACCATCGGAATCAGTGCCCAGCCAGGTGCCAGCAGGAAAAACGGGTTGCGTGCGGCTTCCGGGTTGTCCAGCAGCAGGCCGCCCTGGCCAAAATAGTTAAGCACCAATGCGGGCAGGATCAGTGCGAACCATGCGCGGGCAATGGGCTTGCGGCCAAAATGGCCCATGTCCGCATACAAGGCTTCGGCGCCGGTCAGGGCCAGCACCACCGCGCCCAACACGGCCACGCTAATGCCAGGATGACTGGCAAAGAACCGCGCCATCCAGATGGGGTTGATGGCGTGAAGCACTTCCGGGTGGGCGGAAATGCCCAAGATGCCCAGGGCGGCCAATACCAGGAACCAGCACACCATGATAGGACCGAACAGTTTGCCGATGCTGGCGGTGCCGTGCTTTTGCAGGATGAACAAGCCGATCAAGATGACCAGGGCGATGGGAATCACCCACCGCTCTACTCCGTCGAACGCCAGCTCCAGACCTTCGACCGCCGACAGTACCGATACCGCTGGGGTAATCATGCTGTCGCCATAAAACAGGGCGGCGCCTACCAGGCCAAAGGCAACCAGCACTGAGCTAAGCCGGGGATGGCCTGCTACAGCGCGCCGGGCCAGCGACAGCAGCGCCATGGTGCCGCCTTCGCCCTGATTGTCGGCCCGCAGTACGAACAGCACGTATTTGATCGAGACCACCCAGATCAGCGCCCAGAAGATCAGGGACAGCACACCCAGTACTCCATCGTGGCTGACGGTGACCCCGTAGCCGCCGTTGAATACCTCTTTAAGGGTATATAAAGGGCTGGTGCCGATATCGCCGTAGACCACGCCGACCGCCGCCACCAGCATGCTCAGCGGCTTCGCGGCGGCGTGACCGCCCTCTGCCTCATTGCTTGCCTGAACCATGTACCTCTCCTGCTACCCTTTATGCCCGTACGAAACCGGTGGTGTGTGTTCTTTTATCTTGAGCCTAGCGTGGCACCCGCCGCGCGGGGGCGAAGCATAGCGCAGCGCTGGTCGTATTTCCCTGGTTTAACGCTGGCAATGGCGCGCGTGCATCGCTAGAATTGCGCACTTTTTGATCAGCCGCTTACTTATGCGGCGCTGGGCGACCCACGGCTTCGCCCCATACCGAGGTTAGTCATGTCTACTGTTACCGTGCCCGCCGTCCCAAAGGTCGGCTTCGTTTCCCTTGGCTGCCCCAAGGCTTTGGTGGATTCGGAACGGATTCTCACTCAACTGCGCATGGAGGGCTACGAAGTCGTTCCTACCTACCAGGATGCCGACGTTGTAGTGGTCAACACCTGCGGCTTTATTGACAGTGCCAAGGCCGAATCGCTCGAAGTAATTGGCGAAGCCATCGCTGAAAACGGTCGTGTGATCGTCACCGGCTGCATGGGCGTGGAAGAAAGCGCCATCCGCGACGTACACCCCAGCGTGCTGGCGGTGACCGGGCCGCAGCAGTACGAGCAAGTGGTCAATGCCGTGCACGAAGTGGTGCCGCCGCGCCAGGACCACAACCCGTTGATCGACCTGGTACCGCCACAGGGCATCAAGCTCACTCCGCGCCATTACGCGTACCTGAAAATATCCGAAGGCTGCAACCACAGCTGCAGCTTTTGTATCATCCCCTCCATGCGCGGCAAGCTGGTCAGCCGCCCCGTGGGTGACGTACTGGACGAAGCCCAGCGGCTGGTCAAGGCCGGCGTCAAAGAGCTGCTAGTGATCTCCCAGGACACCAGTGCCTATGGCGTGGACGTCAAATACCGCACCGGCTTCTGGAACGGCCAGCCGGTGAAAACCCGCATGACCGAGTTGTGCTCGGCCTTGAGCACCCTGGGGGTGTGGGTACGCCTGCATTACGTTTACCCCTACCCTCACGTGGACGAACTGATCCCCCTGATGGCCGCCGGGAAGATCCTTCCTTACCTGGACATCCCCTTCCAGCACGCCAGCCCCAAGGTACTCAAGGCCATGAGGCGCCCGGCCTTCGAAGACAAAACCCTGGCCCGCATCAAGAACTGGCGCGAGCTGTGCCCGGAACTGGTCATTCGCTCTACCTTTATCGTGGGCTTCCCCGGCGAAACCGAGGAGGACTTCCAATACCTGCTGGACTGGCTCAGCGAAGCCCAGCTGGACCGCGTGGGTTGCTTCCAGTACTCGCCTGTGGAAGGCGCGCCGGCCAATGCCCTGGCCGATTCGGTACCTGACGAGATCAAGCAAGACCGTTGGGACCGCTTTATGGCGCACCAGCAAGCGATCAGCGCCGCACGCCTGCAGGCTCGGGTAGGGCGTGAAATCGAAGTGTTGATCGATGAAGTGGACGAACAGGGCGCTATCGGCCGCTGCTTCTATGACGCGCCGGAAATCGACGGCAACGTGTATGTGGAAGCCGACCGCCCCTTGCGCCCTGGCGACAAAGTGATGTGTCGGGTAACCGAGGCGGACGAATACGACCTGTGGGCCACCGCGCTCTAACGCCCGCTGCGCTGCAATCGGTGCGCGCCCAAACGGCGCCACCTACTCACCAATGCCATGCCCCGGGCAGTTACACTCAGCCCCTTCGCCTCAAGGCCTGTACTGACGATGATCCATAACGATGTGCTGCGCAGCGTGCGCTACCTGCTCAATGTGAGCGACGGCAAACTGGTCGACATCATCCGCCTCGGCGGCCTGGATGTGCCCTTGGATGCCCTGCGCACCTACCTCAAGAAGGAGGAAGAAGCCGGTTTCGCCCGCTGCCCAGACGCCGTGATGGGGCATTTCCTCGATGGGCTGGTCATTGAGCGCCGAGGCCGGGACGACACCCGCCCACCCCTGCCCCTCCAACTGCCGGTGACCAACAACGACATCCTTAAAAAGCTGCGGGTCGCCTTCGAGTTGCGCGAAGACGATATTCGGCAGATTCTGCAAACCGCGGACTTTCCAGTCTCAAAACCTGAGTTAAGCGCGCTCTTCCGCAAGGCAGGCCACGATAACTACCGCCCCTGCGGCGACCAGCTGTTGCGCAACTTCCTCAAGGGCCTTACCGCCCGGCTGCGCCCTTAGCATGACCTACAGCGTGTCACCCGTCGGCTACCTTCGCTCCTGCTTCAAAGAGAAGTTTGCGATTCCCCGACAGCCCGCCTTGGCTAGCGCGGCTCGGGGCTGCCTGGAATTGCTCCCGCCCTACGATCGCCCCGAGGCGGTGCAGGGGCTTGAAGGGGTAAGCCATGTGTGGCTGCTGTTTATGTTCCATCAAGCACTGCAAGCGCAGCCGCGCCTGAAGGTTCGCCCGCCCCGGTTAGGGGGTAACCGCAGTGTAGGGGTATTCGCTACGCGTTCTACCCACCGCCCCAACGGCATTGGCCAGTCCGTGGTGCGGTTAGACCGGGTAGAGCCGGGCAAGCTATGGCTGTCTGGCATCGACCTGCTCGACGGCACACCCGTCATCGACATCAAGCCCTATGTACCTTATGCCGACCAGGTAACTGGCGCCGTCAATGCGCTGGCCAATACGCCCCCCACGTGCATCGCCGTGGGCTGGAGCCAACAGGCGCTGGAGCAGGCGCAGGCTCACGAGGCGCGCTTGGGTGAGCCACTGGTTCAGCTGATTGAACAGTGCCTGGCCCAAGACCCACGCCCTGCTTACCAGCTGCCAGCCCCCGAGCGGCACTACGGGGTCAAGCTCTGGGACGTAGAAGTGCGCTGGCACTACCCGGTAGGGGATCGCATCCAGGTGCTAGACGTTATTCCCCTAGTATGAAAAAGCCGCCCGGCCTATGAGGCGGGGCGGCTTGCGAGGCGCAACCTCGGGTTACTTCTCGACGAACGCGCGCTCGATCAGGTAATCACCCGGCTCACGCATGCGCGGCGAAACAGTCAGGCCGAAGCTGTCAAGCACTTCGCTGGTTTCATCGAGCATGCTCGGGCTGCCGCACAACATGGCGCGGTCGTCCTGGGGGTTGATCGGTGGCAGGCCGATGTCGGCGAACAACTTCCCGCTGCGCATCAGGTCGGTCAAGCGGCCTTCGTTCTCGAAAGGCTCACGGGTCACGGTGGGGTAGTAGATCAGCTTATCGCGCACCGCTTCGCCGAAGAATTCATTCTGCGGCAGGTGTTCGGTGATGAACTCGCGGTACGCCACTTCGTTCACGTAGCGCACGCCGTGGCACAGGATGACTTTCTCGAAACGCTCGTAGGTTTCAGGGTCTTGGATGACGCTCATGAACGGCGCCAGGCCCGTGCCGGTGCTTAGCAGGTACAAGTGCTTACCGGGCTTGAGGTCATCGAGCACCAAGGTGCCGGTGGGCTTTTTACTGATGATGATCTCGTCGCCTTCCTTCAGGTGCTGCAACTGCGAAGTCAGCGGGCCGTCTGGCACCTTGATGCTGAAGAACTCCAGATGCTCTTCCCAGTTGGGGCTGGCGATGGAGTAGGCACGCATCAGCGGGCGGCCATTGGGCTGTTGCAGGCCGATCATTACGAATTGGCCATTTTCGAAGCGCAAGCCTGGGTCTCGGCTGCACTTGAAGCTGAACAGGGTATCGTTCCAATGATGAACACTGAGCACCCGCTCGTGGTTGAAATTGCTCATTAACGAAAAGCTCCTGAAAACTCGGTACCCTGCCTGGCAGGTGCCGACGCCGCGGCATGATTGCGCCATAGTCTAAATGCAGCGACAATATCTGTTAAATGAATTATCAAGATATACCTAATCGGTTATATAGATATGCGATTTACTTTACGACAACTGCAAGTGTTTGTCGCCGTGGCTCAGCAACAAAGCGTGTCAAAGGCGGCCGCGCAATTGGCGCTGTCTCAATCTGCCGCCAGTACCTCGATCACGGAGCTGGAGCGGCAATCGAGTTGCCAGCTCTTCGACCGTGCGGGCAAGCGCCTAAGCCTTAATGCCCTGGGTCATCAGCTGTTGCCCAAGGCCGTAGCGTTATTGGATCAGGCCAAGGAAATCGAAGACCTGCTCAATGGCAAGTCAGGCTTTGGCTCATTGGCCGTAGGCGCCACCCTGACCATCGGCAATTACCTGGCCACCTTGCTGATTGGCAGCTTTATGCAGCGCCATCCGGAGAGCCAGGTAAAGCTGCACGTGCATAACACCGCGCATATCGTGCAACAGGTGGCCCAACATGAACTGGACCTGGGGTTGATCGAGGGCGACTGTCATCATGGGGATATCGCCGTTCAGTCTTGGGTGGAAGACGAACTGGCGGTGTTCTGCTCACCTTCCCACCCCCTGGCCGCCCGCGGGCAGGCCAGCCTTGATGAGCTGATCGGCGAAGCCTGGATATTGCGCGAGCAGGGCTCCGGTACCCGCCTCACCTTCGACCAGGCCATGCGGCACCATCGCTCTACCCTCAATGTAAGGCTGGAGCTTGAACATACCGAAGCGATCAAGCGCGCGGTGGAGTCTGGCCTGGGCATTGGCTGCGTGTCGCGTTTGGCGTTGCGCGACGCCTTCCGCCGCGGCAGTTTGGTGTATATCGCTACGCCGGAACTGGACCTGGCCCGGCAGTTTTTCTTTATTTGGCACAAGCAGAAATACCAAACCTGCGCCATGCGGGAATTTCTGGAGCTATGCCGCGCCTTTACCGCAGGGGTGCGGCGTAGTGATGAGATAGTGCTAAGCCCAGTGGCCTAGATCAGCACCACCGCCCACACCATAACGATCAGCGTCAGCGCCACGAATTGCGCCGCGCTGCCCATGTCCTTGGCATTTTTCGACAGCGGGTGGCGCTCCAGCGAAATGCGGTCCACCGTGGCCTCGATGGCGGAGTTGAGCAGCTCGACGATCAGCGCCACCAGGCAGGCCATGATCAACAGGGCCCGCTCCACCCGGCTGACCTGCAGCATAAAACTCAAGGGAATCAGCACCGCGTTGAGCAGCACCAACTGGCGGAACGCGGCCTCGCCGATAAATGCGGCGCGCAGGCCATCGAGAGAATAACCGGTGGCATTGACGATGCGCTTGAGGCCACGGTGGCCTTTGAAAGGTGACATGGAACGGGCCCTGAGTATGCGGTGGTGCACATTACCCGATCAGCTTGCCGGATGCAGCCAGCCGATAACGTTCTAGGCTCCCGGAATCGAAGCCAATTGTTGCAACAGCAAGGCGGCCTGGGTACGGGTGCGCACCCCGAGCTTGCGGAAAATAGCGGTCACATGAGCCTTGACCGTTGCCTCCGACACGTTGAGTTCGAAGGCGATCTGCTTGTTCAGCAAGCCCTCACATACCATGGTCAGTACCCTGAACTGCTGCGGGGTGAGGCTTGCCAGCCCTTCCCCCGCGGCTCGGGCCTGAGGGCTGACCTGCGCGGCTTCCAAGGCAATCGGTGGCCACCAGTCATCGCCATCCAATACGGCCTGAACGGCACTTTGGATGATTTCCAGCGAACTGGATTTAGGAATGAAACCCGAGGCCCCAAACTCTCGTGCCCGGGCTATCACGGCGGGCTCATCCTGGGCTGACACCATCACCACAGGTACGTGGGGATACTGCCCGCGCAGCAATACCAGGCCGGAGAACCCATAGGCCCCCGGCATGTTCAGATCCAGCAAGACCAGATCCCAATCCTGCTTGTGGGCCAATTGGGATTCCAGCTCAGCGATGCTCTCGGCCTCGGCCAAGGCTACCGAAGGGCCCAGCCCCAGCGTCAATGCCTGGCGCAACGCGCTGCGGAAGAGCGGGTGATCATCCGCGATCAAGATAGGGTGGCTGGGCATCAGCTGCAAAATCCTTTGTATGCGAGCGAAGCTCGGTGATTTGGCGCCAGCGTCGGCATGACCGTCACCGCTGAACCGGCGCCAAGCATGCCGAGCGTAGCCTAGGGTGGTCAAGTTGAGCGCATTCGGGCACAGTCTGAGCCCTTTTGTTCAAGGAGCGAACCATGCACCGCCAAGCCTTGCGCGCCGACCTGCTGATGCTGCTTACCGCACTGATCTGGGGGTCGGGTTTTGTCGCGCAGACCACCGGCATGAACCATATAGGGCCATTTCTGTATTCCGGCCTGCGCTTTTCCCTTGGCGCTGTTTGCCTGATCCCCCTGCTGTACTGGCGGCAACGGCGGCAACCACAACCAGCAGGCTTTGCTTGTGGCCAATGGAAGGCGGGCGCGGCCATGGGCCTGGCATTGGCGGTGGGCATCAACCTGCAGCAGTTCGGTTTACAGTTCACTACCGTGACCAATGCAGGCTTTATCACGGGCCTGTATGTGATCGTGGTGCCTGTGGTTGGCCTGTTGCTTGGCCATGCCACCGGTGCCGGTACCTGGGTGGGTGCCTGTCTGGCGGTGGTGGGCATGTACCTGCTGAGCGTCAATGAGCGTTTCGAAGTAGCCCCAGGGGACTGGCTGCAACTGGCGGGGGCCTTCGTGTGGGCAGGGCATGTATTGCTGGTGGGGTATTTCGCCAGCCGTTATGACGTGATCCGATTAGCGTTTATCCAGTTCGTGGTTTGCGGGCTGGCTAGCCTGGCGCTAGCCGTAGTGTTCGAGCCACTGGTGGGCAGCGCGATCATGGCCGCCCTACCTGCCGTTGCCTACGGTGGCATGGTGGCCGCTGCCTTGGGTTATACCTTGCAGGTGATCGCCCAGCGCCACGCGATTACCTCCCACGCCGCGGTCATCTTCTCCCTTGAGGCGGTATTTGCGGCGCTGGCGGCGACCCTGTTCCTGGGCGAGGTGCTAACGCCCCGAGGCTACCTGGGATGCGGTGTGATGCTGGCCGGTATGTTGGTTGCACAGCTATGGCGTACCAAGGCACCCGCCACCGTGGCTTAAGGCGTGCCTACCTCGGGGGCTGGCAATCCACGCTTGGCGGCCAAGTAGTGGGCGCTGAAGGTATCCAGCCAGGCATCCACGGCATCGGCTGCCTCGGCCTCCCCCGCCAGAGCCAGGCACATGGCGGCGACTTGCGCGGTACAGAAGTGATCTTCACGGCGAGAACGGCGTAGGCGATAGCGAGAGATCTCCTCGGGTGCCAGGCTCAATACCGGGAAGCGGTCCAGGTAGGGGCTTTTGCGGAACATCTTCCGCGCTTCGGTCCAAGTGGCGTCCAGCAGAATGAACAGTGGCCGCCTGCCCGCTGGCAGCGTTACCTGGCTGACTACGCGGCTGGCGGGCTCTACGAATTCCCCAGGGAAAACCACCCACGGTTGGAAGCGCTCATCGGCCAACAGCGCAAGCAACCCAGGATCGACATGGGTACGCTGCCAACCGAATGCATAGGTTTCAGGCACTACATCGGCGATCAGCCAGCCGGTGTTGGTGGGTTTGAGGGCTTCTACATCGTGCATCAGCAGACACACCGCCGCCTCGCTGGTTACCTGCGGCTGGTGAGCGCACAGGCAGTGGCTGGGCTTTACTCGACAGCGTGGGCAACGTGGGCACTTTGATCCCCGTGCAATAAACGGCCGGGTACTACGCGCCAGGCGCTCGGCACGCAGGCGGAAAACAGCATGGGACATGTGACAGCCTGCTTGTAACAAAGCGCCATTCTACCACCGGCCATCACGGTCAGGCAGCGCACCTGAGGTATATACTCCACGGCCATGCCCGGAACACCCGTGGGCGAGCTCGGTCCAACGGACTCGCGCCCTGGGCGCCATTTGATCGAGGAGGTTTCATGCCACGCTTTACCCTTGCTGTTTCCCTGCTGCTGGCCTTGCCCATGGGCATCGCCCAGGCGGCTTCGCTGAAGGAACTGGAGCTGAACAAGACCCTGAATCAGGTAGCGAAAGAGAGCAGCGTGGGCACGCCTCGGGCCATTAACGAGGACATTCTCGACGAGGGCTATACGGTCAAGGGCAATGAGTTGATCAACCATCTCGCGGTGCGCCCCAACTACGCCGAGCAAATGCGTAGCGACCCCAACACGGTTTACCTTCAGCTGGGCGCCAGCGTGTGCCGTAATGAAGGCTATCGTAAACTGATGGCGCGTGGCGCGACCATGCGCTATGACTTTGCCGAAATCAAAACCAAAAAACCTGTAGCCACCCAACGCTACACCGCAGCCGATTGCGGCATGAAGCCCTGATCGCACGCCGCCCGGCCGGCTCGCTGCCTTAGCGCCGCTTGGGCCTCCCCTGCGGCCTTCTTGCTGATGCCCATGGAGAGGTTGCATGCCTTACCTGCCTAACGAGTCACTGGCCCTACACTTCAGCGAAGACAGTTCCGTGTTCAACGCTGTAGACACGCTACTTGCTCGGCTAGCGCCTGATAGCCCGAACACTGCAATGTACCGGGACATGCTGCTGACCGTCTTGCGTATGGCGCAAGAGGATCGCAACCGTTGGAACACCAAGATCACCTTGCAAACCTTACGCGAACTTGATCACGCGTTCCGTGTGCTGGAAACCCACCGGGGGCGGCGCAAGGTAACGGTCTTTGGTTCGGCTCGCACGCCTCGAGAGCACCCTGTGTATGCACTGGCACAGCGCTTGGGTGAAGCACTGGCTCAAGCCGACCTTATGGTAATCACCGGTGCCGGAGGTGGGATCATGGCCGCCGCTCATGAAGGCGCGGGCCGGGACCATAGCCTTGGTTTCAACATTCGGCTGCCCTTCGAGCAACATGCCAATGCCACGGTAGAAGGCACCGATCGGCTGCTGCCGTTTCACTTCTTCTTCGTTCGCAAACTGTTTTTCGTCAAGGAAGCCGATGCCTTGGTGCTGTGCCCAGGCGGCTTCGGCACCCTGGACGAGGCCTTGGAAGTACTCACGCTGATTCAGACAGGCAAAAGCCCACTGGTACCCGTGGTATTGCTGGACGCTCCGGGTGGTACCTTCTGGCAAGAGGCCCTGGCGTTCATCAGCAATCAGCTCGAAGCCAATCACTACATTCTACCCAGCGACCTGAAGTTGATGCGACTGGTGTATGACGCAGACCAGGCGGTTGACGAAATTCAGCGGTTTTACGCTAACTTTCATTCCACTCGCTGGCTCAACAACGTGTTTATCATACGCATGCGTCATGCGTTGAACCCCGCCGCGCTGGCCGATATTCAAGTAACGTTCGCAGACTTGAACCTGGGCGGCGTATTCGAGCAGCATGGGCCAGCGGCTGAGCATGCAGAAGAGCCCGACCTGTTACATCTGACGCGTTTGGCCTTTGCGTTCAGCGGGCGTAACCAAGGGCGGCTTAGGGAATTGGTGGACTTTATCAACGAACCCAAGCATTGGGCTTAAGAGCGTACACTGCCAGCGGCCCTATTCGCGGCCGCTGAGTAGACGCCCTATAAGGTCCATGGGGTAGCCACGGTAGAGGAGAAAGCGTGTTTGACGGGCACGCTCTTTTGGGTCCATGGGAAGCTCACCCGTGAACTTGCGCTCCCAGGTTTCACGCAACAGTACGGCCCAGTCATAGCCACAGGTGCGTAAGGCTTGGTCTACATCCGAGCGGACCAAGCCCCGTTGCGTCAGCTCTTCCCGAATACGGGCCGGCCCATAGCCGGAACGCGCGCGGTGGTGGATAAAGCTTTCCAAGTACCTAGCTTCGGAAAGCAGCCCTTGCTCAGCCAGGCGATCAAGCGCCGTGGCGATAAGCTCAGGTGTTGCCCCCCTTTGCCGGAGTTTGCGTTCAAGCTCCACTCGGCCGTGTTCGCGACGGGCCAACAGGTCCATTGCGACACGGCGCACAGCGACCGCTGTATCTAAAATCATCGCCGCTGTGCTCGCGCTCGTCGCCCTGTCAGAGGTCGCTTTCCACGTCCGCTACTTCATCAGCGGCTACCGCGCCTTTCTTGGGCTCAGGGGTTGCACCGCTGTTGAGCAGCTTGTCGCGAATCTGCTTCTCCAGCGCGGCCTTCACCTCAGGGTTTTCCTCAAGGTATTTGGCAGCGTTCGCCTTGCCCTGGCCAATCTTGTTACCTTGGTAGGCATACCAAGCGCCTGATTTGTCTATAAAGCCATTGGCCACGCCCAGGTCAACGATCTCACCATTCAGGTAGATGCCCTTGCCGTACAGGATTTGGAATTCGGCCTGGCGGAATGGTGGCGATACCTTGTTCTTGACGACTTTGACACGGGTTTCGCTACCGACGATATCGTCGCCTTCCTTGACCGAACCAGTACGGCGGATGTCCAGACGAACCGATGCGTAGAACTTCAGCGCGTTACCACCGGTGGTGGTTTCCGGGCTGCCAAACATCACACCGATCTTCATCCGGATCTGGTTGATGAAGATTACAAGGCAGTTGGCGGTCTTGATGTTACCGGTGATCTTACGCAGCGCCTGGGACATCAAGCGGGCTTGCAGGCCTACATGCATGTCACCCATTTCACCTTCGATTTCCGCCTTAGGCACCAGGGCCGCCACGGAGTCGACGATAATCACATCCACGGCATTGGAGCGCACCAGCATGTCGGTGATTTCCAGCGCCTGTTCACCGGTGTCCGGCTGGGAGACCAGCAGATCGTCCACGTTCACGCCCAGCTTGCCAGCGTACTCAGGGTCGAGCGCGTGTTCGGCGTCCACGAAGGCGCAGGTTGCACCCGCACGTTGAGCCTGGGCAATGACCGACAGGGTAAGGGTGGTTTTACCGGAGGATTCCGGACCGTAGATTTCTACGATCCGGCCCTTGGGCAGGCCGCCAATGCCCAAGGCAATGTCTAGCCCCAGGGAACCGGTGGAAATGGCAGGGATAGCCGAGCGCTCATGGTCGCCCATGCGCATAACGGCACCCTTGCCGAATTGACGTTCGATTTGACCCAAGGCCGCAGCCAAGGCACGCTTTTTGTTGTCGTCCATTGAATTCCTCATGATTTCGACAAGGTCGACAGCGCCCGGCGCGCGACCTGCATTGGCTAATAACTGTATAAGTAGACAGTATTATTCCATACCTTCCGTGGATCGCCTACCCCTGGTTGGGTTTTTCTCCATCAGCCAGGGCCAATAGGCGCTCCAAGGCAACCACTACCGTTTGTTGCCTTACAGCTTGTCGATCACCATCGAATCGCTGGCGTTCCGTAATTATTCGCTGGCCGTCGGCCCAGGCGAACCAAACGGTGCCTACAGGCTTGTCCGCGCTGCCTCCACCAGGCCCGGCAACGCCGCTGACAGCCACGGCGAAGCGTGCCTGGGCGTGGTCGGCAGCGCCCTTGGCCATGGCCTGCACCACCTCTTCGCTTACCGCGCCTACTTCGTTGAACAGGGCCTCGGGGACGTGCAATTGAAGGTGCTTTTGGCGGTTGGAATAGGTTACAAAGCCAGCCTCGAACCAAGCGGAACTGCCAGCCACGCGGGTGATGGCCTCGGCGATGCCGCCGCCGGTGCAGGACTCGGCCGTGGTGACCTTGGCGCCAAGCGCTTGTAAGCGGTGGCCCAGGGCAGTGGCAAGGTGGGTGATCTCATCCATGGAAACTCCTTGGCATGGCAGATAAACAATAGGCCAAGTGGCCTGCCTGGAAGACTTTCCACCGCCAGGACCGCGCTGTCCACCGCCAATACGCAACCACAGGTTGCGAGCAGCGTGTACAGCGATAATGCCCATGCTCAGCCCTCACGCGCGCGTCATCTGCCCAGACCGCTTCGGCGGGCCTGAAAAACCTTGTACCATGGCCGGCTTTCGACCTTGCACCACGACAGCCGAGCCAAGCCCCTGAATGTCTGACCTGTCCAGCCACACCCCGATGATGCAGCAATACTGGAAGCTGAAGAATCAGCATCCAGAGCAGCTTATGTTTTACCGCATGGGAGATTTCTATGAAATTTTCTATGAGGACGCCAAGCGCGCGGCCAAGCTATTGGACATCACCCTGACCGCCCGAGGGCAATCGGCCGGGCAGTCCATCCCCATGTGTGGCATTCCCTATCACGCGGCGGAGGGCTACCTGGCCAAGCTGGTAAAGCTTGGCGAGTCCGTAGTGATCTGTGAACAGATCGGCGACCCGGCTACCAGCAAAGGGCCGGTAGAGCGGCAGGTGGTGCGTATCATCACACCGGGTACCATAAGCGACGAAGCCCTGCTCGATGAGCGTCGCGACAACCTGATTGCCGCGCTGCTGGGCGATGAGCGCTTGTTCGGGCTGGCGGTGCTGGACATCACCAGTGGGCAATTCATCGTTCAGGAACTCAAGGGCTGGGAGCATCTGCTAGCGGAGCTGGAGCGCATCAACCCAGTGGAACTGCTGTTCCCCGATGACTGGCCGCAGGGCTTGCCCGCGGAGAAACGCCGTGGCGCCAAGCGGCGCGCGCCTTGGGAATTCGAACGCGATACGGCCAAGAAACTGCTATGTCAACAGTTCGGCACACAGGACCTCAAAGGCTTTGGCTGCGAGCAGCTTACCCTGGCCATCGGTGCAGCCGGGTGTCTGCTAGCCTATGCCCGGGAAACCCAGCGCACCGCCCTGCCCCACCTGCGCAGCCTGCGCCATGAACGGCTGGATGACACCGTGGTGCTCGATGCGGCCACCCGGCGCAATCTGGAGCTGGACGTGAACCTCAGCGGCGGGCGCGACAACACCTTGCAGTCAGTACTGGACCGTTGCCAAACGGCCATGGGCAGCAGGCTGCTTACCCGCTGGCTGAACCGCCCGCTTCGCGACCTGAAAACCCTGACCGCGCGTCAAAGCGCCATTCGCTGCCTGCTGGAAGGGTATCGCTTCGAGGGCCTGCAGCCGCCGCTCAAGCACATCGGCGATCTGGAGCGGATACTGGCGCGCATCGGCCTGCGCAATGCCCGCCCTCGAGACCTGGCGCGGCTGCGTGATGCCCTGGCGGCGCTGCCTGAGCTGCAAAACGAACTGACCGAACTGGAAGCGCCACACTTGGCGCAACTGGCAACCATTGCCGGCACCTATCCTGAACTGGCGGCCTTGCTGGCCCGCGCGATCATAGACACACCCCCAGCGGTGATCCGTGACGGCGGCGTGCTGAAAACCGGTTATGACGCCGAGCTTGATGAGCTGCTGGCGCTGAGCGAAAACGCCGGGCAGTTCCTGATCGACCTGGAGGCACGGGAAAAAGCCCGCACTGGGCTGAGCAACCTGAAGGTCGGCTATAACCGCGTGCATGGTTACTTTATCGAGTTGCCGAGCAAGCAAGCCGAACAGGCGCCAGCAGACTATATTCGGCGGCAAACCCTCAAAGGCGCGGAGCGGTTTATCACGCCAGAACTAAAAGCCTTTGAAGACAAAGCCCTGTCAGCCAAATCCCGGGCACTGGCTCGGGAAAAAATGCTCTACGAGGCCCTGTTGGAGAACCTGATCGGGCACCTGGCGCCGCTGCAGGACACCGCCGCGGCCTTGGCCGAGCTGGACGTGCTGAGCAACTTGGCCGAGCGTGCGCTGAACCTAGACCTGAACTGCCCGCGCTTCGTCGACGAGGCGTGCATCCGTATCGAGCAGGGCCGCCACCCCGTGGTGGAGCAAGTGTTGACTACGCCATTCGTGGCCAATGACCTGAGCCTGGATGACAGCACCCGCATGCTGGTGATCACCGGGCCGAACATGGGTGGTAAGTCTACCTACATGCGCCAGACCGCCTTGATCGTGCTCCTGGCGCACATTGGCGCCTTCGTGCCGGCGCGCCAATGCGAGCTATCGCTGGTAGACCGCATCTTTACCCGTATCGGCTCTAGCGACGACCTGGCCGGTGGGCGCTCCACCTTTATGGTGGAAATGAGCGAAACCGCCAACATCCTGCACAACGCCACCCATGCCAGCCTGGTGCTGATGGACGAAGTAGGCCGAGGCACCAGTACCTTCGACGGGCTGTCACTGGCTTGGGCCGCAGCGGAGCGCCTGGCGCAACTCAAGGCCTTTACCTTGTTCGCTACCCATTACTTCGAACTCACGGTATTGCCGGAAAACGAGCCGGTGGTCGCCAACGTGCACCTCAACGCCACTGAGCACAACGAGCGGATCGTGTTCCTGCACCATGTGTTGCCCGGCCCGGCGAGCCAGAGCTATGGCCTGGCCGTGGCTCAGCTGGCGGGTGTACCAGGGCCGGTCATCCAGCGCGCCCGTGACCACTTGGCTCGGCTTGAAACCGCGAGCCTGCCGAAAACCGTGAGTCCTCCTAGCCAGGGCAAAGCCGCCGTGCCGCACCAAAGCGACCTGTTCGCTCAGCTCCCTCACCCGGTACTGGACGATCTCGCCAAGGTGGACCTGGACAACATGACACCGCGGGCGGCACTTGAGCTGCTCTATACACTCAAAAACCGGGTCTAACGTCCATGTACGCAAGCTGATAGAATCCCGCGCGGCTTGACGTACCACCACGTCAACCGCCGGGGCCGGCCATGCTTGAGGCCTTACGAAACACCGAACCAGCCGGGCCCTTCCCGTGGGGCCGCCTGAGGAGAAAACGAGAATGACCTTCGTCGTGACCGACAATTGCATCAAGTGCAAGTACACCGACTGCGTAGAAGTATGCCCGGTGGACTGCTTTTACGAAGGCCCGAACTTCCTGGTGATTCACCCGGACGAATGCATCGACTGCGCGCTCTGCGAGCCGGAGTGCCCTGCCCAGGCCATTTTCTCGGAAGATGAAGTGCCTGATGACATGCAGGAGTTCATAGCCTTGAACGCCGAGCTGGCCGAGGTTTGGCCTAATATCACCGAAAGGAAAGACGCGTTGCCAGACGCCGAAACGTTCGACGGTATCAAGGGCAAGCTAAAGGAGTTGCAGCGCTAATGACGTTGGCCTGAGCCAGCCCATAAATCGTAGGCATAAAAAAAGGGGGGCTGAACCCCCCGTATTGCCGTCCTTGATCCTTTTGTCCTGTCATCGTCCTGATGAACCGCTTCTTGCGATGTCCTGGTTGCCTTCCTGGCAGCCTGTGCAACTCCCTGTGCACGCTTCCCATAATAGGCTTTCGCAAGCGCCGAGCAAGCAGTGGTGGTTTGCAAAACACGTCAGCAATTTCCAGTTTAAAATAAAAAAAACAATTATTATCAATAGGTTAAGAATAAGCTTAGTTCACCATATATAAAGTCCATGCCTATACCTGTTGATTACTTACAGGTTGCGTAAGAGATTTCCTACATAAAGTTGGGCACAGGTTGCATTTTTAACAAAAACCCCGCCGATTGGCAGGGTTTGTTTGAACACGGGGAAGTCGTTGATTGCTATTGAAACAGTGACTCACTGGACAGCCCATTGCGCTCAAGAATCTCCCGTAGCCGCTTGAGCCCTTCCACCTGAATTTGCCGTACCCGTTCCCGGGTCAGGCCAATCTCTAGCCCAACGTCTTCTAGGGTGCTGCTCTCATGACCACGCAGGCCAAACCTGCGCACCACCACTTCTCGCTGTTTGTCAGTAAGCTCGGACAGCCACTGATCTATGCTCTGGGAGAGGTCGTCGTCCTGAAGCAGCTCGCAGGGATCGGTAGGTCGGTCATCGGTCAGGGTATCCAACAAGGTTTTGTCAGAATCCGGGCCAAGGGAAACGTCCACAGACGATACCCGTTCGTTAAGGCCCAGCATTCGCTTGACCTCACCCACTGGCTTTTCCAGCAGCGCGGCGATCTCTTCAGGGGAGGGTTCATGGTCCAGCTTCTGGGTCAGTTCACGCGCAGCGCGCAAGTACACGTTTAGCTCTTTGACCACATGAATCGGCAAGCGGATGGTGCGGGTCTGATTCATGATCGCCCGCTCGATGGTTTGCCGTATCCACCAGGTTGCATAGGTGGAGAAGCGGAAGCCCCGCTCTGGGTCGAATTTCTCAACGGCCCGGATTAGCCCAAGGTTGCCCTCTTCGATCAGGTCCAGCAGCGACAAGCCGCGATTGACATAGCGACGAGCAATCTTCACCACCAGGCGCAGGTTACTTTCAATCATCCGCTTGCGCCCAGCCGGGTCGCCTTTTTGCGACAGGCGCGCGAAATGCACTTCTTCCTCCGGAGACAGCAACGGGGAAAAACCGATTTCGTTTAGATAGAGTTGAGTGGCGTCGAGTGCGCGGGTGTAATCAATGTATTTGTGCTGCTTGAGTGAAGCAGACTGCTTGGGCTTGGTACGGGCCGCGGGTAGCGGAGCGTCCTCATCAACCGCCGTTTCAAGGACGATGCCGGTTTCCACCATAAGCACGTCATCGTCGATGTCAAACTCCGGCGCTTCTCTGTTAAGAGCCATTGTTATAGTCCCTTTCTGAGTTCGACCTCAAGCCCAAGCGCGCCTGGTTTCCATGGCTGCGCAGGAGCCCGTCCCCACTACGTGGTTAGCGACAGGCTACAGCGTTGTTCAACGTCGTGGCAGGAATTGCATGGGGTCGACTGGTTTGCCCTGGCGGCGAATTTCGAAGTGAAGTTTCACCCGGTCGGTACCCGTGGAGCCCATTTCGGCAATCGTCTGCCCGGCTTTGACCTGCTGCCCCTCCCGAACCAACAGCCTACGGTTATGACCGTAGGCACTAACGTAGGTATCGCTGTGTTTGATGATCACCAACTCGCCGTAACCCCGAAGCCCGCTACCGGCGTACACCACGGATCCATCAGACGCAGCAAAAACAGGCTGTCCCAAATCCCCGGCGATATCAATTCCTTTATTCAAACTACCGTTTGAAGCGAATTTGCCTATCAGCACACCGTTGGCAGGCCATGTCCAACCCCCTGATATAACTTCGCCAGCAGGTACTGGGGTAGGTGTAGGGGTGGCTACGGTGGGCGCCGGTGCGCTTGAAACACCCGGCGAGACCACGGTTGGCGCGGGAACCGGCCGACGGGTGATGGTGGTGGTACTGGAAGAAGAGGTGGAATTGCTTCGTGTAACGACCGTAGCGGAAGGCGGGCTGGCAGTGGTAGCCGGGCTACCGGGACCATCGAAGCGCAGGGTTTGCCCCGGACGAATGGTATAGGGCGGCGCAATGTTGTTTCTCGCACCCAGGGCTTTGTAATCCCAGCCATAGCGGAAGGCGATCGAGAACAAGGTGTCGCCCCGCTTGACGACGTACTGGCCGGTAGTGACCTGAGGCCGCTGAGGGTTTTGAGCGGCGCGGTCGACAACGCGCACACCGCTGCTGGGCCCGCTGGAACAGCCGGTCAACAGGGCTGCGATAGCCAACGTGAGGAGCAAGCGCCCTTGAGGTCGCGCAGCCGTCGGTTGGCTAATAACTGTCAGACTCACCCGCTACTCCCTCTGGATGATGGATCGAACGAAGCTGGCATTATAACCGAGCCCAGTAGCCGGCCATGCCGGAAAAGCCGTTGTGAAACAAAAACATGCACCGAAGCGTTCGCCGAAGCGCTGGCAGAGAGGCTAAAGACCCTTCTATGACCGGCATCAGGTGGCGGAATTCCGACCTGCCGTTACTCAGGCCAAAGGGCCGGTGAGCAGCGGCACGAAACGTACCGCGCCAAGCAGGTGCCTGGCGAAACCGGCCTCTTCACGGACAATCAGCATCAGTTGCTGCACGTCCCCTGCGCCAACGGGTATGACCATTCGCCCACCAAGGGCGAGCTGATCCAACAGGGCCTGGGGCACGTCCGTGGCCACCGCGGTAACGATGATCCCGTTATAAGGCGCCAGGGCCGGCCAGCCCTCCCAGCCATCCCCCCAACGGAATACCACATTGCGCACGTTCAGGGCCTGCATGCGCTCCTTGGCTTTATCCTGAAGGCCCTTGATGCGCTCTACCGAAAACACCCGCTCTACCAATTGCGCCAGTACCGCAGTCTGGTAACCCGAGCCTGTGCCAATCTCAAGCACTTTGTCCAAAGGCCCGGCGGCCAGTAGCAGCTCGCTCATGCGGGCTACCATATAGGGCTGGGAAATGGTCTGGTTGCTGCCGATGGGCAGCGCGGTATCTTCATAGGCGCGATGAGCGAGGGCTTCGTCCACGAACAGGTGCCGTGGGGTTTTGCGCAGTACATCGAGCACCTGGGGATTGCAGATCCCCTCCTCGCACAAGCGTTGAATCAAGCGTTCACGGGTGCGTTGGGACGTCATCCCGATGCCGCGGTGCAGCAGGTCGTCTTGCCCTCGCATCAGTTCAAGCCCTCGAGCCAGGGGCCAAGGGCTTCGAACGCGGGGCTGAAGGTACGATCAAGCTGCAGCGGGGTAATGGACACGTATCCTTCGGTGACGGCATGAAAATCCGTTCCGGCACCGCCGTCTTCCACGTCGCCAGGGGGAGCGATCCAGTAACCGGGCTTGCCACGAGGGTCGATTACCAGGCTTGGCCGCGCTGCGCGAGCACGGTGCCCCAGGCGGGTCAAGCGGATGCCGCGGATGGCTTCCAAAGGCAGGTCAGGCACGTTCACGTTGAGCAGAGTACGCGCAGGCAGGTTGAGGCTGGCGTGAGCCTGCACCAGCTTACGTGCATACCAGGCCGCGCTGGCTAAGTGATCCACTTGGCGAGACGCCAGAGAAAAGGCAAAAGCGGTATGGCCCGTGAAGCGCCCTTCCAAGGCGGCCGCTACGGTGCCAGAGTAAATCACGTCATCTCCCAGGTTGGCACCCAGGTTGATGCCCGAGGTGACCAGGTCTGGCTGATGCTCCAACAAGGCGTTGAGCCCCAGGTGCACGCAGTCGGTGGGGGTGCCATTGAGGCTGATAAAACCGTTTTCCAAGGTAATGGGATGCAGCGGGCGCCCCGTGGTCAGGGCGCTGCCGCAACCGCTTCGCTCCCGGTCTGGCGCGATCACCGTGCAGTGGGCAAGGTCCGCCAGCGCCGCGTGGAGCGCGGCGATGCCTGGGGCGGTAACCCCGTCGTCGTTGGAGATCAAGATACGCATGGGCTTTCCGTCTATCCCGCCTGCACCAGGTCGAACAATTCGCGAACCACGACGGTCGCAAAGCACCCAGTGGGCAGGATGAAATCCAGTTGCAGAATGTCAGGGTCGGGATAATGCCACGACAGCTCTCGGATGGGCAGCCGCAGAATGCGGCGTTCGTGATCCAGGCCCGCCTCGGCCAACCAAGAGCACAGTGCCGGCTCAGTAGCCGCCACTTGCGTTTCCAGCACGGCGGTTGCCCCAGTTGCAGGGCTGTCACCCCGGCCAAACAGGGGCCCTGTGGGATGCACATCTAATTGCACCAGCCGTGGGTCTTGGCATTCGGCCTCACCCGCCACGAAAAAACTACGGCTATCGGTGAAGGCCAGTACATCCCCTACGCGGGCCTGGTTCCACGTGCCTTGGGCTACCCGTTGAGCCAGGGCCTGATTGAACAGGTAGCTGCGCGCCGCCGAAAGAATGCGCGAACGTACATTGCGTTGCTCTGGCAGGCGCTGGTTATCGGCATAGTGACGGGCCTGGGCCAGGTTACCGCCGTCATGGCCAAAACGTTGAGGGCCGAAGTAGTTAGGCACACCGTGGGTTTTGATCCACTGCAGGCGCTCTTCGATGGCTGCTACATCAGCGTTCAGGGCGGTCAGTCGAAGGCAGAAGCCATTGGCCGAATGGGCGCCACGCTGCAGTTTGCGGGTATGGCGCGTGGCTTCAAGAATTCGCAGGCTGGCGTCCTCGGCGCGAGCCAGGTCTGGCGCCTGCTTGCCTGGCAGGTGCAGGCTGAACCATTGACGGGTCAGCGCGTGACGGTCTTTCAGGCCAGCATAGCTAATGGCCTTGAAGGGCAGGCCTGCTGCGCGAGCGAGGCGGCGCGCGGCGTCTTCGGTATTGAGTTCACGCTTTTCCACCCACAGCCAAAGGTGCTCACCCTCCCCCGTCAAGGGAATGTCCAGCACTTCATTGACCTGAAAATCTTCAGCGGTGGCCTTGAGCACCGCAGTGCCAAGGGCTTCGCCCAAGGCACGCGGGCCTAGCAGTTGGGCCTCGTTCATGCGGCCAGCAACAAGGCAACCGCATGCACGGCGATGCCCTCCTCGCGCCCGGTAAACCCTAGCTGTTCGGTCGTCGTAGCCTTGACATTGACCTGGTCGAGGGTCACTTGCAGGTCTTCGGCGATGCATTGACGCATGGCCTGGATATGCGGCGCCATCTTCGGTGCCTGGGCCACGATGGTGGCGTCCACGTTAGCCACCGCCCAGCCCTTGGCTTTTACCAGCGCTACCACGTGACGCAACAGCGCACGGCTGTCCGCACCCTTGAAACGCGGGTCGGTGTCTGGAAAATGCTTGCCGATGTCGCCCAATGCCGCAGCGCCCAACAAGGCATCGCTCAAGGCATGAAGCAACACATCGCCATCGGAGTGCGCGAGCAGGCCAGCGCGGTGAGCGATACGCACGCCGCCAAGGGTAATGAAGTCACCTTCACCGAAACGATGAACGTCGTAGCCGTGGCCGATCCGCATAGAAAAACGCCCTGTGTAAGTCAGGGCGCGATTCTACCTTGCCAAGGGCGGCTTGGGCACCGCTGCTGCGCCTGCCAGAGGGGCAATGAGCAATCAAGTGCTACTTTAACGCACCGGCATGATGACGCAGATGGTCCTCGATGAAGCTGGCAATGAAGTAATAGCTATGGTCGTAACCGGGCTGCAAACGCAGGGCCAGCGGGTAGTGGGCAGCCTGCGCGGCCTGTTTCAGTGCTTCAGGCTTGAGCTGGTTGGCCAGGAAGTCATCCCGGTCGCCCTGGTCCACCAGCAACGGCAGCCGTTCCTGGGCCTGCGCTATCAGCACACTGGCATCCCACTCACGCCACCGACTGCGATCCTCGCCCAGGTAGTTGCTGAAGGCCTTCTCCCCCCAGGGGCAATCCATAGGGTTGGCGATAGGCGCAAAGGCTGAAATGGACCGATAGCGCCCGGGGTTGCGCAAGGCGCACACCAGTGCCCCATGCCCGCCCATGGAATGACCGGCGATGGCTCGCGCGTCGCTGGCTGGGAAGTTTGCTTCGATCAACGCCGGTAGTTCGCTCACTACGTAGTCGTGCATATGGTAGTGCTTGGCGTAGGGCGGCTGGGTCGCATTGAGGTAAAACCCCGCGCCCAGGCCGAAATCCCAGGCGCCTTCTGGGTCGCCGGACACCTCGGGGCCCCGTGGGCTAGTATCAGGCGCCACTAGAATCAACCCCAGTTCGGCGGCCACCCGTTGGGCGCCGGCTTTCTGCATAAAGTTTTCATCGTTACAGGTAAGCCCCGACAGCCAGTACACCACAGGTAGCTTGGCGCCCGACTCTGCTTGGGGCGGCAGGTACACCGCGAACACCATATCGCAGCCCAGGGTACTGGAGCGATGCTTGTAACGCTTGTGCCAGCCGCCGAAGCTCTTCTGGCACGACAGGTTTTCCAGGCTCATGGCCGGCCCCTCAGAAATGAACGACGCTACGGATGCTCTTGCCTTCGTGCATTAGATCGAAGGCTTTGTTGATATCCTCCAACGGCATGGTATGGGTAATAAAGGTGTCCAGTGGGATTTCACCTTTTTCAGCCATCTCTACATAGCTGGGCAACTCGGTACGCCCACGCACGCCACCAAAGGCGCTACCCCGCCACACGCGCCCGGTCACCAACTGGAACGGCCGGGTTGCGATTTCCTGGCCGGCGCCTGCCACGCCAATGATCACAGACTCGCCCCAACCCTTGTGGCAGCACTCCAAAGCCGCACGCATCAGTTGCACGTTGCCGATGCATTCAAAGGAAAAGTCCACGCCGCCGTCAGTCATGTCGACAATGACTTCCTGGATGGGCTTGTCGTAGTCCTTGGGGTTCACGCAATCAGTGGCACCCAATTGCTTGGCGATCTCAAACTTGGCCGGATTGATGTCGATGGCGATGATACGGCCGGCCTTGGCCTTGACCGCGCCCAGAATGGCCGACAAACCAATCCCACCCAGGCCAAAGATGGCCACGGTGTCACCGGGTTTGACCTTGGCGGTGTTGAGCACTGCGCCAATGCCAGTGGTTACGCCGCAACCGAGCAGGCAAACTTTTTCCAAAGGCGCCTCTTTAGGAATGCGGGCCACGGAGATTTCCGGCAATACGGTGTATTCAGAAAAAGTCGAGGTGCCCATGTAGTGGTACAGAGGCTTGCCCTGATACGAAAAACGCGTAGTGCCGTCTGGCATAAGGCCCTTGCCTTGGGTAGCGCGAATGGCCTGGCAGAGGTTGGTCTTGCCAGAGAGACAGAACTTGCACTGGCGGCATTCAGGGGTGTACAGCGGGATCACATGGTCACCCACGGCCACTGAGGTTACGCCATCGCCCACCGCCTCTACGACCGCGCCACCCTCATGCCCCAGAATGCTTGGGAAAATACCTTCCGGGTCCGCGCCAGACAACGTATAGGCATCGGTATGACACACGCCGGAGGCAACCACCCGGAGCAGTACCTCGCCTGCCTTAGGCATGGCAACGTCGACTTCAACAATCTCTAAGGGTTTTGAAGCTTCAAAGGCTACGGCAGCACGGGACTTGATCATGGGGGTTCCTTGAATCCGGTAAAACCATAGTGTAATTCATCGTCTTACAGCGGATAATCAGCACTTTCGGGAAACATTATTGCTACTCAGGGATAATCCGTATGGCATTGCGCTGGGAAGGGATCGATGAATTCGTAGCCGTGGCCGAGAAAGGCCATTTCAGCGCTGCGGCCGAACAATTAGGTATGTCATCTTCCCAGGTGAGCCGTCAGGTAGCACAACTCGAAGAGCGGCTTCAAACCCGGCTGTTTTATCGCAGCACTCGAAGGGTAAGCCTGACTGAGGCTGGCCACACTTTTTTGCAGCATTGCCGACGGCTGCACGATGGTCGAGAAGAAGCCATGCGCGCCGTGCAAGACCTCACCAGCGAGCCCAAGGGCCTGCTGCGCATGACCTGCGCGGTCGCTTATGGTGAGCGTTTTATCGTACCGCTGGTGACCGATTACATGACCCGGTATCCGCAGCTGGAAGTGGATATAGAGCTGACCAATCGCACGCTGGACTTGGTTAACGAAGGGCTGGACCTGGCCATTCGTCTGGGGCGGCTGCACGCGTCACGGCTGGTGGCCACCCGCCTGGCGCCAAGGCGAATGTACCTGTGCGCGGCGCCTAGTTACCTGGAGCGTTATGGCCGGCCGCATAGCCTTTCCGAACTGGCTCGACACAATTGCCTGATTGGCAGTAGCGACCAGTGGATAATGCAAGTGGATGGCCGCGAGCAGAGCATTCGCGCTCAGGGCAACTGGCGCTGCAACAGCGGCCAGGCGGTGCTGGATGCCACCGTCAAAGGCATGGGGCTGTGCCAGTTGCCTGACTACTATGTGCTCGAACACCTGCGCAATGGCGCGCTGGTGTCATTGCTCGACGCTCACCAGCCGCCCAATACCGCCGTATGGGCGCTGTACCCCCAACAACGGCACCTGTCGCCCAAGGTTCGGGGGCTGATCGAACACTTGCGCCAGGGCCTCGCACCTACCGAATAATCACCGCATGCTTCATGTAGGAGCCAGCAGAGCTGGCGAACGGCGTCTTATTGGCTATGAACTGCGCCCCAAAACCTGGACAGTGATCGTTAAGCCGTTTGAGCCTGGGCCCTGTACGCTACAGGGCTTAGGTC